>JBEAPR010000153.1:0-36769 GCA_041164265.1 Bacteroidota bacterium | reverse complement strand
TGTTATTTTGAATTGTCCAGTTTCGATTATGGTGCAACAGATCCGAGTTGGCAAGTACTAGATTGTGATGGAGATGGTATTTCTAATGGTATGGAAATGTCTATGGCTACAAACGATTCATTGGATTTGGATGAAGATGGAATGGCTAATTATTTAGATGAAGATAGCGATGCGGATGGTATGAGCGATGAATTAGAAATGGCAAATGGATTTGCATTTTTGAATATTTGTAGCTACGATCCTACCTTAATAGATAGTAACACGTTAAACTTAGCCCTTTGGAATGTTGAGGATTGTGATGGAGATAGCTTGACCAATGCAGAAGAAATCATAGAGGGAACAGATCCTTTAAATGCAGATTCAGATGGAGATGGTGTTTTGGATGGTATGGAAGTTGATGATACTACCGATCCATTAGATGCTTGTTCTTTTGTTCAAGCTCATGTTAATATAACTTTAGCCTCAGCAGCATGGTTGGCTGGTGATTGCGATGGAGATGGGGTTTCTAATGAGAAAGAAATCACAGATGGTACTGAGGCCGATAACAATTGTTCTTTAATGTTTACCAGCCAGGATTTGAAACCAAATGCAGCCTGGTTAGCTGGAGATTGCGATGAAGATGGTCTTCTTAATGAAATGGAGATTGACCTTACAGATTCTACCTATATCGATAGTGATGGAGATGGTATGCCTGATTTTAACGATATAGATAAAGATGGAGACGGGGTAACGGATGGGGTTGAGATAAGTGATGAGACCGATCCATTGGGTGCTTGTTCTTTTGTTCAAGCTAATGTAAATACCTCTTTAGTATTGGCATCATGGTTAGGTAGTGATTGTGATGGAGATGGGGTAACAAATGGTCAAGAATTAAATGATACCACTGGTAATTATATGGCATTGGATTCCTGTAGTTTTAATCAGGATAGTGTGAATTTAGTATTAGCTTCAGCAGCATGGTTGGCTAGTGACTGTGATGGAGATGGTGTTTCTAATGGCAATGAGGTTGCTGATGATACAGATGCCAATAACAATTGCTCTTTAATGTTTACTAGTCAGGATTTGAAACCCGATTCAGCCTGGTTAGCTGGAGATTGCGATGGTGATGGTCTTCTTAATGAAATGGAAATTGACCTTACAGATTCTACCTATATCGATAGTGATGGAGATGGTAAGGCTGATTTCAATGATACAGATAAAGACGGAGATGGTGTATTGGATGAACAAGAAGCGGATAACGAATCTGCATTAAATGCTTGTTTATTCGATCAAACCTTAGTTGATACTAGTCTTGCTATGAATTTTTGGAAGGACGATGATTGCGATGGCGATGGTATTACTAATTTGGAAGAGTACCAAGACAGCACCCTTATTTTGGATGGTTGTTCATTTAACCTAGATAATTTCGATTTTGCAGCTACCAATACGGAGTGGAGGGCATTGGATTGCGATGAAGACGGTATTAATAATGGAGATGAGGTTAATTTTGGAGCAATGGACAGTGTCGATAGTGACGGAGATGGATTCTTTAACTTCCAGGATATTGACTCCGACGGAGATGGTGTTCCGGATGCAACCGAGGAGAATGATGGCACGGATAGGTTCGACGCTTGTGATTTTGTAACTTATAATTCGATAGATGAGCTTCAAATTGACACTACTCAAGGAATGGAAGGTAGCGTATCTGAAGATTGGAAGAATGCTGACTGTGATGGAGACGGAGTAATTAATATGCAGGAACTCAGAGATGGAACCAATCCAGTAGATTCCTGTGATTTATTAGTTGCTAGCGTGGATGCTTCCTTAGTTGCTCTCGAATGGTTAGCTGGTGATTGTGATAGTGATGGGATTTCTAACGAGTTAGAGGGGTATGCAGATGTCGATCAAGATGAAATTCCCAACTTTATAGATTTGGATTCTGATGGGGATGGGGTCTTGGATGCAGTTGAATTTTTAGTTGATTCCACTTCCTATTTAGACCCATGTATATTGGATGTGGATGAGGTAACGGAAATGCCTGCTGTATTATGGAATGAATCAGATTGCGATGTAGATGGTCTGACTAACGAAGAGGAGGGACTGTTAGATATAGATGGTGATACCATTCCTAACTTCTTGGACGAAGATTCCGATGGCGATGGCGTCTTGGATACGATAGAGGTATTTATTGATTCTACAGATCATTTAGATCCATGCGATTTTAAAGAAAATAGCATAGTACTGGCAATTGCCGCAGAGAGCTGGAAGAATGCTGACTGTGATGGAGACGGTGTCATTAATGAAATTGAAGTTTTAATTGACTCCACCGATCCTTTGAATAATTGTGACTTTGAAGTAAATAGCAGGACAGTTGAACCTTCTTCAGATTGGTTAATAGGAGATTGCGACAGCGATGGTTTGACTAATGAAGAGGAGGGCATAACAGACTTTGATGGGGATGAAGAACCCAACTTCTTGGACGATGACGCAGATGGTGATGGCATGAGAGATAGTGTAGAGGTTGCTGATAGTTTTGATCCTTATGATCCATGTGATTTTGATCCTGAAATGGTTGACTTAGATATCACTGCTGACCTTTGGAGCACCTCTGATTGTGATCAAGATGGGGTATCCAATTACGATGAAGTTAATGAAGGAACAGATCCATTTGATCCATGTGATTTGAAAGTAGACAACCAGGGAACTACTGGTTCGGCTTGGAATACATTAGATTGCGATTCAGATGGTTTGTTGAATGGGTTAGAAAACCTTGGGAATAAGGACATTGATGAAGATGGAATTCCTAATTTCTTAGATTTAGATTCCGATGGCGATGGCGTATTAGATCAAATTGAGGTGACTTATAATACCAGTCCTTTTGATCCTTGTGATTTCATAGCTAATCTTCAGCAAGTACCTCCAACGGATAGCTGGAATAATCTAATTGATTGTGATGGCGATGGAGTTTCTAATGGTCAGGAATTAGAAGATAATACGGATCCATTTGATCCATGTGATTTAGAATTAAGTAGTCAATTAGCTAGCGATTTACAGCCTTCTACACAATGGTTAGATGCTGATTGTGATGGAGATGGAATATCCAATGGGGAGGAATACGATAATGGAAATAATGATACTTCTTTAGATGGAGATTTTGATGGTGATGGACTGCCAGGATTCTTAGATAGTGATTCCGATGGCGACGGTGTTGAAGATGGGTTAGAAAGTGAGGATTGTATATTCACCAGACCAGGACTAGAAGTAAATGAATCTGGCTGTGCATTAGAACAATTGGATACAGATAACGATGGGGTGACTGATGATATCGATGAGTGCCCTGATACTCCAGCAGATGAATTGACACAGGTGGATTCCGTTGGTTGTTCTCCCAGCCAGTTGGATGCTGACGGAGATGGTGTTATCAATGCGCTTGATCTTTGCCCCAATACACCAGATTCTTTAATTGCTATGGTAGATTCATTTGGATGTGCGCCAATTGAGGTAGATATGGATGGCGATGGGGTTCGGGATGATATGGATAGAGATCCAACTGATGCGTGTGTATTTGATATTGATTCCATTACTTTGGTTCCTTCAGCATCTTGGTTGACTGGTGATTGTGATGGAGATGGCTATACTAATGAGGAAGAAGGGACTGCAGATTATGATATGGATTCGATTCCCAATTATCTAGATATGGATGCTGACGGTGATGGAGTTTTAGATTCCATAGAGAAGTCAGACGGGACGTCTTACTTAAATGAGTGTAGTCTCAAAGCCAGTTCCGTAGTGGATTCCTTGGTGAGTGATTTTTGGAATACGGGAGATTGCGATGGGGATGGTTATACTAATGAAGAAGAGGGTATTGAAGATTTAGATGGTGATGGTACTTTAAACTTCAACGATAATGATGCGGATGGAGATGGGGTTATTGATGAGCAAGAGACTATTGACAGTACTGGATATTTGAATGCGTGCCAATACATTGTAGTTAACCAAACCACTTCAAAGGCAGATAGTTGGTTGACTTTGGATTGTGATGGAGATGGAATTACGAATGGCACGGAAGAGACTGATGGGACTGATCCTAACGATCCTTGTTCTTATGTTATTAGTAGTCAGAGTCAGGTTATGAATCCAGATTCAAACTGGTTGATGTCAGATTGTGATGGGGATGGTGTCATGAATGGACAAGAAGTTATAGATGGAACAAATACTCTAGATTATTGCGATGTAACAGTAGCTTCTATTGATATCAATCTACTATCTGATGCTTGGAAAGATGATGATTGTGATGGTGATGGTTTAACTAATGAGTTTGAGGGCTTGGTAGATACAGATGGAGATTTGATACCTGACTTCAAGGATGATGATTCAGATGATGATGGAATATTAGATTCAGATGAAGGTGATATAGACCTCAATAATGATGGTATTTTGGATTACCTTCAGAAGAATGCTCAAGTTCCAGAAACAGAGGAAGTAAAAGTATTTGGAGGTATTTCTCCAAATGGAGACGGACTTAATGATTTCCTAATCATATACGGTGCTGATCAGTTTCCCGATAATTATTTGACGATTCTAAACAGAATGGGAATGGTGGTATATGAGCAGCAAGGATATGGTCAAAATGGAAATTATTTCTATGGGATTCCTAGTGGTGGTTCTGAAGTTTTACCTGACGGCGTATACTTCTATGTGTTTGAGTATACTGATTCTAATGGAGTTGAAAAACAAGTACAAGGATATTTTCACTTAAACCGATAATCTTATAAATATGAAATTTTTAACATTTTTTCTAAGCTTAGTATGGGTCACCACCCTGTATGGGCAACAGGAGACTTCCTATACCATGCATATGTTGAACCCCTCTGCTTTTAATCCGGCTTATACCGGATCTAGGGGAACCAAGTCTATTTTAGTTCACCATAGGAATCAATGGGTTGGTTTGGATGGAGCACCAAGGACTACATTAATCAATGCACAAGGGAGAATTTTCAAAAGTTTGGGAATAGGCTTGAATGTGGCATCTGATCAAATTGGAGCTTTAAATAGAACAGATTTTGCCATTGATATTGCTTCTGCTATTGCCCTTGGAGGCGAAAACTTCTTGTCTTTAGGCATTAAAATGTCGGCTAATCTATTGAATATTAACTTCTTGGATTTAGATTATTACGATTTGAATGATCAAGCCTTTGATAGAAATATTTCTAGAGATTTAACGCCAAACGTTGGGGCAGGTTTGTTTTATTATTCTCCTAACGGATATTTTGGAATTTCTGTTCCATATATTTTTAAGCAGGAGTATTTCGCTGATCCTACAGACGCTACTTTGATTTATGGTTCTGATGTGGCTCATTATTACGTTACCGCAGCTAGATTGTTTGAGGTCGCTGACAATATTAATTTCAAGCCAGGCATTATGGTCCAAGGGGTATTGGGCGTAGATCCAAGAATTGATATTTCTGCAGATTTCATTATCAATAATAAATTTTCTGTTGGAGCGGGATATCGTCTGAATTCTGCAGTGATGGCTTTACTTGGTGTTCAATTGACCGATAACTTTTATTTGGGATATGCCTATGATTTTAGTACAACGGCAATTAGGACCTATCAAAATGGATCTCATGAAGTATTCCTGAGATTTGAGGTGCCGGAAAAGTTGATTAAATTATTTTCCCCCAGATTCTTTTAATGACTAACTATGAAAAACTATGGTTTATTGGTTGTTTTTTTTGCACTGGTTCTAACAAATGGTTTTGCCCAGTCCAAAAAAATTGAAAAGGCCAACGAATATTTTGCTAATCTTTCCTACAACAATGCTATTGAAGCTTACTTAGATTTGGTATTGGATGGTGAAAGTAGCCAACAAGTTTTATCTAATTTGGCTGATGCTTATTTCTTTACTGGTAATATGGCGGAAGCTAATAAATGGTATGCTCAGGTATCTAGTCAATATAGCAGTGCTTTAAATCCAGAGGTGGTTTTTAGATTTGCTAAATCAGCTCAGTCTCTTGGCAATAAAAGTGTTTATGAGACGCAGATGGATCGATTTGCCGAGATGATGCCTGATGATGAGCGTGCTGTAAAATACTTAAATAGAGGATGGTATGATAGACAGATTACTCGTAATAAAACGGCATATAGAGTGGCATCTGTAGGGTTTAATTCAGATAAATCAGATTACGGTGCATTCGCCTCCCCTAGAGGTTTATTTTTCGTTTCTAATAGGGGAAAAAAGGAAGAGGATTCTTGGTCTGGTCAACCTCTTACTGATTTATTAGTAATGGAAGGTGGTGGAACGCCTGTTCCTGTGTTTAAGAATTCCAAACTACAGTTAGGGAATGCAGTCTTGACCCAGAATGGAACGACCATGTATTTGACACAGAGTAATATGAACCTATCTCCACGTGAATTAAAGAAATTAGGTAAAGTAACCTTAAAAATATACCGATTAGACTGGATGGGTGATGGTTGGAGTGAACCTATTGATTTACCTATTAACGGGGAGGATTTCAATACTTCTCATCCGGCATTAAGTGCGGATGGCGAAACCTTGTATTTTGCTAGTGATCGCTCTGGTGGTTTTGGAGGAATGGATATTTATAAAGCAAGCATAGAGGGTAATTCTTTGGGAGAGCCGGTTAATTTGGGTGAAATGGTCAATACTGAGGGTAATGAGATTTTCCCTGCTTTAGACCCCGACGGTGTCTTGTATTTTTCCTCAGATGGCCATTATGGTTTAGGCGGATTAGATTTATTTGCCTACCCATTAGGAACTGACTTTGAGGCTCAAAATCTGGGTGCTCCAATCAATAGTGGATATGATGATTTCTCCATTTCTCCCAAGGACAGATCTACAGGATATTTTAGCTCCAATCGTCCTGGAGGCCAAGGTTATGATGATATATACACCTATACTAGAACCAAGACTTTAACCTTCGAAGAGCCTAATGATTTGTCGTCTGAGGAGGAGCCTACTTCAGAAGAAGACGTACCAGTTACAACGGCAAATAATCAAGTGATAACTGGTGCTATCCAAATTCCAGACGGTGGTGGTGGATTAAGCGGAGCTACTGTTTATATTTATGACTTAAACGGAATCTTAGTTGGTTCTTCCCCTACTGATGATAATGGCCAGTTTACCTTTCCTAATTATGGCGGTTTAACAGAATATAATATCAAGGTTCAACACCCTTCTTATGAAATTATGGGGGGACAGCAAAAAGTAAATGTAGGTAATGCTGCAGTAACTAATTTGAATGCCATGATGGTGGTTCCTAAGAGTAATCCTGTGAATGAAGAAACCAATTTAAAGGAGTTTTTGGACTTCAATAATATTCTCTTCGCTACTAATAGTGCTACTATCACAGGGGAATCTATGATTGAGTTACAAAAAATTGCGCGCTTCATGAATGAAAATTCAGATGTACAACTAGACATTCGATCTCATACCGACCATGTAGGAAATGACGAGGCTAATTTCAAATTATCTACTCAAAGGGCAACAGCTACTCGGGAGAAATTGATTGGATTAGGTGTCAATCCCAATAGATTAACTGCTTCTGGTTATGGAGAAACTGAACCAATTAGTTGTTGTTCTAATCTCAGCCAAAATCGAAGAAGTGAATTTATTATTACCTCAGGAAGTGTTAATGCACCTGGTATGGTTTCCTATAATACTAGAGTGAATAGTGTTAACTATCATGTAATTGTTGGTGGCTTTAAGAATGAAGTGAATGCAGTGAAGGAGGTGGTAAGGTTAAGAGCATCCGGTTATAATGCCATCAAATTGCCTAGAAATTCAAGTGGTGTATATCGAGTAAGTATTTTTAATTCGCTTTCTAATGAAGAGGCTGATGCGAAAGCAGCTGTTTATAAGGGAGATTTTAAAGGTGCTTGGGTATATCAAACTACAAGGAGCCTAATTCAATAGTTTTTGCGACTTGGGTTGATGGATGATGTTTCGAATTATAAGGGTGCTGTTGTTATCATCACCGGTGGCAGTTCTGGAATTGGTGCGGCTATGGTTACCGCGTTTGCAAAGGTCGGTGCCTGTGTAAATTTCCTTGATACAGATGAAGAGGCTGGCCTATCTTTGGCTGAATCTTGTAAATCTAATCAACTTGATGTTTCTTTTATTCCATGTGATGTCACCCAATTGGGAACCTTTCAAAAAGTTGTAAGAACCATACGTACTACTTATGGTCAAATAGACGTACTAATTAATAATGCAGGGGTGGCTTGTGTTGGAAATATTGAGCAAACTAAGGAGGAGGACTTTCAAAAATTGGTGGACGTCAACATAAAAGGGGTTTATCATGGGATGTTATCAGTCATTCCTCACATGAAAGAACAAGGTGGCGGTGTTATTTTGAATGTCGGATCTATTGCTGCTGAGGTAGCACTTCCTGACCGATTTGCATATAGTATGACTAAAGGAGCGGTTCATGCTATGACTTATTCTGTAGCCAGGGATTATCTATCTTTCCAAATAAGATGTAATTGTATTGCGCCTGCTAGAGTGCATACTCCTTTTGTAGATGGGTTTGTTACGAAAAATTATCCAGGAAGGGAGGCAGAAACCTTTGAAGCACTTGCCCAATCTCAACCAATTGGTAGAATGGGAACGACAGAAGAAATTGCTGCTTTAGCTGTTTACCTCTGCTCTAAACAGGCTAGCTTTATAACTGGCTCTTTAATACCAATTGATGGTGGATTTATAAGATTAAATACTTAGGGTATGAAATTAGTTAGGTTTGGACCTGCTGGTTTGGAGAAACCTGGTTTATTGGAGGATGGTATCAGATATGGTCTCAATGGCTTGATTTCTGATTTCGATGAACGGTTTTTTAGTCAGGATGGGGGTGAGGAATTAGCTCAGCTTTTTAATACCCGTCGGGAAAAAATGCCTTTGGTTTCCGAAACGGAAAGATGGGGAGCGCCTCTAGCCAGACCTTCCAAGTTAATATGTATCGGTCTTAACTATGCAGCACATGCTCGGGAAAGTGGGATGGAAATCCCCAAGGAACCTGTTGTTTTTTTTAAGGCCACCTCTGCCATTTGTGGCCCTTATGACCAGTTGGTTTTACCGCGGGGATCTGTCAAAACAGATTGGGAAGTTGAATTGGCTGTAGTCATTGGACAACGGGCTCAATATGTTTCTAGGGAAAAAGCAATGGACCATGTATTTGGATATCTTTTACACAACGATTACAGTGAGCGAGCTTTTCAATTAGAAAGAGGAGGTCAATGGGTCAAAGGTAAAAGTGCAGATACTTTTGCTCCATTAGGGCCCTTTTTAGTTACTAAGGATGAAATTAAGGATGTCCACCGATTGAATTTATGGACTAAGGTTAATGGTCGGGAGGTTCAGAATAGTTTTACCTCTGATTTAGTTTTTGATGTTCCTGAAATAGTGAGTTATCTCAGTCAATTTATGACCTTATTGCCAGGAGATATCATATCTACAGGCACTCCTTTTGGAGTTGGGATGGGGAATACCCCCCCCACTTATCTACAACCCGGGGATATAGTTGAAACAGGAATTGAAGGTTTAGGTATTGGAAGACAGGAAGTTGTAGGGTATGCAGAATGAAAAGGTATTAATTGTTCTTTCTTTTATAGCCATTTATTTTGTTTGGGGTTCCACTTATTTAGCTAATTACTTTGCCATTGCATCTATCCCACCTTTTCTAATGTCTGGCTCCAGATTTTTGACGGCTGGATTATTATTGTATAGTTATGGGCGTTTGCGAGGCAATCTACCACCCAATTGGGAAGAAATTAAAACAGGATTAATATCAGGTTTTTTATTATTGTCCATAGGTACTGGAAGTATTGTTTATTCTGAGCAATATATAGATACGGGGCTAGTTGCATTATTGGTTGCATTTCAGCCGTTAATTATCGTTTTAATGATGTGGGTTTGGAAAAAGCGTAGACCTGGAATAAAAGTTATATTCGGTTTGATATTGGGTATAGTTGGAATGATTCTTTTGATTGGGCAAGAGCAAATCCTCGATAGCGAAAGCTCCGCTGTAGGTTTAATAGCTGTATTTATAGCCTTACTTTCCTGGTCAATTGGGGTGATTCTTCTAAATGGATGGCCCAGGCCTGCTTCTGCAAATATCCATGTTGGTGTTCAAATGATTGGTGCAGGTTTTTGGTTATTTATAATCAGTTGGATAACAGGTGACTTTCGATTATTTGATTGGCAAGAAATAACCACTAAAGCCTTAATGTCTTGGTTTTATCTGGTTGTTTTTGGTTCCATAATTGCTTTTTCTGCATTCAATTATTTATTGAAAAGAATTACGCCAGATAAAGTAGCTACTTCCAATTATGTAAATCCTGTTGTGGCGCTTCTTCTAGGTACTTTTTTCAATGAGGAAACCATTTCTGGTCAATCTATTTTAGCAGCTGTGGTATTGGTATCTGGAGTATTTTTCATCAATGCTAATTTCAAATTAAAGAGACCACCTTTGAATCAATGGAATAAAATTACCAGAGGAAGGTTTGGCGGTAAACCTTAACCACTGATTCCCAGAACAAAAAAATCAAATTGATGATTTTTCTGATTGTTGGTCCTCTCTTTATCAAAAGCATAAGTGTATCTCACGCCTGCTTTTAAGTCTAATAATCTGATTAGGCGAACATCTAAAATAAGTTCTATACCAGTAGATCTAACTAAGCTAGTTTGATTAAATGGTTCTCTCAACGAAATTTTAGCAGTATCATAAAAAAGATGGGCACTTATTCGCTGCAAAAACGCCAATGGACCTAAAGCTATATCCGGATACCAAATTGGCATTTTATAATCTACAGTGTATTTTAACCAACGATCTCCAATTTGACCTCCATAGCCTCTGGGATTGAAAAAAGTATTGGGAAACTTATAATTGTCAAGATAGGCCTCTTTTTGATAATTGACTTGAAACTGTGAAGCGTGTGTTTTCAAAAAACCTGGTAAAAATATTCCTCCAGTTAATCGCCAAGAATTGCCATCTAATTTTTTGCCTATTGCCCGTCTGTTATGCAACTGAGCTGATATCCCAAAATCAGGACCTAACTCTTGAATGGCTGTTCTTTTTGTGTATTGAAAGTTCAATTGAGTATGAATGGTGTGTAAGAAATCTTCTTGAAATGGATTTTTTTCGAAAGATTTCAAATTATTGATTCCCTGAAGGCTTCCTACTAAAATCTCTGCATTTTCATTAAGATCGTCTAATGCATCAGGGGCTTCTAATCCTATATATTGATAATTAACATTTGCACTAATTCGAGTGTCATAGCCTTTTGCTGTCCACCTTAATGGCACTTTTACTCCTAGTTTGACGCGCTTCTCTATCCAATCTGTGCTGTATTGACTAAAAACAACCGTAGTGTCATTGGAAATATCAAAATTAGCGTAATTGGCTCTTCTATTGTAAATGCCGGCACCCCATTCGATTTGAGGAAACCAGCCTCCATAGACCATTTCACCCAAATAGGTTGTTTTATTTTCATTAAAATTATAATAGGTAGCGAATTCGCTTGAAAGGGTGCTAAAAGTATTGTCTGAAAGAATTCTAATACCTGCTACTGGTGGGTAAATATAAGGGAGGATGCTATGTGGATTAAAAATATGATAGGTTTTTTTAAATTTTTCTGAGGGTAATTCTAACGAATTTGGGATACTTCCAATTATTGACGATTCTAAAGGGGAAATTTCGTTTTGATTAGAAATAGTATGGCCTTCTTGTTGAACAATTGGGGCAATGGAAGATAAGGATAGGCTTTCAGTAATTGGATCAAAAGGATGGGGTTGTATCTTTTTAGTTTGAGGCCGATACCCCTTGGCTGAGAATCCACTAAAAACTACTTCTTGGGTAGCGGGATTGTAATTGGGTTGAAAGGCTCCTATAGGATGATTAGTGAGTTGGTTAATTTGACCATCTGTAATAGAAACTTGGAAAATATTGTTGGTATTTTGATAAGCAGCTGAAAAATAAATATGTGGGTTGCTATAGGACAGGTGACTTAGTGGATAAGGAAGTTGTGGGGTCAATATTTGCCATTGATCAGCATCTAGATGATAAAGGTATATGGATGCCTGTTCTTCTTTTCCAGCTATTACTGCAATTTGATTGGAATCTATCCATATTGGAAAACTAAAAAAAGTGTTATTCTTCTGGATGGGTGGGACAAGAGGTGTTCCCTCCAGGGCATCTAGTACAACCAGCTGGGTACTACCTCCCGTAATCATTTCAACAGCTATTATTTTTTTGCCGTCAGGCGATAAAGAGGGTGCGAAGTATTTAGCCTTGGAGGTTAATTTTTTCTTTTTTCTAGTTTGAAGATTATAGGTGTAAATATTTTGATATTGATGGTTATACCATCTTGGATCTAGGTTGAGCTCTGACCAGGCCACTAAATTGTTGGCTGTAGAGAGGGTACTTTGCAGAGGATCAAAGGTGATGCCGATATGGCATAATTTTTTTTCTTTACCTGAAGAGTCTATTTCAACCAAGTATGGCCATTCTTGATAACTTCTTTTAACTGCTAACCATTTTAAGGAACCCAATGGGTTGATATTATTGTAATGGGTAATGGTTGATGGTTCTGGGCGTAGCTGTTGGATTTGATGGGCTGATTTTGATACTTCTTCCCACTCTTGGTACCTTCTTGAAAATGTTTGGTCATACAACTTGGGAGTCGTCAGACCTGTATGTTTTCTCAGTGCTTTAGAAAATGGAAAAACCAATCCTTTGTATTGGGTTGCCTCTTCTACCACTTGGGCCCAAATCTGGGGACCGAATTTTTCTCTTCCCTCCAGGGTCAAATAATATCCCAAGGAATACCAGTCTGGTACAAAATCCTTAAATGAGCCTGCGCTGGCTTTTTCATAATTATAAAATTGACCTTCCAATGCCAATGCTTTATATTCCATATCAAATGCAGGCATTCTTCCTCTCCCGGAAGCTGTTAATGCAGTTTCCATTAAGATGGCGTCCCCTTCGAAAAACCAGCGGGGAAGTGCGGTGCTCACCAATCCTCCCCATGCCCAGGATCCCAATATTTTTTGACCTAAACCCGATAATCCTTTTTGACTGTTACTAAATTGTTTGACATGCCTATATTCATGAATGGATAGTATATCTAACCACGAGGTTGGAGCGTAAAATTGCGGAGCGGAAAGGTAAAATTCGGAGCGAAATGGCCCTACTGTAACGAATCCATTTGGGACGACGGTATTACCGTGTAAGATAATATCCAGCTTTTTATATTCTTTTCCGATTCCAGCATCGTTTTTAGACGATAAAAAAGTGGTAATGGAAGCCACTCTTTGTGCCTGCTTATCTAGTCCTTGGGGATATATTATTTTGACTACTTCATTTTCTATGGTGCTCCATTTTTGACCAGCTGGATTTAATCCTAATAAATTAGCTGGTACTTGTGCATTAAGGGATTGGAACAGAATAATCGAAAGTAAATTGATTGAAAGCAGGAAGCGTTGGAATATTTTGGCGGGTCTTAAAATCATGAGTGGTAAAATATAAATGTTAATTTAGTCAAAATTTGGCATATCCATGGTAATTACAATAGATATTGGAAATTCTGATATAGTGACTGGTTTTTGGGCAGATTCTACCTGTAAGTGGAAGTTTAGAATGCCCTCTAAAGGAATTTCAGAGGAAAGCTGTCATCAAATAATAAGTGAATTCAATGCAGAAAATGGGATCGTTGTCCATCAAATAAAAGGGATTATAATCGGAAGTGTAGTACCTAAGATGACTTCGATGGTGGTGAAACTTTATCAGGGTATCTATGGGCTCTCGCCTATTCTTTTTGATCGCCAGGCTTTTGATCGATTACAATTAAAATTGGTAAAACCTGATGAAATTGGGGCAGATTTGGTGGCTAATAGCATTGCGGCTTATTCAGAATATCAGCAATGTTGTGTGGTTACTGATTTTGGAACTGCTCTGACTTTCACTACTATTGATAACCGTGGAGAGGTTTTAGGAGTAGCCATCGCTCCTGGGCTAAAGACTGCAATGGGAGCTTTAATTAGTAATACTGCTCAACTTCCAGATGTGGCGCTTGAGTATCCTCAATCCGTGTTGGGTAAGGACACGATTCATGCCATCCGAAGTGGTATTTTGGTTGGGTATACTGGATTAGTCAAACATATGTTGGCTTCTATAGAAGAGGAATTGGGACATCCCTGCAAATTTATTGCTACAGGTGGTTTATCTTTTGCTTTAACTCCGTTAAAATCCGTATTCGATTCCTATGATGGGGATTTAACCCTTCGCGGCTTGAAAATTGCATTTGACCGATTGCAAAATTAGGCTAAGCTTCCTCTTTATTTATTGGGGTTTGAAAATTCAAATTAAAACCAATTCTTTTATTAGGTTCATCATCATCATAGTCTTCCCATCTTGTAATTTCTGTGATGAAGGTTTCCAAATGGCGTAGTATGAAGGGTTCTGTAAGTTCTTCAGGTCTATAGATGGCAATGGTTTTAGGTGGTTGGGGTTGGCCGTAACCTTCAATATAAGGATAGTTGACAAGGACAATGATTTTGCCATTGAATAGTTGTTGATAGATTAAAGAACCATTATTCTTTATTAAATCTCTTTGGAATCCATCGCTTATAATTTGATAGAGCCCACTTTTGGCGTCGCCCAAGGAGAGCACAATGGCTTCTAGGTTTTCGATTTCTACTTTTTCCTCTATTGTGGCTTCTAGACCAGTTTCCTCAACCATTTTATCCATTAATTGAGTAATGGTCTGTTTGAGGCTCTGCTGCCATTCTTCTCGATATTGTATAGTGTTTTTAAGTACTTCTTTGTATTGAGTAACTCTTTTAGCTAAGCTTATAAATTGCCCGTTCATTGGAAAAATTTATAGAATTTAAAGGTTTGACTTATATTCAAGGGAAAAAATACCTATAAATACCAAGCTTATGAAAAATTGGAACTACTTTTTAGCAATTAGTTTTTGTTTGACGTGGACTTTTTCACAAGCCCAAAAGACTCAAAAACCGGTACTTCACGGTCAGAAGTGGGTGGCCATAACAGGCAAACCTTTGGCGGCAACGGCTGGGGCAACTATTTTTAATCAAGGGGGGAATGCAGTGGATGCTGCTTGTGGAATGCTCGCTGCAACTTGTACTATGTGGGATGTTTTAAGTTGGGGTGGAGAGACCCAAGCATTAGTCTATCATCCAGAACAAAAAAAGGTATGGGCTGTCAATGCTTTAGGGGTAGCACCTACTGGCGCAACGCCTGAATATTTTAAGGAAAAAGGGATGGATATTCCGCCTGCTTATGGACCTTTGGCTGCGGTGACTCCTGGAACTCCTGGTGGCTTATTTACAATGCTTGCAGAATGGGGGACCTTATCTTTAAAGGAAGTTTTGGCTCCAGCTATGGAATTAGCTGCGGGATATCCTATTGAGGAACAACTGTCCAGAACTATAGAGCGCACAAAGGAGCAAATTAAGCAATGGCCTAACTCAACAAAGGTTTTTTTACCTCATTTAGGTGAATCTTTTGAGGCTCCTCAAACAGGTGAAATATTTCGGCAGCCTGATTTGTTAAAGACTTTACAACTGTTTGTGGCTACTGAGGAGGCTGCTCTTCAACAGGGTAAAACTAGGGAGGAAGCTATATACGCAGTTTATGATTTGTTTTATAAAGGAGCGTTAGCAGCGGAATTTGCTGAAGCCGTGCAAGCAGAAGGTGGGCTGATAACTAAGGAGGATTTAGCCAATTGGAAAGTTTACATTGAAGAGCCGGTAAAAGTTTCCTATAAAGGTATAGATGTTTATAAATTAGACAGATGGGTGCAAGGTCCGGTAATGTTACAAGCCTTGAATATTCTAGAAAATTTCGATTTGAAGGCTATGGGATTCAATTCTGCCCAATACATACATACGGTGTATCAAGCCATGAATTTGGCATTTGCGGATCGCGATTTTTACTACGGCGACACTTATTATCCACCTGAAGAACCTATGAAGGGTTTGTTATCAAAATCCTATGCGAGAGACCGGGCATTACTTATCAATAGTGAAAGAAATCATCCGAATATTCAACCTGGAGATCCCTATCCTTATCAAGGAGAGGTCAATCCTTTTACAGAATTGCTTAAGAATTGGCAAACTGTAAAAGTAGAAGAAGAATTAAAGTCTTCAGAAGAAGTGATGGAGCACCGAACTCAATTTAGAGCTGGCACTACCACTATTCAAGCTGCAGATGCTGATGGATGGGTAGTTTCGGTAACTCCCAGTGGAGGTTGGGTACCAGCAGTTATTGCGGGGCAAACAGGTATTGGTTTGAGTCAGAGGATGCAGAGTTTCGTTTTAGACCCTGCCGATAACCCTTATAATGTGGTGGAACCCGGTAAGAGACCCAGGGCAACTTTGACTCCAAGTATAGCGTTAAAAGATGGACGCCCCTACTTGTCTTTTGCTGTTCAGGGAGGAGATACTCAAGATCAGAATTTATTACAGTTCTTTTTAAATATGGTTGAATTTGGAATGAATGTCCAAGAGGCTTCAGAGGCACCTAATTTTAATTCATTTCAATTGAGAAATTCTTTTGGTAGGCATATATCAGAGCCTGGTAAATTATTATTGAATGAAGATACGCAAGATTGGACTCGAATAGGGCTTCGCAAAATGGGGTATCAATTAGAATTCAACAGAAGAACGTCTGGACCTATTAATGCTATTTATTTTGATTGGGTGAATGGTACTATGCAAGGAGGGTCTAGCAATCATGGTGACGATTACGGCATTGCTTGGTAAAGTTGATTACGTGTAAAATAAAGAAGCCTTTAAATACAAATTATTTAAAGGCTTCTTTATTGGTAGGAGGAGCGAATTAATTCAACAAATTACCTTCTTCATCCCATTCTGCAACCTCTTCTCTAGTCGATTGATCAATACATTTGGCTAGCCACTCAGGTTCATAATCTACGTCGTACTGATCAAGTACTTCTTGGGGGACTCCGTCCCAAACATTTGGAATATTTCCAACATATCCCAAATCGTCAAACCCTACCCTTGAGGTGTAATAACCAGTTAGGGTTAAGTTTTTGATTTGGTTGAAAAATTGAACGTCTGTAGTCTGACCACTCATAGGAACATCTGGAATGGGCCAGGCCATTTCGTCTAAAATAGACTTTTGTTGGTCAGTTGAACAATCTATAAAGTTACTGCTAAATAAAGCTTGTGCTTTACGGTCTAAATTTTTAAGGCCACCTCTCAGTGGAACTTGGAAAGGAGGGTAATCTTTAGCCATGAATTCAATGAAATCTGGGACTCCAGCTTTTTCAATAGACCCGATTTCATTCGGAGGTAAAATTAAATTTCCTAAAACCGAAATGGTTTTCATTTCGTGGTCTGTAAAAAAAGATTCAGCTAATATTTTATTATCGTGTTCCTTTTCCTTTTTCGTCCTTCCATACTGGTAATTATCTAGACTAGTTTGCAAGGCTGTTTTTTCTTCATTGGTTTGACAACTCTGAAGAAGCATACCTCCAGCCATTGTACCTACAAGAATGGTTTTGAAACTATCTCTTCTGTCCATGGCCTAAATATTTTGTTTTTTTAATTGATCAATAATGTATTCACTAGTTCTCCACGCTAAAGCTAATATGGTCCAGGTTGGATTTTTGTCAGCTTGTGATACAAATGGACCTCCATCTACGATAAATACATTAGGTACTTCGTGCATTTGTTCGAATTTATTAACTACGGAAGTTTTGGGGTTGTCCCCCATTCTGGTTGTTCCAACTTCGTGAATGATTCTTCCAGGTGCATGGAGTCCGTAATCCTGTTCTTTGGTAGGTTTATTACCTAGGACTTTTGCCCCCATATTATGGAATACTTCTTCAAAGGTATCATGCATGTGCTTAGCTTGCTTTCTTTCGTAGTCCGTCCAATTGTAATGAAAACGAAGCACAGGTATTCCGAATTCATCCACTTTGGTTGGATCGATTTCACAATAGTTATCAGCTTGAGGTACACTTTCACCTCTACCGGACACTCCAATAACTGAACCGTAATATTTTCTTACATCATTTCTGAGGCTATCGCCGTATCCTCCCACCTTAAGTCCAAAGAACTTATTTAAATCATTGGGATTCCAACCAAAGCCATAAGAAGGTTGTCCCATTCCACCCCAAACTTCAATATGGTAGCCTCTTGGGAAGTCTAATTTTTTATTGTCTAACCACCAAGGGGAATAAACGTGCATACCACCTACTCCGTCTTCATTATAAATTTTTCGATCAATTAATTCTGGAATAAACGCCATTCTATCTGCTCCAGTACTATCGTGAAGGTATTTACCTACTACATCACTGGTGTTACCCAATCCATTGGGGTGTTGAGAACTCTTGCTATTCAGCAAAATTCTTGCACTGCTACAAGCAGAAGCTGCTAAAACTACTACTTTGCCTTGGATATTATAGTCTTGTCTATCTTCTTTGTTGATAAAGGAAACTCCTGTAGCTTTTCCATTTTTATCTGTGGTAACGGTGTGTACCATAGAATTGGTGTAAAGGTCGATTTGCCCACTGGCTTTTTGAGCGGGGATGACTAAACAAGAGCTGGATGAAAAGTCGGCATAGACAGAACAGCCTCTACTACATTGGTTACAATAAAAACATACCCCTCTATCTTTGTTGATGCGCTTGGTAAGTATGGACAAGCGTGAAGGCATCACTTTGACATTACTTTTTTTTGCGCCCTTGATATAGAATAACTCATGCAATCTAGGTTTAGGAGCAGGTAAGAAAAAGCCATCTGGTTCATTTGGCATATTTTCCTTACTTCCAAAAACCCCAATTAATTTGTCTACCTTATCGTAGTAGGGCTTAACGTCATCATAACTTATCGGCCAATTATCTCCGAGACCGTCAATAATTTTCCTTTTAAAGTCATCTGGACCAAATCGCAAAGAAATTCTTCCCCAGTGGTTGGTTCTCCCCCCTAACATTCTTGATCTAAACCAATCAAATTTGGTTCCAGGTACTCGAGTGTAAGGTTCTCCTTCAATTTCCCATCCTCCATAGGCGGAGTCGAAATCACCAAATGGTCTTTGTGTTCCCGCTCCTCGCCTTGGAGATTCCCAAGGGGCTTTTAGTTGCGTTCTTTGAGCTGGGTCTGCTGGGTCAAAGAATGGGCCAGCTTCTACTACTGCTACGCTCAAACCAGCTTCTGATAAAACTTTAGTGGCCATTCCACCTCCGGCTCCTGAACCTACAATTACGACATCATAGGCTTTTGTTGGTTTTTTAATCTGCATACTATTTCCTAGTGTTTAAAGTTTTGCTTTAAATACCTGTGGTATTTTATTTTGTAAGAACGGTACAATTTTTTGATTTGGGAGTAGCCATAGCTTGGTATTTGTCTATTGGGTAAATATCCTTGCTGTCTCATCCACTCGTCATTATATATTTTTCCTAAGTATCGACTGCCATGATCTGGGAATAAAACGACCACTACATCTTTATTCTTAAGTTGATTCTTAATTTTGAAAACAGCATGCATGGCTGCTCCGCTAGAGAATCCCATAAGTAATCCTTCCATTTTAGCCAACTGTCTGGCTCTCATAGCACTATGCCTATCAGTTACTTTAATAAAATCGTCGATATAGTTGACATCCAAATTGTCTGGAATAATATTTTTTCCTAATCCTTCGACTTTATAAGAATAAATCTCAGATCTATCATAAATACCTGTTTCCCAATATTTCTTTAATACCGACCCATAGGCATCTACCCCGATGACTTTAATATTCGGATTTTGTTCTTTAAGGTAACGAGCAGTCCCACTTAAAGATCCTCCAGTGCCAGCACAGCAAACATAATGGGTGATTTTCCCTTGTGTCGCTTCCCAGATTTCGGGTCCTGTAGTCAGGTAGTGGGCTTCGGCATTATCTTTATTGAAATTTTGTGCGATATAAAAGGAATTAGGAATTTCTCTTGATAATTGCTCTGCTCTGGAGTAATAAGATTGAGGATCTTCAGGAGCAACATTGGCAGGGCAAACCAGCACCTCAGCTCCCATGGATTTGAGTAGTGATATTTTTTCTTTAGAAGCTTTACTAGTCAGGGTTAAGATACATCGGTAACCTTTCATGGTCGCAATCATCGCCAAACTATAGCCGGTATTTCCAGACGTAGCTTCAATCAGTGTTCCTCCTGGCTTTAGACGACCACTCTTTTCTGCTTTATTGACCATGTGCAAAGCGATTCGGTCTTTTGCAGAGTTGCCAGGATTAAATGATTCGACTTTGCCAATTATCGTCCCTGGAATTTCAGCTGCAATACTTTTTAATCGGATAAGAGGCGTATTACCAATTGTCTGAAGCACATTTTCATAAATCATTTTCAATGGCTTAGTTATAAAAACAAAATAACAAAAAAAAATTAACATTCGAATCATGAAAAGCGTTCTAGATTCAAATACTTAAATCCAAAACATTTGGCAAAATCTAGTACAAAAGTCAGATTAATCTTATATCACAAGGGTAAAATCTTACTACTTAGGCAGTTAAAAGCGAAGGGTGGAAATTATACCTTAGTCGGGGGAACAGTGGAATTTAATGAAACTCCCAAACTAGCTTTGGTTCGAGAGAGTTTTGAAGAAGCGGGGATTCTGCTTCGTCCTTCTGATTTACGCTTGGTCCATGTATTGCATAAAACTGCTAAAGGTAAGCACAGGTTGGTGCTGTATTTTAAAGCATTCTACTGGGAAGGGGAATTAAAAGCTAAAGAGACCCACAAATTCAAAGAAGCAGAGTGGTTTGATTTAGAAAACCTGCCCAAGAAATTAAGCCACTCTGTTCGCCTGGTTCTCGAGGGGTACCGAAGTGGCAGAATGTATACGGAGTTGGTATAGGTTTCCATCTTTTTCTTAACACGGTAGTGCTTCAATCCTCTATCGAATAATAGGAAAATAATCTCACTTAAAAAGTGAACGCCAGCGTTAAAAGAGGTAAAAGTAATTATTAAGTTAATGACCTTGCCTGTGATTTATAGTTGCCTCAGATGGTAACGTGTATGGACAATTCATCTGCTATCATGCGATCATTAGCCAGTCTGGGCACTTTGTTTTGACCTCCTAATTTTCCGATAGATTTCATATAATTTCTGAAAGTATGGGGTGGCATGGGTCTGATAATCAGGGGTCTCAAAATTTTGCCTTCAATTAAGTCTTGGTAATAGATATTTTTTTCGCACAAGCGACGGTCGACTTCTTCTTCAAATTTACCAAGATCCTCTGGGGAGGTGTCGAATTCGACAAACCATTCGTGGTAGGGTAGTTCAGAATCAGAAGGATTAACTTGTGGAGCTACGGTAAACTCAATGATATTGATTTGATATTTTTGTGCGGTTTCCAACAAAGCCTCTTCTACCTCTTTACCTATGACGTGCTCCCCAAAAGCCGAAATAAAATGTTTGACTCTTCCAGTTACCTTTATTCTAGGAGGCATGAGGCTGGTAAATTCCACAGTGTCACCAATATTATAGCCCCATAGTCCTGCATTACTATTGATAATGAGAACATATTGCACGCCCATTTCTACTTGACTTATTTGGAGGCGGATGGGATTAGTTTGATGAATTTCTGAAAGGGGAATGAACTCAAAGAAGATGCCGGAATTGATATTTAATCTCAATCCGCTGTGCGGAAAGGTGTCCTGCCATGCGATAAAACCCTCCGATGCAGGGTAAGTTTCCACAGAGTTGATGGGGAATCCAGTTAATGATTCGAGTTTAGATTGATAGGGGGCGTAATTGACTCCTCCGTACACGAAAACAGAAAAATTGGGAAAGATGTCTTTGATGGTCTTTTTACCTGATTTTTCTATTAATTTTTCATAATACATCTGCACCCAAGGAGGGATTCCACTGATTAGTCTTAAATCACTATTAATGGTTTCCTCCACTATTAATTGAACCTTATCTTCCCATTCCTCAATGATATTAGTAGGGTATGAGGGGAGTTGACTGGCTTTAATCCATCCGGGTACTAGATGATTACTAATTCCGGACAGTCTTCCTGTAGGAATACCTCCTTTGTTTTCCAGTTTTGGACTTCCAGAAAGAAAAATCATTTTTCCGTCTAACCAATTGCCATTACCAGTTTTGGCTACGTAGTTAAACAAAGCGTTTCTTGCCGAACCGAAGTGATTGGGAATGCTATCTTTAGTAATGGGGATATATTTGACCCCGGAAGTAGTTCCGGAGGTTTTAGCAAAATATTTAGGTCGGCCGGGCCAAAGTATATCAGAATGGCCATCAATTATTTTATCTACATAGAGTTTAAGACCTTCGTAATCCCTGATAGGTACTCTTTTTTTGAAGTCCTCGTAATTTCTTATCTCTGAAAAATGGTGCTCTTTCCCGAAAACTGTATTGGATGCTTTTTGAATTATACTGTGAAAAATTTTCTGTTGGTGGTACCAAGCATTATGAGCTTGTCGTTCGGAGGTGCGAGCAATAAATTTGGCAATTGGTTTTACGATAAGACTTTTGAAGCTCATGTGTTAATTATCTCAAATCTTCAATGTGGTATCCAGTATATTTTTCTGGGTTAAAGGTAAAAAGTTCCGCGTCAATGGAAGGAGAACTATTAAAGTCTTTAATGTCAAAAATATAAGATATTCCATCCTTGCCAAAAGCTTCTACCATAGTAATTTGATTCTTACTCTTTAGGACTGTCATTCTGATTTTAGAGTATTCAGACCATTGATCCAGTGGCTTAAATTCAATTGCTGTCAAATTTTGACCTTGAACGGTTTGATTACCTATTACTGCATACTCATAAGGTTCGTTTTCATAAAAGCTAAAAATATTTTCAGGAGAAAGACCTCCAGGAGTATCCATTTCGGCTGTGCTCATCAATTGTACTTCGCGATTATTTTCTAGAATCGTTACTAGTGTTGTTCCATCAGAGAAGATGGTTTGTGCTTCTAGTTTTAGAAGGAATTGAGTTCCATTTTTTATTAGTGTGCCCTCTTGGATTTCGGGGGATTGTTCTGGTAAATCAAGGGTAAGCTGAAAGTTGACCGAAAAACTTGGGAGGTTTTCATAGAATTGACTGATGTCGGCTAGGATTTTTTTTGATTCAGTATCCAGTGGTTGAGCAATTGCAAAAAAAGGAATCAAAACCAAAAGAAAGATTTTCATAAAAGATTGTTTTTTAAGTAAACGCGTAAAAAGAAAGATTGATTTGAAATCAAAAAAAAATCGTTAAACCAAATAAATATTGGGTGAATTGTTTTGATTGTTACAATCTTTTTTATTTTTGTAAAATGACAATATTTAATTGTAGTATTGAATATTGTTTTCCGTCCTACCATCATCAAACTAAATTATCAGAAATAACAATTTGATATAAGAGTTTTTATTTCGAAAAAATTTTTAATTTTTTAATCAACTTTAGTCGTATGAAGAAACTATTTACAATGACTATTGGGGTGTTGACTATGGTGTTGCTCAGTTCTATGCAATCTACAGCTCAACGCACAGTGTCAGGAACAGTTACCGATGCTTCAGGTGAGGCGCTAATTGGCGTTAATATTTTGGAGCAAGGAACTGACAAAGGTACTATTACAGATTTTGATGGAAACTACGAAATCTCTGTTTCAGAAGGTGCTACTCTTGTGTTTTCTTACACTGGATATACTTCGCAAGAGATTGCAGTAGGTTCGCAATCACAAATCGACGTTATCCTTCAAGCAGGTGCTGTATTGGAAGAGGTAGTGGTTACTGGTTATGGTACCCAGCGTTCCAAAGAAGTTACAGGATCTATTGCTTCGGTTAAGGCTGAGGATTTCAACAAGGGAAATGTAAATGATGTAGCCCAACTCCTTCAAGGTAAGGTAGGTGGTTTGGTCATTTCCAGACCGGGTGCTAACCCTAACGGAGGGTTTAACATTCGCCTTAGAGGTATTTCAACAGTTGGAGCAAGTACGGAACCGTTAGTAGTTATAGACGGTGTATTAGGAGGTGACCTTAACAGTATTGAGCCTCAGGACATCGCTTCTATCGATGTATTGAAAGATGGTTCAGCTGCCGCTATTTATGGAACCAGAGGTGCTTCAGGGGTTATATTGGTAACAACTAAGAGGGGTTCTGCAGGGGTTTCTAAGGTGGATTACTCTGGTCAGGTATCTCTAGATGTAGTTAATAGAACTCCTGATGTATTAACCGCAGAAGAGTATAAGGCTTTCGGAGGAGGAACTGATTTAGGAGGCAACATCGATTGGTTTGATGAGTTAACTCAAACGGGTGTTTCGAATACTCACAACTTATCTTTAAGCGGTGGTACTAGTTCAACTACTTACCGACTATCAGGTAACTACAGAAGCATTAAGGGGGTAGCTAGAACCACTGGGTTTGATCGATTAAACTTCAGAGCTAATGTAACACAAAAGGCGCTTAATGATCGATTGACTATTACTGCTAACTTGACGACTAGTTCAAGAGATGCTAGTTTGGGTTTTGATGAGGCATTCAGATATGCTACTATTTTTAATCCGACTACTCCTTTTGTTAGGGATGCTTCTAACCCTTCTTTTGCAAGATGGGATGGATACTATCAGCAAGTATTGTTTGATTACTACAACCCAGTAGCTATTATTGAACAAAATACTCGTCAAGAGCGAGTAAAATCTTTTGCGGGTAATATTAGAGGAGATTTCAAATTGACAGATGATTTATCTGTTGCTTTATTCTACTCTTCTCAACGTTCAAATAATGAATTCGGACAATACTGGAGTAAGTATAGTTTCCTAGTTGGTGAAAATGCAAGAGGTTTAGCTACCAAGAGAAACCAAGAATTTGAAGACCAATTATTCAGAACGGAAATTAATTACAACAAGGATTTCTCTGGAGGTTTACAACTATCAGCTTTAGCAGGATATGAATATCAGGATTTCCTTTATCAGGATTTCTTTGCTCAGGGAGGTACTTTCTTAACAGATGCATTTAGCTATCACAATTTATCAGGAGCAGCTGATTTCAATAATGGTTTGGGATCTGTTAATTCTAATAAAGTAACTTCTCGGTTAATTTCTTTCTTTGGTAGAGTGAATTTAAATTTTGATGATAAGTTCTTTTTAACAGGTAGTTTAAGAAGAGATGGATCTTCAAGATTTGGTGCGGAAAACAAGTGGGGTCTTTTCCCAGCGGTAAGTGCTGGTGTTGATTTGACTGAGGTAACTAGCATTAACGGCTTTGATCAATTGAAAGTAAGAGCAGGATACGGTGTAACTGGTCAGAACGTAGCAGATAGTTATTTATCTATTCAGCGATTTGGACCAACAGGAAACTTCTATTACAACGGAGCATTTACCCCTTCTTACGGACCGATTTCCAACCCTAATCCAAACTTGAAGTGGGAAACTAAATCAGATATCAATATTGGGGTTGATTTCGCAATGATGGATTATAAGTTGACGGGTTCTTTGGAATATTATCAATCCAAAACCAATGACGGTGTTTTCTTGTTTAACGTGCCAGTTCCTCCCAACTTATTTGGGCAGACCTTTTACAACGTTGCTGAATTAGAAAACAGTGGTATTGAAATGGCATTGAATTATTTAGTAGATCTTGGGGACAATAAAAGTTGGAATATCTCTTTCTCAGGTAGCCGGTGGTTCTCTCCAACGTTGGTATCATTAACTGATGCTGAGGCAGGCGTATCTTTAGGAGGTTTCAGAGATGGAGCGAATTTAGGTTCTCCAGGTCAAAATGGAACGCCATTAGTAAGATTGGAAGAAGGTAAGCCATTAGGACAGCTTTGGGGTTTGGTTATTGATGAAAATAAGCAAATCAATGAAGATGGAACTTGGAACTTCGTAGATGTGGATGGTAATGGCGTACAAGATGATATTAGCGATAGAGCGGTAATTGGTAATGGATTCCCTAAATACAACTTAGGTATCAACAACACTTTTAATTTTGGAAAATTAGACTTAAATATTTTCTTGAGAAGTGTTCTTGGACATGACTTAATTAATACATTCAGGGCGTTCTATGAAGCTCCTAACGTAATTAGTGCTTATAATGTATTGGCTTCATCTGCTGATATCAAGAATTTGACAGACCAACCACAATTCTCTAGCAGACACGTAGAAAGAGCTGACTTCTTGACATTGGATAACCTTACATTGGGGTATACTTTTGACAGTGCAAGTCTTCCTGGTGGGTTCAGTAATTTGAGAGTGTATTTTACTGGTCAGAATCTATTTGTATTGACAGGCTATTCAGGGGTTTCTCCTGAACCCAGATTGACAGATACAGGTAGTGATTTTGGATCTTTAGCACCTGGTATTGATAGAAGAAATACTTATTTCTCCTCAAGAGTATTCACTTTTGGGTTGAATGTAGGTTTTTAATCATTAAAAAATAATTGATTAATAGTTATGGAAAAATTTAAGATTTCATTTAAGATGCTCATTTTGGCGCTAGGCTTTTCAGCTGTTGCTCCGTCTTGTACCGATCTCGATGAAGAGTTGTTTAGCCAGGTGAGTGCCGATAACTTCTTCCAAACGGAAGAAGAACTAGTATCTGCTCTTGGAGCAGCATACACTTCTCTATATGGATTTGCTGGAAACGGCACGGTATGGGGAATTCAAGAAGTTTCCTCTGACGAGGTTGTAGTACCGACTAGAGGACCTGACTGGGGTGACGGTGGTCACTGGGTAAGATTACATCAGCAAAACTGGACCGCTGAAGACCCTTTGGTTAATGGTGGATGGAGTTTCCTTTTTGGTGGGGTAAGTGCTACAAACAGATTGATTTATCAGTTTGAATTGTTAAATAACCCTTTGACTGAACCCTTCATTGGTGAGTTGAAGGCATTGAGAGCCATTTATTATTTATGGTTGCTCGATATTTATGGAAATGTTCCAATTGTAACCTCATTTGCGGACGCTGATCCTAATCCTCCTACCAACTCTAGAACGGAAGTTTACAATTTTGTTGAATCAGAATTGACTTCAGCACTTAATTCAGTGACTGATGCTGTAGATGGTTCTACTTATGGTAGAGTAAATAAAAATGTGGTTAATACTGCATTAGCTAGGTTGTATTTGAATGCTGAGGTATATACTGGATCACCGCAATGGTCAAAGGCTGCCGCTGCTGCTGATGCGGTTATCAATTCAGGTAACTACGCATTAGAGTCCGATTATTTCGCCAACTTCAACGTTGATAATGCTGGATCTGGTGAAAATATTTGGGTCATTCCTTACGATCAAGTATTTGCTGGTGGATTTAACTTAGTAATGATGACTTTAAGTTATTTGAATCAGCAAACTTATAATTTGGCTGCGCAGCCATGGAATGGTTTCTGTACCGTCGAAGAATTTTACAACTCTTATGAAGATACTGACCTTAGAAAAGGTCAGCCCAATACTGAGGATGGACCTTCTGCTGTAAGAGGTAATTTCTTGGTAGGTCCTCAGTGGGATGTAACGGGAAGAGTTAGGTTGGTAGATGATGGAACCACTGCATCTGGTATAGATCCAGATGGTACTCCATTTACTTTGAGAGCATTTATTAATGAATTGTTCCCTACTGCATGGAGAGAGGCAGGAGCCAGAATTGCCAAGTATGAATTTGAGGTGGGAGGTAGAGAAAATATGAATAATGATTATCCACTTTTCAGATATGCCGATGTGCTTCTGATGAAAGCTGAGGCGCTTTGGAGACAAAATCCAGGAAGTGCTGAGGCATTGGCTTTAGTTAATCAAATTAGAGCTAGAGCTGGAGTAGATCCTTTCTCTGAATTGACTGCGGATAACCTTCTTGCTGAAAGAGGTAGAGAAATGTTTGCTGAGGCTATCAGAAGAACGGACTTGATTAGATTCGGTGTTTTCACTGATGCTTGGTGGGCAAAAGATGTCCAGCCTGAATGTAAGGAGTTGATGCCAATTCCTAAGAATCAGACTGATTCTAACCCCAATTTAGTACAGAACGAATGTTACTAATCATTGGTTAAAACTTATAAATAATGAATACCCGTATCTAACTCAGATACGGGTATTTTTTTCTTATGAAAACTGTAGTTACCTATTTCGTTTTAATGAGTCTTGTTCTTGCTTGCCAATCTAATGAGACAGTAGATGAGAAAGCTACTTTTGCCCCTTTAACCGAACGAGAAACGGGCATTTCTTTTGTCAATCAATTAGATTACACTGAAGAATTTAATGTCTATACATTTAGAAATTTTTATAATGGAGCAGGCATTGGAGTAGGAGATTTTAATCGGGATGGACTAGCTGATTTATTTTTTGCCGGAAATCAAGTGGACAATGCACTTTATCTCAATAAGGGAAACTTTGAATTTGAGGAAGTGACACATACAGCTGGGGTGGCTTCAGAGAATGTTTGGACTACTGGAGTATCTGTAGCTGACGTAAACGGAGATGGGTGGTTAGATATTTACCTCTGCAAAAGTGGAGACTTAAATGGTACCAATCGTCACAATGAATTATTTATCAATGAAGGATATGTGGGAGAAAAGGATGGCCTTCCTTTGGTGAGGTTCAAAGAGCAATCGAAGGTAATGGGATTAGATGATATAGGATTGGCTACTCATGCTGCTTTTTTCGATTATGATTTAGATGGAGATTTAGATGTCTATCTTCTTAATAATTCCTTTCGAAGTGTAGGTAATTATGATTTGCGCCCAGACCAAAGAAATATTCGAGATCGGGAAGGAGGAAATAAGTTAATGAGAAACGATAATGGATTTTTTATAGATGTCAGTGAAGAATCTGGTATTTATGGAAGTGCCATAGGTTTTGGGCTTGGGGTAACCATTGGCGATATTAATAGAGATGGTTGGCCGGATATTTATGTGAGCAATGATTTTTTTGAGAAGGACTATCTCTATATGAATCAACAAAACGGTTCTTTTAAGGAGTTGAGCGATACTTATATTAGCGAAATGAGTATGGGATCTATGGGAGCTGATATGGCAGACCTCAATAATGATGGTTGGCCTGATTTGTTTGTCACTGAGATGTTACCGCAAACTGAAGAAAGGTTAAAAACCAAAGCCTCTTTTGAAAATTGGAATAAATTTTCCATGAATATTCAAAATGGATACCATCGCCAATTCTCCAGAAATGCGCTACAATTCAACTTATCGGGAAGTGGATTTTCAGAAATTTCTAGAATGACAGGAATGGAGGCAACAGATTGGAGTTGGGGTGCATTGATTGCAGATTTTGATAGCGATGGACTAAAGGATGTTTTTGTAGCTAATGGAATTTACAAGGATTTGTTGGATCAAGATTATATTAATATTTATAGTAATCCGGAAACTGTTCGCGAGATTTTGTTTGAGAAAAAGGGAGGGATTAGGGAGCTGGTAGAAATGATACCTTCAGAACCGATTCCCAATTTTATGTTTAAAAATAATTCGACTTCCTCTTTTTCCAATGTAACTGCAGATTGGGGTTTAGCTACTCCAAGTTTTAGTAATGGTAGTGTATATGTGGATTTGGATAATGATGGTGATTTAGAATTGGTGGTCAGTAATATTAATATGCCACCTTTCGTCTTTAAAAATCAAACTCGTGAAACTACCAATCGTCATTATTTAAAAATTCAACTGATTGATTCTTCTCAGGTTAACTTTTATGCCATTGGCGCGAAGGTTAGTTTGCATTCCTCTCATTCAATTCAATGGTTAGAAAATCACCCAGCTCGAGGGTTTATGTCGAGTATAGATGCAAGGCTTAATTTTGGGTTAGGTTCAAACACCCGAATAGATTCACTTGTAATTCTTTGGCCTGATGGCACATCTGAGACCGTTTTAAATCCTCCAGTAGATACCTTTTTGACTATTTTTAAAAAAGAAGTTGAAGCATCTTTTCAGCAATCTATTGTCAACCAACCATATGGGGAAACTTTTTTGGAGGATAATAGTGCAGCTTTAGACAATTCTTTTCTGCATCAAGAACTGCCCTATTCTGATTTTGATAGAGAACCACTAACCTATTTTATGCACAGTAATTTGGGACCATCCTGCTGTAAAGGTGATGTTAATGACGATGGTTTGATTGATTTTTATGTGGGAGGAGCTGTGGGCCAAGAGGGAATACTATATATTCAAAAGGCTAAAGGTGGATTTAATGCACTTTCTATTTCAAAGGATGTACTGCGAGAAACAATAGATTGCGTTATTGAAGATTTTAACAATGATGGAAAGAAAGACCTTTATCTTGCAAACGGGAGCAGTGAATATGGTCCCAATAATATTCAGCAAGCTGATCAGTTATTGATTCAGACGGAAAATTTAACATTTGAGATTTCCAATCAATTGCTCCCAACTTTTAATTTCGATTTTAGCACCTCGGTAGAGGCCATTGATTTCAATAGTGATGGTGCGCAAGATTTGCTGGTAGGTACCTTTTCCAAAAGTAATGTTTACGGAATTCCAGGTAATATATACGTTTTGGAAAACGATGGTTCGGGTACTTTTACTAATGTGACGGATCGGGTTCTACCTCAGGGTTTGGATATGGGAATGATAACCGATATAGGAGTTGGAGATTTCAATAAGGATGGAATTCAAGATTTTATTGCGGTTGGAGAATGGATGCGACCGCGCATATTTTTGGGTAATGGAAGGAGTTTTGTCGAGTATGCTAATGATGATCTAGAGGAATTAACGGGTATATGGTTAAGTACGGAAATAGCGGATATTGATCAAGACGGGGATGAAGATATTTTATTGGGAAATATTGGGGAAAATACCCGGTTTGCAGGAGCTTGGCATTTATATATAAACGATTTTGATCGCAATGGAAAAGTGGAGCAAATTTTTGGGTATGAAAGAGAGTCGGGTGAAATATTTCCTTTTGCTCAAAGAAGAGATTTGGTCAAACAGATGCCGTATTTGAGTAAGAAGTATCCCAATTTTAGTGCCTTTGCTGGAGAGACCTTAGCTGATATTTTTGGCGGCGATATCCTTCAAGAAAGCTTCCACCTGAATGCCGTCGTCAAATCTTCAGGGTGGTTTGAAAACGATGGAAAAGGTAATTTTAAGTTTAAAAAATTAGGAAAACAAGCACAGATTTCAAGTGTTTATAGTTTTGCATTTGATAAGACTTCCAGCCAATTATTCTTTGGTGGAAACCAATCTAGAATACAACCTGAAATGGGGAGTAATTTAGGTAATGCCCTAAGTATAATGAGCACTGCAAAAGGGGATATCGAATCTATTTTACATTTAGGACCAGAAATAGGTTTGATATCAGAAGTAAGGAAATTGCTCTGTATTCCTACCTCCGAAGGGAACCAGTTGGTTGTCGCAAGAAGTCATGATTATCTGAAATTATTCAAGTATTAAGCCATGAAAATTAATAACCTAATATTATTTTTTATTGGAATGGGAATATGGGCATGTGAATCGCCCACCCCTTACGAAAAGGTAGTTCAAGAAGAATTAGCTACAGGAATCCGCAACGACAGTTTGTTTTTCGATTTCTATTTTGGAATGCCTTCTGCCGATTTTTTTGCCTTTTGTTGGGAAAAAAACAAATCGGGAGAGTTTACCTCAGGTGGCGGAAATACCATGGTTCAAACTGAAATTCAGGGGTTGCCATACCGTGCCAATATGCAATTTTATCCTTTATTTAAGGATGATAAAATCCAATCCATGACCCTTAATTTCAATTATGTAGCTTGGTCTCCCTGGCATCAACATCTCAGTGCTGAAGCTTTGTTGGAAGATGTTAGGGTCCTTTTTGAAGTTTGGTATGGAGGTACTTTTTTTGAGGTAAAATCTATTGGATGGGGAAAAACTTATGTGATGGTGCAAGGAAATAGAAGGGTGGTTATTTACTATCAGCAAGAAAATCGAGTTGATGCTTTAATTTCTGATTTAACCAATGAAGATGATTTACTAAATACAGAGCATTTCTGATGAAAAAGATATTAGTCCTATTTTTTTTTATTCAACTACTAGGGTGTACTCATAAAGAGTCCCATTCATACAGGCAGTTTGTCCAACATCCTTCTGCTAAGAGTGGAATAGATTTTAAAAATCAACTTTCTTATCTACAAAACTTCAATATTTATACCTATCGTAATTTTTACAATGGAGGAGGTGTAGCGGTTGGGGATGTCAATCAAGATGGATGGGTAGATTTATATTTTACGGGCAATATGGTGTCCAATAAGTTGTACTTGAATAGGGGCGATTTAACCTTTGAAGATGTGACGGAAACTGCAGGTGTTGGAGGTACTGGAGGCTGGTCTACAGGGGTAAGTATGGCTGATGTAAATGGAGATGGATTATTGGATATTTACGTATGTAATTCGGGAAAAATGGGGGGTGATGACAAGAGAAATGAATTATTTATCAATCTGGGCAATGGAAAATTTGAGGAAATGGCAGCTACTTTCGGTTTAGATGACCCGGGTTATTCCACTCATGCTGCTTTTTTCGATTATGACCGGGATGGAGATTTAGATGTTTACTTGCTCAACAATTCCTTCCAAGCTATTGGAAGTTTCAATTTAAGAAAAAACGAAAGACCCAAAAGGGATCCTGAAGGTGGAGATAAATTGTTTCGCAATGATGGGGAGGTTTTTACAGATGTGAGTGAAGAAGCTGGGATATACGGAAGTGTAATTGGGTTTGGATTAGGGGTAACGGTTGGAGACATCAATAAAGATGGTTGGTTAGATATTTATGTGTCTAATGATTTTTTCGAGCGAGACTATATTTATATGAATCAGGGGGATGGAACTTTTGAGGAGGTATTGGAACAGCAAATGAAGTCCATTAGCGGAGCTTCTATGGGAGCAGATATGGCTGATTTGAATAATGATGCATTACCGGATATTTTCGTTACTGAAATGTTGCCTGAGCCCAATGATCGATTGAAGACGAAAACTACCTTTGAAAATTGGGATCGATACCAGTATAATTTGGAAAATGGCTATTACCATCAGTTTACTCGCAATATGTTGCAGCTTAACAACGGAGATGGCACATTTTCTGAAGTTGGGCGTCTAGCAGGCATAGAAGCTACAGATTGGAGTTGGGGCGCCTTAATAGCGGATTTTGATAATGATGGGCAAAAAGATCTTTTTGTGGCTAATGGCATACTTCGGGATCTGACGGACCAAGATTATATTAATTACGTTTCTACAGAGGAAATAGCTAAGTCTGTCATTAAAAATGACGGAGTTGATTACCAGCAATTGACAGATGCAATACCGTCTAATAAAATTCCAAATTATTTGTACCAAAACGTTGGATTCTTACAATTTGAAAATGTAACTGAGGATTGGGGATTGGCAGAGCCTTCTCATTCTAATGGGTCAGCTTATGGAGATTTAGATAACGATGGAGATTTAGATTTGATTATTAATAACCTAAATGAAGAAGCTCAAATTTATCTCAACCAAAATGAGCGGACTCACCCTGATCATCATTATTTGAAAATTGAATTAGTAGGAAGTTCCAAAAATTATCAAGCTGTTGGGACTAAATTGACCGCTTATAGTTCTGAAGGGCCTCTTTATTTAGAACAGGTTCCAGTAAAAGGGTTTCAATCTTCTGTAGATCCAAGGCCCAATTTTGGATTAGGAGGTATCACTACTATTGATAGTTTGGTAGTCGAGTGGATGACCGGGTTTCGGCAAACCATAAAGGGGGTTTTGGTAGATACTACTTTGAAGTTGACCTTGCCCGATGAATCAAATTATTTGTCCGAAGTTTCTAAGGATACTAACCCTGAAGAAGGGCAATTATTTAAAGCGGGAAATCCTCCTAATTTTGACCATAAAGAAAACAAATTTGACCAGTTTGATAGAGATCGACTTTTGTATCATATGCTCACTGCTGAGGGGCCTGCGCTTTGCCAGGGTGATTTTAATCAGGATGGAAAATCAGATGTTTTTGTAGGTGGTGCGGCTGGACAATCTAGTCGTTTGTTTCTGCAAACTCCTAATGGTTGGAAGGCAGTGTCTGCAGAAGTTATGGATGAAAATCAATCATCTGAAGATGTGGATTGTGCTTGTTTTGACGCAGATGGTGATGGAGATTTAGATGTTTATGTAGCGAGTGGTAGTGCCGAATTTTCAGGGAATTCATCTGCTTTAATTGATCGATTATACCTCAATGATGGAAAGGGAAATTTGATTAATTCTAATCAAATATTGCCCAGTTTTAATTTTGAAAATTCTTCTTGTGTTCGGCCAAGTGATGTAGATGGCGATGGTGATTTAGATTTATTTGTAGGTGTAGGCACCAAAAATCAATTGATTGGATTGCCAGCCAACAGTTATTTGTTGATCAATGATGGAGGAGGGAATTTTGTAGATCAAACGGAAGCACTAGCTCCTTCCATGCTCAATCTGGGAATGGTTAAGGATGCTTCTTGGATAGATATGGACGGGGATGGAGATGAGGATCTAATAGTGGTGGGAACCTATATGCCTCTTACTTTATTTATTAATGAAGATGGGGCTTTTGTTAAAGGAGATGTACCTGGTTTTCTAAAGTCCAATGGTTGGTGGAATACGATTGCGGTTGGAGATTTCAACGAAGACGGAAGGCCTGATTTAATAGTTGGTAATCATGGCCTTAACTCTAGATTTAAAGCTTCCGAAGCGCAACCAGTTTGCATGTACATTAACGATTTTGATAATAATGGTTCCATTGACCCTATTATATGTCTATATTTTGGGGATGAATCCTACCCTTTAGTTCTTCGACATGATCTGATTACCCAATTACCCGGGCTTAAAAAGAAGTACAATTTGTATGAAGATTACAAGAATGCTTCAATCAAAGACATGTTTGACGCCAACCAATTAAACAATACTATTTTGCTGAATGCCTATACTATGGAGAGTGTCATTTATCTCAATAAAGGGAATGGTGATTTTGAGCGCAGTCCCTTGCCGATGGAAGCACAAATTACTCCTATTAATGACATCTTGGTATCGGATATAGATGGCGATGGTCATTTGGATTTGTTGTTGGGGGGTAATTTTTACTACGCCAAACCAGAAGTAGGGCGGTATGATGCTAGTTACGGAACTTTTCTTAAAGGGGATGGACGCGGTGGATTTGAGTATGTTCCCAATCGGCAAATTGGTTTGAGAATAGAGGATCAGGTATCTAATTTAGTTGAAATGGAAGTAAATGGTAGGCGATCTATTTTAGTGGCCAAGAACAATCAGCCACTTCAATTAATACACATACAATAAAAACAAAAGGTATGAAAGGTGCGGGCTTGTTTTTTCTTCTCGCTCTTTTTGTTAAGCTTCATGGCCAGCCTTTCGAATGCGATGGAAGATTGCATTTATTGGTTCGGTCTGATTATTCCAAATCTTCGGTTTTATATTCTTACGAGGAAATTGATGGGCAATGGAAGGTAAAAGAGACTCCACTGAGTGAGCGACGCAGATTATCGGCCCTTGCTTATAATATAAGTGACAATTATTTATACAGTTTGGATGCAGATACCTATGAATTGATAAGGATAGATCAGGCTGGACAATTATTCTCACTGGGAAGGCCTGCTAATATTGATACTACTTTGTTGTATGAAGCTGGGACGATTTCCACTGAAGGAGGAGCTATGTTTGTCATATCTTACGATAAAAATTTTAAGGCAAATAGAGGTTTTTACCGACTAAATATTGGAAGTACTGGGTCAATGGGTGGAGGATTTGGAGTGACTTCAACCTATCCTTCAAGTGTTGGAGATTTTGCCACAGATCCTATTTATGGAACCTTATATGGGTATGATAATACCAACCGGGTTTTGGTGCAAATTGGTGGAGGAGGTAATATCTCTTCGTTAAATTTACCCTCGAATGAGGTAGGTGATATTAAGGCTGTTTTTTTTGATAGAGTTGGCCAGATGTTTGGTTATAGCGCAGCTGGAGCTATGTACAGTATCGATAAAGGTACCGGGAAGGCCAGTAATTTATTTACTGCTCCAAAAGGGGATGATGCGGATGGTTGCTCGTGTCCGTACACTTATACCTTTACCAAGGAAGTCCTGCCCACTACTATATTACAATGTGACACCTTTGAGGTGCGTTATTTTTTTAATAACCACTTAGGGAATGGGCAAGACTTTATAACGCTTAAAGATTCTTTTCCCGAAGGGTTCACTATTTTAGACTTTAAGAGTGATATCATTAACCTCACGAAAAATGTTTTGACCAAACCTAACAAGTTGGAGGTTAATAACATCATTTATTTGATGAATGACAACACCATCACCTTGAAAGTAAAGGCACCGGATAATTATCGGGGTACTTTTCTTTCTAGTGCGGTTCAGTATCCATTTCCACTGGCCTTTGGGCCTCAACAATTTTCAGATGATCCCAGCACCGTTGAGGCGGAAGATCCTACGGAGGCGAAGGTGATATCTGCTCAGGAGTTAGAGCTTTCTGATTATATTAGTTTTAATTGTACTGGGGATACAGCGATCATTAGGTCTCCTTTGCCAATGGGAGAAAATCTTTGGGGAGATGGGAGTAAGGACACGCTTTTAAGGGTTACTCAGACAGGGCCTATCGAATTAACAGCCTTTAGCAATTGCGAGGCTTATTATGGGCAATTTACATTAGATAAGTTTCCAGACCCTCCATCTATAGCGATTGTTGGACCTGATGAAGTTTTGGGTGGAGTGGCGTATCCTTTTGAGGTAAAATGGAGTGAATTTGAACCCGTTGAATTCGATTGGAGTGCCGAGGAGTTTGCCGTAAATTGTGATAGTTG
>JBEAPR010000152.1:0-3449 GCA_041164265.1 Bacteroidota bacterium | reverse complement strand
ATTCTAAGATAAAGCTGTTCTTGTCCAATGATGGATTCCAAATTAACAGAAGCCGTTAACCATTTATCTTCTCCAGTTGAACCATTTTGTTCCCACAGCGTGGTCCAGGTATTTTGATCGGTACTGTACTCTAGTCGAAGAGAACCAATGGTATTGGAAATATCAGTGGAGTATAGGTGATAATCAAAGGATAAATGACCTTCGGTGATGGATAGGCTATGTAAACAAGGAGAATTTAATATGGCTGTTTTATTGGGATAATTAGGACTAGATGCCTCCATGAAAAGGTAATGGCTTCCCTCGCTTGCTCCTTGAGGGCCTGTACCTGAAGAAGGAGTAGCTTTAGTCGTTCTGGTCCAATTCATATCATCTTGGGTACTCTCTTCCCAGTTAGAGGTTGTGTTTTCAAAACTCTCCACTAGATTTTGAATAGGAGTAGCATCAGGGCAACTGCCTACCACTTTATCTCTTACGGTAATAAAGTTATTTTTAGTCACGGAGTGAATTTCTCCAAGTGCATTAGTAATACTAAGAGTAACTTGGAAGGATCCACTATTTGAATAGGTTACAACAGGATTAGCGAGGTTACTGGTAGTAGGAGTGCCACCAGCAAAGGTCCATTGGTACGAAATGGGATTACCAGAAGAAATATTAGTGAATTGTACAGATTGCCCGGGGTCTATTTGAGTAATGGAAGCATAAAAATTGGAAGTTAAAGGAGCATTAGCTGCTCCACAACTAGTTGAAGAGGTAAGGGTTCCCCTTCTTGGACTATTCGCTAAAACGGTCAACATTCTGGATTTTTGATCTTGAGTAAAAATATTGACGCAAGCATCATTGGTATAATCCATATAATTTTCAACCATATCTTTGATTCCATCGCAAGTCGCTATATCTGGGCAACCGCGATTAGAGGAATAGGATTGAGGTGTATCGTCACAAAAATCATTGCCACAATTGGAATCTCCCCAAATATGCCTAAGGCCAAAGAAATGGCCTAATTCATGGGTCAAGGTTCTTCCCATTCCAAAATTTTGACTATAAGGGTTGCTTTGATCGGTGCTTCCAAGAGTTTCCGGCCTTATAACCACCCCATCTGTTGAGGCAATTCCATTATTACTTCCTATACCATTAAGTCCTGATGTACTTGGAAATTGGGCATATCCAAGGACATTACAGCTTGTTTGCAATACCCAAACATTCAAATATTGATTTGGATCCCATTGAGTAGCTGGTTTTATGATATTTTGAATATATGAGGAACCAAAATTGTCACCTTCGCAAGTCCCATATGGTGGAGCAGACCAACCTAATTCATTTCTATTAATTCTGTTAATACCGGGATTGGAAAGAATAGTACCATTGGGAGATTGGGTAGCTGGACAAAATTCAAGTTCTATGTCTGCTCCAGCTGGATGGTTATTATATCCACTGGTGCCTAACTTTTTTCGGAAATCATTATTGATTTGTTCTATTTGAGCGTAGATGTATCCTTCAGCTGGATTATCTACAGAACCGATGGATGTGCCATCGTGAATGATATGAAAGACTATGGGTATAGTTAAAGAGGACCTCATTCTAGGATCCATTTTAAGTGCGATTACCTTAGGAGCTATCCACCGTTCGAAAGCATCGTCGCTTTCCATCTGTGGATACTGTAAACGCATCCATTGCATTACTTCCACAGTATTGCATTTATTCCATTGGATATCCTGTGCAGCTAAGCCGAACCCCATAAAAAATAAAAGTACGGCTAACAAGGGGGAGCCTTTAGACATTTTTAGGTCGTTTTACACTTTCAAAAGAAAAAGTTGTCTATTGAACAGTAAAATTAAAAATATATTACATATATATAATTTTAAATTTAATGAAAATATTTATATGTAATTCATTTTTATTCAGAGTAGTTGAGAGGAAGAGTTTTTGAAAGTAAAATTTGAACAGGGAATAATGGAAAAAATGAAAAGGTGAATTAAATATTTCATTATATTGTTTCTATGCAGCAGGAACAGATATTTGATAATCACGGAAGAATTATAAATTACGTTAGGTTAGCAGTCACGGATCGATGTAACTTAAGGTGTTTTTATTGTATGCCAGAAGAGGGTATTAAATACGTAGACAAGTCGGATTTACTCACATTTGAAGAAATGGAGAGAATAATGAAAGTCTTGGTAAGTTTGGGAATTAATAAAGTGAGAATAACAGGAGGAGAGCCATTTGTAAGAAGGGATTTGCCGGATTTCATTAAGGTTCTGAGTGCTATGAAGGGATTGGACCAGATTAATATTACCACCAATGGTACCACAACATCCCGCTTGGTACCAAAATTAAAGGAAATGGGAATACATTCCGTTAACCTTAGTTTAGATTCCCTAGATCCAAGTAGATTTTACAAAATAACCAGGAGGGATGTTTTTGATAAGGTTATGGAGACTTTCGATGCTTTACTGTATTATGGGATTAAGACAAAGATTAATGCTGTAGTCATGCATGATCAGAATATCGAGGATATTAATCCCATGGTTGCGCTTACGGAGAAATATCCTATTTCAGTCAGGTTTATCGAGGAGATGCCTTTCAATGGTGCGGGAGTTCACTATGAGCAATGGCAGTGGAATCACCGTAAAATATTAGAACATATACAAAAGGAATTCCCATCAATTAAAAAAACCCCAGATCCACCTCATGCCACAGCTGCTCATTATCAAGTTCCAGGGTTTAAAGGAAGTGTAGGAATCATCGCGGCTTATTCAAGGACATTTTGTGGGACTTGTAATCGTATTAGGATAACACCACAGGGTATTTTAAAGACGTGCCTATACGATGAAGGAATTTTTAATATTAGGAATATTATAAGATCTGGAGCAGATGAAGCTCAATTGAGGCAAATGTTTTTGGATGCCCTTAAATATAGGGCTAAAGATGGATGGGAAGCAGAAAAGAGAAGATTAAATGGCCTGCCAGTATCAGAATCAATGGCGACAATTGGCGGGTAATGAGGCAATTAATTTCTACCAAAGAAGCTTATAGCATTGTTTTGGACTCGACTTCTATTATTTCTATTCCTGCGGAAAAAGTAGATTTAAAGGAAGCATTGGGATGTGTTTTGAAAGAATCTATTTTTGCAGACAGAGATTTTCCGCCTTTTGACCGAGTGACTATGGATGGAATAGCGGTTTCAACAATGGCTTTTCAATCGGGATTTCATGAATTAGAGATACAGGGTGTCCAGCCTGCTGGCTCTGAACCAGCCACTTTACTTAAACACACCTCTTGTATCGAGGTGATGACTGGTGCAGTAATGCCGATAGGAGCAGATGCAGTTGTTCGATATGAAGATATCCAAATTTCCAATGGAAAGGCTCAGGTTTTGGTTCCAATTAAAAAAGGGCAGAATATTCATCCTAAAGGGCACGATAAGAAAAGAGGCATGGAATTATTGGCTA
>JBEAPR010000151.1:0-4326 GCA_041164265.1 Bacteroidota bacterium | reverse complement strand
GGTAGTTTTGTTATGGACATGACTTCAATTGTTTGTGACGATTTGTCCGGAGATTCAAAAGGTAAATTAGAAGGACACCTAAAATCAGATGATTTCTTTGGAGTGGCCAATTTTCCTGATGCTACATTTGTAATTATACAAGCTATTCCTAGAGGAACGCCAGGAAGCTATAAGATTGTAGGAAACATGACCATCAAAGAATCAACAGAAGAAATTAGATTTAACGCTCAACTAGATGAAGTAGAAGAGCAAATGGTGGGTACAACTAGTATCACTTTAGATAGATCTCAATACGATATTCGATTTGGTTCTGGCTCCTTTTTTGAAAATTTAGGAGACAAAACTATTTACGATGATTTCGATTTGGAAATCGAATTGGTGGTAAATAAATAAAATCGTTCGGTTTTTTCCAGAAAAAGGCAGTTGATCATCATCAATTGCCTTTTTTTATTTCCGGGAGCTCCAATCTTGTGATTCCCTTTTCAAATTCTTGGGTAAATAAATCAAGAATAAAATCAAACGTTCCATCAAGTGCTAGTAAATCTCTGTTACTTGCCTCCAAAATGACAATGGGGTGTTGTAGTTCACTGTTGATATAATTGAAATATCCCTTTTGTATTTTTAATAGGTACTCTTCCTGAATATGTTGTTCGTATGGTCGCCCCCTTTGGTTGATATTTTTTATGAGTTGATCAATTGGACGATGGATGTAAATCATCAAATCTGGCTCTGGAAAGGTGCTATTGAGGACTTCAAACATGTTTTTGAATAGTCTAAACTCGGCGCCTTCGAGGTTATTGGCGGCAAACAATAATGTTTTGCCAAAAAAGTAATCACTAATGGTAATGGGGTGAAACAAACTGGGCTGCATTAAGTTGGCTTGCAATTGTTTATGACGTTCAGTCATAAAAAACAATTCCACCGGGAAGGCATAGCGATCTGGATTTTCATAAAAGCCTTTCAGGAATGGATTTTCTTCAAATGATTCCAATAAAAGTTGGGCTTGAAAAGTATCAGCTAAAGATTTACTGAGCGTAGTTTTACCCGCACCAATATTCCCCTCAATAACCACTAATTTATACTTTGTTTCCAAACGCTTTTCTTTTTATGGTCAAATATCAAAAGTAATTATTGAGGAGTTCCCTCACCCTAATTATTATAAAATTTAATTAAATTTGGTTTTGATTCTTTCCCGATTTCAACACGTATATAGAGGTTATGAAAAAGTATTTTCCCTTTCTTTTGTTTTGGATGGTAGCCAGTTTTTCTTTAGAAGGGCAAAATTTTTACCAATTGGGCACAGATATTGCAGCTACGGATTGCGAAGGTTTACTTTTCGATAATGGGGGCCCTGACAGCATTTATACTGGAGGAGTAGAGGAATCTTTTACGGTGTGTCCCTCGAATCCAACTGCTTGTATCGACATTGAAATTATAGACTATAGCATTGATCCCTATCGATTATTTTTTGGAGGAGATGTACTTTCTATTTATGCAGGTAATAATGCTGTGGGAGATCCCATTGGGATTGTTTCCGGTTCCGGGACTTTAGCACCTCTTAAACTTAAAGTAAATGACCCATGCTTTACGGTAGTCTTTACAGCTGATGAGCAAATAGAAATGGATGGTTTTCAATTGAAATGGTCTTGTAATGCTGAAGAATGTGGGGGATCAGGAAGTTTTGACCCTATTGAAATTACAGAACTTCCTTTCAGCGCTGGTCCAATAAGTACTTGTGATGGGTATGGAAGTTTAACTTCCACAGTATGTGGTCTGGAGGGTTTTTTGTGGGGACAAGAAATGGTATTCAAATATATTGCTCCGGGTGGGGTTTGCGCAGATATTAATTTGACTGGAGCGCTTTCTAATACAGGAATGGCTATATTAAAGGGAGATCCTCAAAGTACCAATTCTATTTGTGTCGCTCAGACGGAAACAGGAATTCTGAGGAGTGTTAATTTTGAAGAACCTGGTGAGTATTATATTATTGTCGCCAACGGCACCACTTGTACCCCATTTAATATAGAGATTACCCCGGTAGATTGTAGAATTCCTTCGGGCCTTTCCGCTGCTCTTTGCAACCCAGTCAACGGTTGTTCAGATGGTTCCGGTCAACCAATAGTTTATGAATACCAAGCTGGATTTGAAGACTTGGACATCAGGGAAGGAGTAAATAATGGATGTTGGCAAGGAGCAGGTTTTCAACCTAACTATTACTGGTTTACCGTTCAGGCTGCTATTGATGGTAAACTAGGTTTCTCTTTGCAAAGCGCTGGCTATGAATCTGATTTAGACTTTAATGTTTGGGGACCTTTTGCAAATGAGGAGGTATGTGAACAGTCTGACGATATCATTGATTTTATTCAAAATAATGCACCTGTTCGTTCTTCTTATGCAGATCTAAATGGACCAACTGGTTTATCTGCCACTCATCCTATAACCGGTCAGCCTATTAAGGATGAACTGGATTGTGAAAATGAAGTTGAAGATGGTTGGGTCTCACCGATTGACGCTTCTATAGGTGAAGTTTACGTGATACTCGTAAATGATTGGGGAGGTGAAATTGAGAAACTTGGTCTGGAAATAGATTGGTCTCCTAGTGATAGGGGGATGATTGATCAAATTCCTCTTACTATTGTCCGAGGTGAAACCACTATTTGTTCTGGTGGAAGAGCTAATTTATTAGTGGAATCTCCCGATGGCGATATCACATGGACAGATCCCAATAATTCCCTCTCTTGCACAGACTGCCCTAACCCAGTTGCGCGGCCAACGGAAACAACCACCTATAAAGTGGAGGTAGCAGCACTTTGCTACCGCGAAGAAAAAGAAATAACAGTTTATGTTTATGATTTGATAGATGCGGAAGACCAAACGGTTTGCCTCGGATCTTCTTTTACCATAAATGATGGCTATCAAGTAACTGGTGGAACTTTTAATTGGACCGCTCAAAATGGAATCAACCTATCTTGTGAAGATTGTGCTCAGCCAATCATTACAGCTGACTCTGTGGGTACTTTTTTAATAACCGGAACACTAGATGGGCCAGGATGTGATTTTCAAACCGCATTTAGGGTAACTGTCCTTCCGGAAATGGCTCCCGTTCATCAAGAGCTAGAAGATATTGAAGTGTGTGCTGGGGATGAAATTAGGCTGGGAAATCCAGCGGTAGAAGGTCAAACCTACCAATGGACCAATCAAAGTGGTAATTTTACCAGTGCAGAGGCCAATCCAACTATTATAGCATCAGGGGAGGAATGGTATTATTTATCAATTGATAACGGTCTATGCGCGCAACCTACCCTCGATAGTTTGAAAGTAACCACCATAACCAAGCCGGTACTAAATGTAGAAGAACAAATGGAGGTTTGCCAAAATAATACAGTTATTTTAGGCAATACTACTCCTGAAAATAATGTACAGTATCGATGGAGAGGTCTAGAAGATGTAGATGCACCTAATTTACCTAATTCTACACTAACTGCTACCACTAGCGGTACATATACCCTAATTGCCACTCGCGGAGGATGTGAAGTAGAAACGCAAATTGATATAGAAGTGGTTCCCATTTCATTGGATATCACCCTAGGTGCACCTAATTTAGAATCATTTGATACTTTGTTGATGTGTAAAGGAACTTCTAATGCCCTTTTTTACGAAGTAACTCCCGCTTATCTATCAGTAGTTTGGGAAAGTTCTAATGGAATTTTCACCAATCAAACTTCCTCTTCTGTCAATTTGGGAAATGCCAGTGGACAATTTACCGTTTATGCCCAAACGTCTAATCAACAGTGTAATCTCATCGACTCTTTGGTGGTCATTGTTGATTCTTTGCCGGAAAACTTAATTATTACTCCAATAGATACCAGCATCTGTGAGGGAGCCTTTGCCGTATTGCGTACTCCTTCTTACGAACCTGCTGAGTATCCCGATATGACCTTTAAATGGTATCCGTCAAGAGGATTAGAAACTCCAGATTCTTTATTAAGTATGGTGGTCACTCCAGATACCACCACCCAATATTACAGAGTAGTTGAAAATGGGGCTTGCCTCGATACTAGTTTGGCGACAGTAACCGTCAACCCTTTACCCACTTTATCCATCATTCCTAATGATTCTACTGTTTGCCCAGGAGATCCAATTCGACTGACTTTGCAGAAAGAAGAGCCGGGAAATTTAGAAGAAATCGAATGGAGCCCTGAAACGGGTTTGAGTTGTACAAATTGTCTTTCACCCACCGCACAAGTGCAAGCTTCCACTACCTATAAGGTAGAGGCTAAGTTAAAAGAGTGTCCCGGAGAAGCTTCTGTTAATGTTTTGGTTATC
>JBEAPR010000150.1:0-5546 GCA_041164265.1 Bacteroidota bacterium | reverse complement strand
CCTGGAGCTCCTGAATATCAGTTAATGGAAGGAAAACCAATTGGTGGATATTTGGTTTATGAATATGACGGCGTGTTTAGAGATCAAGCAGCTATTGAAGCTAATAACATTGACTACAGCGGTGTGACCTCTAATTTGATTCCTGGAGATATGAAATTTAAGGATGTCAATAATGACGGAGTAATCAATGCAGATGACATGGTGAGGATTGATGACAATGGCACTCCTACATTTAACTTTGGAGCTAATTTGAGTATGCAATACAAGAATTTTGATCTTAATGTTTTATTACAGGGTGCGACTGGTGCTTCTTTAAGAATCGCTACGGAATCTGGAGATATCGGAAACTTCTTAAAGTGGAGTCATGACAACAGGTGGTCTATTGACAATCCAAGTGATGTCCATCCAAGACTAGCTAGTAGAGGAGATACTTATTTTACCGGAGGTAACTTTGGAAACAATACCTATTTCTTATTTAGCAAAGATTACATCAGATTGAAGAATATTGAAATTGGATATTCACTACCAGCGTCTTTAACAGATAAGGTTAACATACAAAGATTAAGATTATATGTAAATGCCTTAAACTTGTTTACGGTGGCAGCTAATGATATTTACGATCCTGAGGCGACTAACTCTGCGGGTACCAACTATCCACAATCCAGAATTATCAATACAGGATTTAGTATTTCTTTCTAATCTAAAATCAAAAAACGCAAGCAATGAAACAATTGAAGTTAGCATCTTTATTTGCCGGAGTGTTGTTGGTTATCCAGGCTTGTGACCAGGAGTTCCTCAATACGCAGCCGCTGGATAAAATATCCAGTGAAGCCACTTGGGGGGACGGTCCTTTGGCAACCGCCTTTATTTACAACGTATACTCATTTCTAGGATATGGTGGATTTGAGGAGCAAATGCTCTCTGCCATAACAGACGAGGCGATGTTTACCCATGCGGGCAGAAACATCAATACTTTTACAGAAGGTTCAGAAACACCTTCCAACTTAGCTTGGATTAGTGGAACCTATGGTTGGAACAATATGTATTTAGCCATTCGACAAGCTAATACCGCTATTGAAAGACTTCCTAACTCAACCTTTAACGATGATAATCTAAGAGATAGGTTATTAGGAGAAGCTCATTTTTTAAGAGCGTATTACTACCATCAATTGGTAAGATTCTACGGAGCTGTGCCGATCATTGACAAGGCTTATGGGTTAGATGAGGACTATGAAGTAGCTAGAAATTCTTGGTCAGAATGTGTTGATTTCATTGTTGCTGACTTAGATAAAGCAGCACAATACTTGGATGGAAAGGAAGAAACTCCAGGAAGAGCGAGCAAACTAGCAGCAATGGCTTTGAAATCAAGAATGTTATTATACTCCGCTAGTGATTTACATGATGCTAGTAAAATGGCGGCTAATTCTTCTACTTTAGGTGGTTTTGCTAATAAGGAATTGATTGCACACACATCTGGTGATCAATCAAGCAGATGGCAAGCTGCTAAAGCTGCTGCTAAGGCGGTTTTAGATCAAACTACTGGTTATAAGTTGGATCTTACAGAACCTGTTTCCGCTGAAGAAGGAACAGCTAATTATGTATCCGTTGCAATGGGTGGAGGAAGTAGTGTAGGCGATGCAGCTGCAGCGGTTGAATTATTATTCCAAAGAACACATACTGCCCTTTATACCGTCGAGGACAACTGGCCTTTAGGTGGAATTCACCACGGTATTAACAATGGACCTAATGGTTATCACAACTGGGCAGGTAATACCCCTATTCAGAATTTAGTAGATGATTATGAAATGATGGATGGTTCTAAATTTGATTGGAATAATTCAGCACACAGCAGTGCTCCTTATGTCAATAGAGACCCAAGGTTTTATGCTACCGTTCTTTATGATGGAGCAACATGGAAGCCTAGACCTTCAGACGTAGTAGGTATAGAGCCTATGGATCAAATTCAAACAGGATATTACGATGATGGTAATGGTGGTTTGATTAATGGAGTAGATACTAGAGAATCTGTTATAGAGAATTGGAATGGTTCAAGAACGCACTATTATGCTAGAAAATTCATCGACCCAGATCCAGGTTTGCCAGATGATCAATCAAATGCTCAAGTAATTCCTTGGCCTTTTATCAGGTACACTGAAGTAGTATTAAACTATGCAGAGGCTTGTATAGAATTAGGTGAAGAAGCCGAAGCTAGAGAATGGTTGAATAAAATAAGATTCAGAGTAGGTATGCCCGCTATTACAGATTCAGGGGATGCGCTAAAAGAACGCTACAGAAATGAGCGAAGAATTGAATTGGCATATGAAGAGCACAGATACCATGATGCTAGAAGATGGATGATTGCACCATCTACTTTGGGTCAAGGTATACAAGAAGTCAATATCATAGCTACACTTAAACCAGGAAAAAGTCCGCATACTCCATACAAGTATGATCCTGAAGTATATGATTACTCCTATACTCCAGCTTCTAATACAGAGGTAGAAACCAGAACTTGGGTAGATAAAATGTATTACAGACCTATTAGTAGGGATGAAATCAATAGAAACTCTCAATTGGTGCAGAACCCTGGTTACTAATCAACCAACATAAATTGAGTAAAAAAATCTGCCCTATTGTTTAGGGCAGATTTTTTAATTTTGGGCAAAGTGCAAATCAATGAAATACATTATTGGATTGGCTGTTTTGACTTTAACAAGTTGTGAACCACACGAGAAATTGCTTAATAGTTCTCTTTTCAACTTATTAGGTTCAGATCAAAGCGGTATTGATTTTATCAACCAGCTAGAAGAAGGTTTGAATACCAATATTTTGGTATATGAATATTTTTACAATGGTGGAGGAGTAGCTGCAGCTGATTTTAATGGGGATGGAAGGGAAGATCTATATTTTACCTCTAATATGGGGCAAAATGAATTATACCTTAATAATGGAGAAAACCAATTTAAAAAGATAACTCCAGAAGCTGGAGTAACTGGAAGACCAGGGCCATGGAAAACGGGCGTTACAATAGTAGATATTAATGGAGATGAAAAAATAGATTTGTACTTGTGCTATTCTGGTATGCTACCAGGTGAAAAAAGAAAAAATGAGTTATGGGTCAATAAAGGGAATGATGCCAAAGGCCATCCAATTTTCGAAGAATCGGCGGAAAATTATGGACTAGCGTCAACAGGATTTAGCACTCAGGCTTATTTTTTTGATCCAGATTTAGATGGAGATTTAGATATGCTTTTATTAAACCACAATCCAAAAAATCTTCCATTACTCAACGAAGCTAGTACCAAGGCACTTTTTGCACAAGAAGATTTGGAAAGAGGGTTGCGTTTTTATCTTAATGATGGAGGAAGCTATTCTGACAAAACCACAGAATACGGCATCAATGGATCCCCTCTAAGTTATGGATTAGGGTTAGGAATTTCGGATGTCAACAATGATGGATGGCCAGATTTTTATGTCTCTAATGACTATGCGGTTCCCGACTATTTGTATATCAACCAGGGCAATGGAAAATTTAAAAATGAAATAACCTCCCAAATCACCTATACGAGTCATTTCTCAATGGGGAATGATATCGCTGATATTAATAATGATGGATTATCAGATATATTTACTTTAGATATGCTTCCTGAAGACCATAAAAGGCAAAAACTCCTTATGGCCCCAGATAATTACTCTAAATTCCAGTTATTTGAAAGAAGTGGTTTTTATCGGCAATTCATGAGAAATATGTTACACCTTAACAATGGGAATTCCACTTTTACTGAGGCTGGCCAATATTATAACGTATCCAACACCGATTGGAGTTGGTCAGCTTTAATTGCTGATTTCGATAATGATGGTTGGAACGATTTACATGTCACTAACGGCTACCTCAGAGATTATACCAATTTGGATTTCATCAATTTCATGGATGACTATGTGGCTAAAAAAGGAAAATTAGTTAGAGACGATGTAATGGAGATAATTGGCCAAATGCCAGCAAGCGAGGTAAGTAATTATATTTTTAAAAACAATTCAGGTAAGGGTTTTGTCAATATGACCAGATCTTGGGGATTAGAAAGACCTTCCAATAGTAATGGAGCTACCTACTTTGATAGTGATAATGATGGTGATTTGGATTTGGTGGTTAATAACGTTAACCAACAAGCCTATTTTTACGAAAATCGAGGAGAATCCCAGCTTCATAATTTTCTTTCCATTACATTGAAAGGTGATTCGGGAAATACCTTAGGAATTGGTGCCAAGGTGATTATAAAAAATGATGGTCTAATACAGGTCAAGGAACAATATCCAACTAGGGGATTTCAATCTTCGGTCACCCCTACCCTACATTTTGGTTTAGGCAGTGGAGACCAAACAATTGATACCATTGAGGTCATTTGGCCCAATAGGGAAAAACAGATATTAACTCAAGTAACCGCTAATCAGAGGCTGATAGTCAATCAAATAGATGCAGGGCCCACCCCTCCAATTGTCTTATCGAATGAGCTTCCAAAGATATTTAATCCTGTGGCCACTATTTCTAATACAGTTTCTAATTCCGACTATAATGACTTTGATAGGCAATTACTTCTTTTACAGTCATTTTCTAACGAAACAGGTTGTTTACAGAAAGGTGATCTTAATGGAGATGGCTTAGAGGATCTATTTGTAGGAGGCAATCAAAATTTTCCAAGCCAAATATACTTGAGGCAGTCCAACGGAGTAATGAAATTAGCCGAAATTCCTGCTTTTTTGGAGCATGCATATTTTGTAGATACAGATGCCCTGATTGAAGATTTTAATGGAGATGGTTGGAATGATTTATTAGTTTTAAGTGGGGGTTACCACGATCTCAGGGATAAAGACCCAAGGTTATTAGACCGGTTGTATTTAAATGATGGGAAGGGAGGACTTGAATATTTTCCCGAAGGGTTGCCTAATATCTACAGAAATTCAAAAGTGGCCTTAGCAATAGATTTTAATGAAGATGGGAACCAAGATATTTTTATTGGTGGTTCAATTGTTCCTGGTAAATTTCCAACCTCTTATGGAAGTACCATTTTAATCAATCAAGGAAATGGAAGATTTTCTGAGTCCGAAGCCAATTTTGGTATAGATGCAGCATCATTGAAACGAGTAAATGCAATGCAGAAGGCAGATTGGAATGGAGACGGAATTGAGGAAATTTTTATTGCCAGTGAGTGGGCTTCCATACGAGGTTTTCAAAAAAATGGGGAAAGATGGGAAGAGATGGATATGCCTAATGTCATTAAAGATAAACAAGGACTATGGACTTCTCTTCTTCTAGATGACTTTAATAATGATGGTCAAGTGGATTTATTAATGGGAAATTGGGGTCTCAATATGCAGTTTACCGCCTCACCAGAACAACCTGCTGAATTACATTATTTTCCCACCAATGGAGGTATTACAATGCTGCCTATATTTTCCTATTACATACAAGGTACTTCTTATCCAGATGTTACTCGAGGAGAGCTCCTCAAACAATTACCTCAAAATGGGGGTCAATTCACTACTTATGC
>JBEAPR010000149.1:0-22039 GCA_041164265.1 Bacteroidota bacterium | reverse complement strand
GAACACAAAAATCATTCCTTTTTAATAAGAGATCCGGACGATCGGCTTCCAGAACTAATCATTCCTGAAACTCCTTCTATTGAAGGTCCAATTATTGATGCTCAAATATGGGATGACATTTGTTCCGTTATTGCCTTTAAAAAGGAAGCCAGTTTATGGTTTACCGAATATTTAAAATCCCCTGTTCAACTGGTATATCAACCCTCTTTTGGTTTGAGAAAAGTCGACTCCCGTTATGGATTACCTGACGATGAAGTCAGTTTATCAGACGGTTATCCCTATTTGATAACTACGACGGCATCTCTCAAAAAAATAAACAAATGGACTGGTTTAGAATACACCATTGATCGTTTCCGGCCCAATATCATAGTTGAAAACCAAATCGAATTCGAAGAAGATAAATGGAATACCATTGAGATTGCAGGAATCCCCTTTCGGCTACCTAAAAAATGTGCTCGATGTAAAATGATTACGATTGATCCAAAAACAGCTGAAATAGATATAGATTATTCAAAGCTTTTAGCGAAATATCGGACTGTAAATAGTCAAATTATTTTTGGGAAAAATGCTTGTGTAGATCAGTATAATGCAATAATTAAAATTGGCGATCAGGTAGAAGTTACCAGTAGTAATCAGCAATAAAAGCTAATCCATATATAAGACTAGCTACTCCGTTGGTGGTAAAAAAAGCGATGTTTAATCTCTCGTATTGTCTTGGCTTAACTAAGGTATGTTGGTAGTATAGTAAAAAGATAAACAGCGCAGAGGCTATTCCAAATATCAAATTTATAGGGCCACCTGAAATCCAGAACAAATAACTTATCAAAACAATTATTATGGCTGAAAGAATATGAAGTCCATTACTTAAGTCTATGGCTCCCTTAGCTCCTAAAACAACAGGAATACTCCTTAGACCCATTTGTTGATCAAATTCCTCATCCTGCAGAGCGTAGAGGATGTCAAAGCCGGTTACCCAAGTAATGACTAAAATGGAAAACAATACAGGAACAATAGAAAATACGCCTGTAATTGCTAAGTAGGCTCCAAGGGGTGCTAAACCCAATCCAAGTCCCAAAACAAAATGACTGGCTGAAGTAAAACGCTTTGTAAAACTATACCCTAATACTACCGCAAGAGCTATGGGGGACAAGTAAAAACAAAGAGGGTTTATGAAGTAGGTGGCAACTACAAACAAGATCGCACTGGAAAAGGTAAGCATTTTGGCAGCAGCAGGAGAAACTTTTCCCGAAGGGATTTCTCTTCCAGCAGTCCTGGGATTTAAACCATCAATATCTCGATCCAAAAATCGATTGAATGCCATAGCAGAAGTACGGGCAAAAATCATTGATAGTAAGACCAAAAACGCAATTTCTACCATCCTGGAAGCTTCTGGTTGATGTATTAAACCAAGATAAAATCCAATGAAAGCGAATGGTAAAGCGAAAATGGTATGGCTAAACTTAACGAGTGAAAGGTACTTTTTCATTATAAAAAAACAGCCCGAAAGGTATTCTTACCTCTACAGGCTGTTTACAATATTTAAAGCATTTATTAGTTTGCTGCAGCTACGACCTCCCCTGTCAGGTAAATAAAAGATTGGGGAGGGTTAGTATTAGCAGTGATGGTAACTTTCTGGCTTCTTTTTCCTCTTTTCGCCTTACTGTTAAATTGAACAGTGATTTCACCAGACTCACCTGGAGCGATAGGCTCTTTTGGCCACTGAGGAACAGTACAACCACAGCTTCCTCTAGCGTCACTTAATACTAAAGGCTCAGAACCAGTATTGGTAAATTGGAAAACTTGATTAACGATTTCACCTTCATCAATGGTTCCAAAGCTGATTTGAGATTCCTCAAAAGCAACGGTGGTAACTGGACCAGCTGGTGCCTGAGGTGTTTGAGCTGAAGGAGTTACCGCTGCATTTGGATTAGGTTGAGTAGCTGCTGCAGTAGATTCAGCATCTCCCCCACTTGAACAAGCAGTCATAGAAACCGATACTGCAAGAGCAAAAGCAGCAAATTTGAATGATTTCATCTTTAAAAATTTTAATTATTAGAATCTAAATTGAATCAAAAAACGTTGCAAAAATAATGGTTCTGCGACATTTTAAATAATATATAAATAAAAACTATTTTCTTCATTAATGTTATCAACTCGAAAGTTGTTTAAATAATATCCCTTTTTTTCTTTTGAACGGCTATCCAATTTTCAAATTCCGCCAGACTATAACAGGATAGGCAATGATTCGGAGTGAGTAGGCCTTTCCTGGCAGCTTGAATCCCGTATTGAACATCGTCAATTCCTGAAACGGCATGAGCATCGGGATTAATGGAAATTAAAACATTTTTTTCGATGGCGTAAGGAATCCAACTCCAATCTATATCAAGTCTAAAAGGATTTGCATTAAGCTCAATGGCGACGTTATTCTCAGCGCAAGCGTCGATAATCGCCAAATGATCAATGGGGTACCCTTCTCTAGAAAGCAAAAGTCTACCTGTCGGGTGGCCTAGAATGTTGGTGTGCTTCTGCCTAATAGCTGCTAAAATTCTATTGGTGGCCTTCTCTTTATCCATTTTAAGGTTGCTGTGAATAGAAGCTATCACTAAATCAAATCGATCCAAGATTTCTATTGGATAGTCTAAGGATCCATCATTCAAAATATCACTTTCAATGCTTTTGAATATTTTAAAAGGAGCCAATTGTTGATTCAAACGGTCAATTTCATCCATTTGCTTCAAAACTCTTTCGGGAGTTAAACCATTGGCATAAAAAGCAGATTGAGAATGGTCACTAATTACGAAGTACTCATAGCCTTTTTGTTGAACAGCCTCTGCCATTTGTGCTAAAGAATGAGTTCCATCACTGTAAGTACTATGGTTGTGAATGATACCCTTTTGATGAGATTGATTGATCAAATGGGGTAATTTATGTGCTAATGCCCATTTGATAGATTGTGGATTCCATCTAATTTCAGGAGGGATGTAATCTAAGTCCAAATGATCAAAAAGGGCCTTTTCAGTTTCAAAGTATCTAGTATCGACCTTAAATTCCTTCTGGAATGCTTCTAGGAATTCAGCAGGGCTATTTTGTTGGAAATTTTCCCAACCAAATTGCTCTGGTGCCACCCACCTTACAGAAAGAATCCATCCCTCCTTAAATTTAAAATTAAATCTATCTGATGTTTTTTCATAAAGGCTAAACCCAGCATTTTCAATAATTTCTTGAATAGTTGAATCGGGTCTTTCACTCTTAATAAGTATACTAACTTGATTCAGTATAGGCATTCTTTGTCTAAAATCTCCAGTGACTACAAATCTATCTTCTCCAATTTTTTCATTGAGTTTATTCAATAGTGGCTGCAATATTTTGTCAGCGGTAGCATATCGAACATAGCCTTTATTATTTTTAAAAAAAGCAATTTTGTTTTTTAAATCTTCTTGAGTTTTAGGCCCAAATCCTTTTAACTCCAATAATCGATTTTCAGAAATGGCATAGGAAAGTTCTCCCAAACTTTCTATTCCCAGTTCTGTCCAGAGGGCTTTTATTTTTTTGGGTCCGAAACCTTTAATGCTGAACATTTCTATTAACCCTTCGGGTGTTTTGGACAAGTACTGCTCTAAGGTGTCCATAGTACCCTTTTGCAGTAATTCTTCAATTTTTCCTAGTATAGCTTTCCCAATTCCTTTAGTTTGACTCCAATCATCTTGAGTAAATTCCCCTAGGGGTTTATCTAAACTCCGTATAGTTCGGTAAGCATTTTGATAAGATTTGATCTTAAAAGGATTCTCACCGTGTATTTCCATTAAATCAGCGAGTAAACTAAACGAGTAGGCTATTTCTTTGTTATTCATCAATACTTTTTTGCAGTTTTGCAATAAACAAATTACAACATAAAAATGATGAGAATAGGAAGTTTAATTTTGCTAGGTTTTTTAATCCTTGGGAGTAGTTGCCAGAAAGACAGCATCACCAGATTTGAAGATGAACGCAGGGAAATACGAAAATATTTAGAAGACTTGAATTTAGATTACCAGGAACATTCTACTGGACTTTTTGTCGTTTCTGATATTCCTGGAGAACCTTGTGCAGCTGGACCCTATGGTTGTTCTCCAAGTCCAAGTTCTCAGGTGGAGGTTAGGTATGTAGGATCTTATTTGGACGGAGAGGTATTTGACCAAACACAAGGTAATGCCACTGTAAAGTTTCGATTGTACAATCTGGTTCTAGGTTGGCAATATGGGTTACAGCTTATGACCAAGGGGGAGACAGCTAGGTTATTCATTCCTTCCAGATTGGGATATGGCCCGAACCCTCCAAATGGTATCAGAGCTAATGCCATCTTAGTTTTTGAAGTAGAACTTATTGATTACGTCGATTAAGCCTGAGCCTTAGGTGTATTGAAATTCATGGGTGGGAAAGGAGGATTTTCCTGCTCCTGAATTTCTCCAAATTGGTTTTCAAACTTTTCTATATTATCTGATAAGGCCTTTAGCAATTTTTTAGCATGTTGAGGGGTCAAAATAAGCCGGGATTTGACCTTAGCTTTAGGCACATTAGGCAACAGCCTGATAAAATCCAAAATAAATTCGGAGTGAGAATGAGAAATAATAGCTAAGTTGGAATAAATTCCTTCTGCGACCTCGTCTGATATTTCAATGTTTAATTGATTGGGTTTTGCTGGCTTCTTGGGTTCTGACATGATTATTTATTTTTTTTGATATTTGTTGATTTCTTAGTGCCGGATACTTTCTTTTTGGGTGCGGGCTTCTTTTTAGCTGCTGTTTTCTTAGATTTTTTTTCAGAAAAGGTACCTGGTAATTCCTTCTCTATTAACTCTTTGACTTCTTCTAAGGTAAATGCTTTAAGTTGCTCAACATCAGGCTTAACATCCCCAATTTTAGGAATTTTTATCATGCTTTTTTTATACCTGATGAAAGGTCCCCATCTTCCATTTTCAATGGCAATTTCTGCTTCCTCCCATTTTTGAATATATCGATTGGCTTCCTTCTCTATTTTAGCTTGTATTAGTTCAGTCATTTCTCCTTGGGAGATGTTCTCGAAATCATATCGCTTAGGGACATTCACAAAAAGATTATTCCATTTTAAGAAGGGGCCAAAACGTCCTTTACCTTTTGTTATAGGCAAACCTTGAAAAGTACCGACAGCAGCTTCTTCTTTTAGTTTCTCATCAATCAATTCTTGAGCCCTTTCAAGTGTTAAATCCATTGGCTCCTCATTTCTAGGAATAGAGACATATTTTTCGCCAAATTTGACGTAAGGTCCAAATCGTCCAATCGCTACCAAAACTTCCTCCTCTTTGTATGTACCCAAAACTTTTGGTAATTCGAATAATTTAATTGCCTCTTCAAAAGATATGGTTTCAATACTTTGCCCTCTTCTCAAGCTAGCATATCTCGGTTTTTCGTCCTCTTCTAACTCGTCGGGGCTTCCAATTTGAATCACTGGACCTCTACGAGAAAGACGGGTCAAAACAGTTCTACCTGACTCTGGATCTTTTCCAAGGATTCGCTCTTTAGATGGTCTTTCTGCGGTCTCTATTGTATTGACAACCTGTTGGTGGAATGGACCGTAGAAGTTTTCCAACAACTCAACCCAATCTTCTCCATTTGAAGCAATATCATCTAATTTTTTTTCTATACCTGCGGTAAAACTGTAGTTCATAATTTCCTGGAAATGTTCCTCTAAAAAATCAGAAACCGTCATTCCGAGATCCGTAGGAACCAAATGATTTTTAATAGCGCCAGTCATTTCATTTCCAATAGTTTGCTCTATTATATCATTCTTAAGTGTGAGTATATTAAATTCTCTTGGGACTCCTTCCCTGTTTTCTTTCACTACATATCCCCTATTGACTTCCATTATTCTACTAATAGTAGGAGCGTAAGTAGAAGGTCTGCCTATTCCAAGTTCTTCTAATTTCTTAACCAGTGCCGCTTCCGAATATCTCGCTGGGGGTCTTGTAAATCTTTCCATTGCAGCCATTTCCAGTGATTGAAGTGCTTGACCTATTTTTAATGGGGGTAACATTCCTTTGGTTTCTTCCTCCTCTTCTTCATCTTTAGATTCTAGGTAAACTTTTAAAAATCCATCGAATTTTAATACTTCACCTGAAGCTACTAGTTGACGATCTTTTACAGTTGAAATACCAATTTTTACGGTAGTTTTTTCCAAAACGGCATCTGCCATTTGGGAGGCAATGGTTCTTTTCCAAATCAAATCGTATAGCCTTTGCTCCTCTCTACTTGCAGTCACCTGTTGATTTTCTATATAAGTAGGTCGAATAGCCTCATGTGCCTCTTGCGCATTGGCAGACTTACTTTTGAAGTTTCTTACTTGAAGATATTCTTTTCCAAAAGAATTTTCTATTTCTGCTGCTATGGCCACCATTGCCGTTTGACTCAAACTTATTGAATCAGTTCTCATGTAGGTGATCAAACCAGCTTCGTACAAACGCTGAGCAACACTCATGGTCCTTTGAACGGAAAAGCCCAATTTTCTGCTGGCTTCTTGTTGAAGGGTTGAGGTGGTAAAAGGTGCAGTTGGTTTTCTCTTAAGTGGCTTGACTTCAATATTTTCAATTTTAAAAAGCGCTCCCATACAGCTTTGTAAGAAAGCTTTAGCTTCTTTTTCATGGCCAAAACGCTCAGGTAATTCTGCCTTTAACACAGCTATTTTGCCATCAACATCCTTTACCTCAAATTCTCCATGAACCTTATAGAATGAGGTTATCTCGAAATCATTAATTTCTCGCTCTCTTTCTACTAATAATTTAACAGCCACTGATTGTACTCTACCCGCAGATAATTTCCCCCTAATTTTTTTCCAGAGCAGTTCTGAGAGTTCATAGCCAACTAATCGGTCAAGAATTCTTCTAGCTTGTTGAGCATTGACTAAATCGATATCCACCAATCTTGGCTGCTTAATGGCATTTTGAATAGCAGGTCTGGTAATCTCTCTAAAAACAATTCTTTTGGTAGTGAATTCGTCTAAGTCGAGTACCTTACACAGGTGCCATGATATAGCCTCCCCTTCTCGATCCTCATCCGTGGCCAACCAAACCTCATCAGATTTTGATACTGCCTCTTTCAACTCCTTAACAAGTTTGCGTTTGTCAGGAGTAATTACATATTTTGGTTCAAAGGACTTTTTAATATTTACTGCAGATATCCCCTTATCTAAATCTCGAATATGACCGTAACTGGATTTTACCTTAAAATCCTTTCCTAAAAATTTCTCAATGGTTTTGGCCTTAGAAGGAGACTCGACTATCAATAGGTTTTTTGGCATGCTTTTAGATGTTTTGCATTTATCTTGGTGCAAAAGTATATAATTTGATTTGGATAAATCAAATGTGTATTTTTAGAAAGATTAAAAAACTTTTTTGTAAGTTTTAGCTCGAATTAAAAACGAAGAAACTATGAATTCAAAAAAATCAAAGCAAAAAGCTAGTTCCCGCCGGGATTTTTTGGCGAAAAGCCTAGTAGCATCAGGCATATTTATCGTTCCTCGCCATGTATTGGGAGGACCTGGATATTTAGCCCCAAGTGATCAATTAAATTTAGCTGCTATTGGAGCTGGTGGTAAAGGAAGAAGCGATATAAGGAATGCTTCAGTTAAGGGAAGAGAGCGTGTTGTTGCTCTTTGCGATGTACATATTGATGGAGCTCACGGGGTAAAAGATTCCGTTAAAGATTTTCCCAAAGCCAATTTTTATCAAGATTTCAGAGAAATGTTGGACAAGGAAAAAGACATAGATGCCGTTACCATTTCTACTCCCGATCACATGCACGCAGTAGCTGCTGTTGCCGCTATGCAATTAAAAAAGCACGTGTATGTGCAAAAACCATTGACACATAATGTGCGAGAGGCAAGAATACTAACGGAATTAGCAAGAGAGCAGAAAGTGGTTACACAGATGGGTAATCAGGGAGCATCAAATCCCTCTCAATTAGATATTCAAGATTGGATTAACTCTGGTAAAATCGGAAATATAGGCGAAGTTAAGGTATGGACCAATCGACCAGTTTGGCCACAAGGAATTCCTTGGCCGGAACCACAACCTGATCAAAAACCTGTTGGTTTAGATTGGGATCTTTGGATTGGCCCAGCAAAGGAGACTCCCTATAACCCAGCCATGCACCCATTTAACTGGAGAGGATGGTGGCCTTATGGAACAGGAGCTTTAGGAGATATGGGTTGCCATTTGATTGATATTCCTTTTAAAGCACTCAATTTAAAATATCCGGTTGATGTTCAATGTAGTGTGGGAAGCGTCTTCCGGAGAATGTGGACTCCAGAATATTTACCCGAAGGGTGTCCTCCTTCCTCTTTTGTAACTATTCATTTTGAAGCCACAGATAAGACTGGTAAGCCTTTAGAAATGACCTGGAGTGATGGGGGAATCAAGCCAGCTCATCCTTATTTGATTCCATCCGAGGAAGATATGGGAGAATCTGGAAGTTCAAGCGGAGTGATGATTGTAGGAGATAAAGGGATTATAACTTGTGGCTCCTATGGATTGAACGCTAAACTCTATAGGCCTGGTGAGCCGACTGTATCTAGTGAAAGAGAGCAAGAAAATGATGAACCAGAATACGGACACCAGCGCAAATGGGTTGATGCTTGCAAAGCAGGCTTTAATAGTCCTGAACATCAAGCACTGACTTCTTCTTTTGATTATTCTGGACCATTAACAGAAACAGTTTTAATGGGTAATTTAGCCATAAGAAGTTATCTATTGAGAAAAGAAAGATCCAATGGTGGTTACGAATATTATGGACAGAAGCGACTTCTATGGGATGGAGAAAATATGAGAATCACTAATTTAGAAGAAGCTAACCAGTTTGTAACGAGAGAATATAGAGAAGGTTGGGCCATATAATTAAGACACTTTTAATTGAATGGATTTGGAATATAAAGGCTAATTTATTTTAATGGCACTAGCTAAAATCTTTGTAGCAGCCACAGGGCAACACGTTGGCAAGACTACCTCTACCTTAGGCTTAGTAAGTAATTTACAAGAGATGGGGTATCAGACGGGGTACTGCAAGCCGTTGGGGCAAAAACACGTTACAGTCGATGGGGTTAGAGCCGATAAAGATGCTTTATTGTTTTCCAAGTTCATTCAATTTTCCATTGATCCAGATATTCACAGCCCTGTAATCCTATCCCAAGGTATTACCAAAAAATTCATTGAAACTCCAGAGCAATTTAATTTTACAGATCGAATAAGAAAAGCTGCAAAAGTACTAGAAAACCAATTTGAAATTGTGGTCTATGAAGGTACTGGTCATCCCGGCGTAGGAAGCGTAGTCGATTTGAATAACGCCAAGGTGGCTAAAATGCTTGGTGCATCAGTCATCATGATTGTAGAAGGAGGAATAGGCAATACCATAGATAGGCTGAATATAAGTCTTTCCCTATTCAGAGAACAGCAAGTTCCTCTGCTGGGCGTTATTGTAAATAAGGTCAAACCTGAAAAATTAGAACAAACCCGTTATTTCATCCAGAAAAAATTGGACCAGACCGATATCCCTCTTTTAGGTGTAGTGCCTTATGAGCAAGCGCTCTCCTTCCCTATCATGGATACTGTACTACACGCGGTGGACGGAAAGGTCTTGGCCAACAGTGAATTTCTTAATAACCGTATTGAAGGAATACTAGCAGGTTCATTGGTGGATATTGATGAGATTGCTAATTCGGAAAACATATTACTAGTAGCCAGTATCAAGAGACTAAATGAAGCGATTGAAAAAATTGAAACCATATCCAAACTTAAAAATTTGAAAGGGTCCCCTTTATCCGGAATAATTGTAACTGGAGATGGACGACATGCTAAGTGGTATGATATGGGAGACCTCACCAATCCTTATTTCAGCGAACACAATATACCAGTAATTACGACTAAATTAGATACGTATGGGTCGGTAGTCAAAATCAGTAGAATTGAAGTGAAAATTAATACCAGAACTCCTTGGAAGGTAAAAAGAGCCATTCATTTAATTAAAGATAGTGTGGATTTTCCACTAATTTTGGACCAATTAAATATTCCATTCAAATAATAAAATATGAACCCTATTAAATTAATTTTACCATTAGTAAGCCTAGTAACACTGGCACAATCACAAAATATTTCCATTGAATCCAGTGTCAAAGAAGTAGAAGAATTCATGTCTACTATCAATCAAGAGGACCTCAAACAACACCTTTATACTTTAGCATCTGATGATTACGAAGGGCGTGAAACTACAGAAAGGGGACAAAAAATGGCTGCTGATTATATTGCCAAACATTTTTATCATTTGGGCTTAACAGGACCAGTACCCAATCAACCTAACCCCTATTTTCAACCTATCGAATTCAAAGCAAGAAAAATAAAATCAGCCACCATTAGGAGTATAAATACTTCTCTACAAGCCCCACAAGATTTTTTTGGAATGGGTTATTTTAGTGCTGAACTACCTGAAACTCCTTTAATTTTTGCTGGATATGGGCTTCAAACCGATCAATTCACAGATGTTACAGCTGAAGAAATAAAGGGGAAGGGATTGGTTTTAATAGACGGTGTTCCTAGGGACAATGACGGAAATCCTTTAGTAGAAAAAGCACCTAGCCTTTGGCAACGAATTAGAAGACTAAGTGAACAAGGAGCAGCTTTTGTAATAGTTACTTATCCTTCCATTGAAGAATTCGATTCTAAATCTCAATTGTGGAGGGGTTTTGTAAGTAAACCTAATTTGATGTTGGCTTCAGAAGAAAGTCGCAGTGGATCTATGCCAATATTCATGATGAATCCCGACAAAGTAGCTCTCCTAATGGGAGTTGAGTCTAAGAATTTCTTTAAAACCTTGGAAAAGAAAGCTAAAAAGGGAACCTCACCAGCCAATAGTTTCGCCACCGTTCCGGTAAAAATTTCTGCAGAACTAGAAGAGAGAAAGGCCTTTTCAGAAAATGTTTTAGGCTTTATGGAAGGAGGTGATCTTAAAGACGAAATATTAGTTATTACCTCCCATTATGATCACGTTGGAATCATTAACGGAGAAATCCATAATGGGGCTGATGACGATGGTTCTGGAACAGTAGGTGTTCTTGAAATTGCTGAGGCGTTTTCCAAAGCCAAAGCAGCGGGATTCACCCCAAGGAGGAGTATTTTATTTATGACAGTAACAGGTGAAGAAAAAGGATTATTTGGTTCTGCTTACTATGCAGATCATCCAGTTTTTCCTATGGAATCAACGATTACAAACTTAAATATAGACATGATAGGTAGAATAGATCCAGAAAGAGAAGCTAAAGATCCTTATGTTTATATAATTGGTTCCAATATGCTATCGACAGATCTACATCAAATTCACGAAAAGGTATCCTCAACTTTTGCAAAAGGTTTGACCATGGATTATAAATACAATTCCAAAGACGATCCACAAAGATTTTATTATAGATCAGACCACTACAACTTTGCCAAGAATAATATTCCAGTAATTTTTTATTTCAATGGAACACATGAAGATTATCATCAACCCACCGATACTCCGGATAAGATTCAATATGAACTTTTGGAATCAAGGGCAAAATTAGTATTTGCAACCGCTTGGGAATTAGCCAACAGAAACGAAAAACCAGTTGTAGATAAAGCACCTGAATAATTAGAGATGAGTTTAACAGCAATTTCTCCGATAGATGGCAGGTATAATGGGAAGACTCATAATTTGCAAAATTACTTTTCGGAGTATGCTTTAATAAAATATCGAGTAAGAATTGAAATCAGCTACTTTTTAGAATTAGTCGAGTTAGAATTAAGTTCTTTTGAGAATTTCCCAAAAGACCTAGTGTCTAAAGTAGCTGATTTATACCATCATTTTTCATTGGATGATGCTCAGAAAATAAAGGAGATAGAGCGCATTACCAACCATGATGTTAAAGCAGTAGAATACTGGATCAAAGAAAAATTTGATACCCTTCATCTGGATAGATTCAAAGAATTCATACATTTTGGACTCACCTCTCAAGATATCAACAATACTGCAATTCCGCTATCTTTGAAAGAAGCCTTGATGGAAGAAGTGATACCAAAAATTCAAGGAATCATTCAAGCTATAGAAGAAAAAGCTTCTTTATGGGAATCTGTTCCAATGCTAGCTAAAACCCATGGACAACCGGCTTCTCCAACTTTTTTAGGAAAAGAATTTAGCGTTTTCTCAGAGCGTTTAAAAAATCAATTGCATACGCTAGTTTCAATTCCACATGTGGGCAAATTTGGAGGAGCAACCGGTAATATGAATGCCCATTATCTTACTTTTCCTCAAATTGAGTGGCACCAATTTGCCACCCAATTTTTGAAAAATAGATTGGGATTAGAAAGATCATATCCTACCACACAGATAGAACATTACGACTATTTAGCTGCTCAATTAGACGCTGTAAAAAGAATCAATACCATTTTAATAGATTTTTGTAGAGATATATGGACTTATATTTCTATGGATTACTTCAAACAAAAAGTAAAAACTGGGGAAGTTGGTTCCTCAGCTATGCCTCATAAGGTAAATCCGATAGACTTTGAAAATGCAGAGGGTAATTTAGGTTTGGCTAATGCGCTCTTATCGCATTTGTCTCAAAAACTGCCCATTTCACGATTACAAAGGGACCTAACTGATAGTACTGTTCTCCGAAATATTGGGGTTCCATTTGCTCATGATTTAATTGCATTCGCATCTATCTTGAAGGGGCTCGACAAATTAATCTTAAATCGTGAAGCAATTGACAAGGATTTGGATGACAATTGGGCAGTAATTGCAGAAGGAATACAAAATATTCTAAGAAGAGAAGGATTTGAAAAACCTTATGAATTACTAAAAGATTTAACTAGAGGCAAAAATAAACTCAACAAAGAAGATTTTTCTGCCTGGATTGCACAATTACCTATACCATCGGATGTAAAGGACACCCTATTAACAATATCTCCTTTTAACTATACTGGAAAAATTTAATATATGGATGAAATAGCTTTAGAAAAATTAAAATTTCCGATTGGGCGTTTTCATCCCCCTAATCAATCAGATTATTCTAAATTCAGACCTAGATGGATCCAATCACTAGCTAAATTACCGAAAGAAATTCGAGAAGTAACCGGTGGATGGACCCTTGAAAAATGGAAAACTCCTTATCGACCAGGAGGATGGTCTGCTTTACAATTGATTCATCATGTTTCAGATAGTCATAGTCAAGCCCTAATGAGAATTAAATTGGCTTTGACTGAACATCAACCTACCATCAAGCCATATCATGAACAAAAATGGGGAACACTTGCAGATAGTTTGTTAGCCCATCCTGAAACAGCACTTTCTATTATTGACGGAGTACATGCCAAGTGGAGTATCCTTTTAGAAAATTTGAATGCAGAAGAATGGAATCGTACTTTTATTCATCCTGAATATGAAGAGCCTTTTTCGCTGAATTCAGCTACCGCTCTTTATGTTTGGCATGGAAATCATCATTTTGCTCATTTACAAAACATGTAATATGAATGCTAATTTTAGAGCCAATTTCCCGGTATTAAGTAGGCAAGAAAACGACCAACCATTAATTTTTTTAGATGGTCCAGCTGGTACTCAAGTACCACAACAGGTTATAGACGCCATCTCACAATATTATACGCAATCTAATGCCAATACACATGGTACTTTTTTAACCTCGATGGAAACAGACGAGATAATGGAATCCACGAGGGGACATGTGGCTACTTTTTTGGGAGCAGAAGGACCAGATACCATATCCTTTGGACAAAATATGACTACCCTTAATTTCAGTTTGTCTAGAGCTATAGGAAAGCACCTCCAACCTGGAGATGAAATTTTAATTACCCAATTAGATCACGAATCCAATAGGGGACCTTGGTTAGCTTTAAGAGAAAAAGGAATAATTGTTAGAGAAGTCAAAATACGAATGGATGCAGTCATTGATTATGAAGATTTAGCATCAAAAATCAATGAAAAAACAAAATTAGTGGCGATGGGTGCAGCTGCTAATTTGACAGGGACTATTAATGATATAGCTTTAGTTCGAAGGTTAACCCACCAGGTGGGGGCATGGCTTTTAATCGATGCAGTACATTTTGCCCCTCATTTTCCTATTGATGTAATTTCCTGGGGCTGTGATTTTTTACTTTGCTCTGCCTACAAATTTTACGGCCCTCATGTAGGTATATTATACAGTAGGCCAGGGTTACTTGACCAATTGCCAACCTATCGTCTAAGAACAGCAGGCCAGCAAGCACCAGAAAGCATAGAAACAGGTACCTTAAACCACGCTGCTATCGCAGGTGTTAGAGCTGCCATAAAATTTATAGCTGAAATTGGTGCAGGAAATAATTTGAGACAAAAACTATTCAATGCACTTGCAGATATCCACCAGCATGAAATTAACTTGGCCAAAAAATTATATTATGGCCTCTCTGATTTCAAAGAAATAGAACTCATTGGCCCATCGATTGATCAACCCATGCGCGCACCTACTATTGCTCTGGCAGTAGAGGGGATGAGGCCAGAACATTTCTGTAAGAAACTAGCACAACATAATATTTTTGGTTGGGATGGGCATTTTTATGCCTTAAGAGGGATTGAAGTTTTAGGATTATTAGAGGATGGAGGAGTCACACGTCTAGGAATTTCAGCTTATACTGTTGAAGAAGAAATTGATAAGACCCTAGCCATAATTAAAGAGGAAATCCTAATCAAGTAACCTATTTTTTATCCATTGCTAGCTGAATCCTCCTGAGAAAACGTGTCGCAGTAATGGGGTCGACTTCCTGCATCTCATAGGTCTCTCCATCGGGCATTTGAATAATGGTGTCGCTCACTTTAATTTCCCTAAAGGCATCCATGAAGCGAATACTATTACTTACCAAACTTAATATGCCCATTCTATAACCAAAGAAATAATAAGTTCCATCTGGTAGTTTGAAGTAAAGATACATCCGATCATCTTCATTTGCAGGCATTATAAATTCAATATAAGTTTCCAGATTTTTATTAAAAGGTTGACCACCAATAGATGCCATTCCAGATACTTTGCCCGTAGTAAATAAAGATTGATATTCCTCATCCCATTTCAGTTTGAGATTACTGAATAAAAACAAAAAGGGATTAGATTTTTCGGGAATCTCTAGGTATCCTGTATTTACAGCTTCAATGGATTCATTAACTAAAGGTTCATTTGGAAAAATTTGGTAAGCAGCATTCTTGAAAAAATCAGGATTAATTAAATATACGATTATGTTAGCATCAAAGGCTGCAAGTACCTCTTCAACCATAATTTTCTTGAGTGCTTCAGGTAAATAAAAATTAATCCCAGTCATGCATTCAAACTCAATAGGTTTGGGTTTTTCTTCCTTAAAGCCCTCAGCACTTATAATATTAGGATCCTTGGGTTCTGCAATTTGACCTTTGATTTTACCTGCTGCAGCTACCTGGACATAATTCATCCCAGTTCCAATATTCAGTTTACCATCTCCTTCGAATTGCCCCGTTTTATTACTTAATACTAGTCGATTGCCTACCCTTTCTTCTGTTATTAATCTCGTAGAATCTCCAAATATAAATTCATCGCTTTCAGGATGATAATCAACTAATTCCTGTGCGGAAAATATAACGCGGTCGCCCCTAAATTCTGGAGGATTTAAAAATAGGGAGTATGCTTGTCCTGAAGATTTACTCAAGAAAATTCCAGATCTCAAAAAGGATCCATCTTTATCGCGAACATTGTCAATTGGGATGATCGGATTATTTTTATCCAATTCTTGATTTAAGGAAAACCAAGAAGGCGCAAACAAATAGGGAGATATAAGCTGTCCGAACCCCTTAAAAGAAAGAACTTCCTTTTCTGAATTCAAAAACACCTCCCCATTATATCTTATTTTGGCATCAATATAAAAGTCTTGTCCTTCTAAAATTTCTGCCCTTGCTCTTGTTGCAACCGCTTTTTGACTAAAAGCTCCCTTCCCTACCCGATCTCCAATAATTTCTTGTAAAAAAATAGATTGCTCTTTACCTGGAATATCAAACCTGTAGTTACCGCTTGCTCTAAATTTTTTTCTACCAAATATTTCCACTGTTGCCTCAGTTATCAAATGATATTGACTAGCCGTATCTGCAATAATTTGGGCATTATTTAAGATAGGTATTTGTCCATCTTTTAAAATGGTCACTTTTCCACTATCTGGAATAATTAAAGCATCTGCTGAAATAATGGAAGGTATCCCTTGAATCTTTAAACTATTATCCAATAAGTCGTATAAGGCATTAGCACCTTCAAATTTTAAACCTTCTTGTTCCTTTACCAAAGATTCAAACCAACCATTTTGATTATCGGTATTTACAAAATTTATGGTTTTGTTGGCGATATCCCAGTCAAAATCTTTTAAAGTAGTAGCATACTGATTGTACGGTAGTTCTGTAATAGCTATGGAGTCATTGGAAATAAAATTTCCTTTCATTTGATCAAAATCAACCCTTCCTGACATGTTTTTGGAGGCGATAGCGACTTCTCCACTTTCTTGAATTTTGATCGCAATAGAGGTAGTATCGGACTTTACAGAATTGGGACCAAATTGGTAAGCATCTGATCCCATAAGTCCTGATGACCATTCCAATACCCCCTCCCCCTTTAATTGCTCTGGGGTCAAAACTAAGGAACCATCTAGCGAATGGTCGTCACCTTGATAAATATAAAATGGTTCTGATTGAGGGCTAATTTGCAAACTGTCTCCATAAGGTTTCCAATAAACTGCCACATCTTTACCTAGAACTCTTGGAACAGCAGGTCGACCAGTTCGAATTTCTGTCAAACTGAATTCTTCTGCCGAAGCGGAAGCCCATGTAGGAGCAAATACAAAATCCTCTGCCTCTATTTGTGCCATGAGGTATTTTAATTGTCCCTCTCCTTGGAGTCCAGTTTGATCCAACAGGATATCTCCAATGTAAATTCCTCGATTGAGATAGGTGGGCCAGCCGTCTTCAGGGCTTTTTTTATCCATTCCAAGAGATCTATCTGGCATCAGTTCCAAGGTATCCTGGAGAGTTGGGAAAATGGAAGCAGAATATAGATTACCTGGAAAGATTAAATCTTTGTCCTTTAAAAAGGCTAAATAGTTGAGGGAGAATGGAAATAGTTCAAAATAAAATGAATCTTTTCCATAAGCGCTATCTAAGGCTTCTTCATAATAAACAAAAGAAGATTGAGTAGTATTAAGGGAAGGGAAAAAGGGAATGTGCGCTCTTCCTGATTTATTGGCCGGGGCATCAATCAGCAAATCCCCGGTTACCTTTTCAATGGTAGAAAAAATTCCTTGCCCAATTGGAAATCCATTTTTATCTATTTCCCCCGTTACCGTAAAAAGGTTGAGGGTAGCTATGCTATCCATTTTAACTTGAAAGGATTCATAATCGAAATCAAACTGGTTTCCTATAGATTGTGTCAACCCTGCGAAAAGGGTTCCTTTAAAATGCATATTTCTATTTTTCCCCAGAATCAAATGTCCATCTGAAGTTTTAAGGGCTACTCTATTTTTCTGACTCAACTCCAATTGGCTAATGCCTTCAATTTGAATTTGGTAGTTGCCAGGCAGAATAACCGCATTATTTTCATTGATAGAAGAAGTCAATTGAATTAAATCGTAATCTGAATTATTGGAAGCGGAACTTACAAAATGAAAGGTCTTGTCTAGGATAACAATTTGATTAGACTCGAGATCAAATCGGATATAACCTTCGGAAACCAATTCAAACAATAAAGTTTTAATTTGTTCTGAAGTAAAATCACTTTTAATCAAAGAAGCGTAATAATCGGCGGGGAATGCAGTAGTATTTAATTGTTTGGAAGCTGCCACCAAAAGAGTTAATGGATGATAAGAAGTTATAGCCATTAAGCGATCAAATTCACCTTTACTAAAAAAATTAAAGGATTCTGCTTCAAAAGGTTCTTTTCGAAGAATAGGTAACGTCTTAGTTCCTATTATAATGGAATCTAATTCAGGATAAACTACCAAATCTGATGCGCTTATTTGCACTTGGTGGTATGAACTGTAAAAAGGATTGGCATCACTAGCTCTATCCGCTCTTTTAATGGTAATTTTTCCTTCGGGAATATCGAATCGGAAATCCACAGAAGGATGATAAATGGAATCTTCTCCAAGATAAATTTTCACCTCTACCCTTTCTCCACTTATTCGTTCACCTGCTCTAATTTTAAAGTTTTCTGCTTTACATAGAAATCCTTTTTGGCCATCAGCCTTAAAATAGGAAAGAACGCCAGGTTCAGATTGCCCGCCATACCCTGCTATTGTATTTCCAGATAATTTAAAGCCCCCTCTATAATTGATCCGATCCCCTAAATCACGTATAGCTAAATCATTTTCATAAGATTCAAATTGCGGAAAACTACCCTCAAAAGATTCAGAAACTAAGACCAACTTATCTGAAAAACGGCCTTTAATTGTTTTGTTTCCAAAATATTCTGGATAACTCAAACTTACATTTTCTGCAGTGTATTGACTGGTGGTAACGTCCAGTTCTAAAGAATCCAATGAGACTGTAATTGCGTTTCCCAAATTAAATCGCTCCCAAAAGACCTGCCCTCCTTTTCCTTTCCACCGCTGTTCCACTGGATAAAATTTACCTTTGGTATCATAAATATTGATGGTTAAATCCTTTCTTGAGGCGCTTAAAGTAATATTATCAAATATCAAAACTGGAGATGATCCTTCCATCAGCCATGAACTATTCTCTTCGCTTACCATCCAAGAAGTTCCTACTGAACCACCATCCCTCAATATTTTATTTTCAAAAAAAGCAGGGGAAAATTTTAAAAAATCAGATAGCGCATTAAAATTTCGATTCTCTACCTGAACTACCATCTCTTTAAGGATTTTATGCCAATCAATAAATCTTTCGTTTCCAAATTCAGATTTTTTGACCCTTAACAATCCAGTAAAATAACTGGTAAAAAAAGGTTTTACTGGCAACCGAAGTTGCAGTAATTGATTGGTAAAGCCTACTATAACTTCAAACTGTTCCGGTGAAAATATTCCAGCGTTAATAGTCGATTGAAAATCCTTGAATAATTCCGCTTCCTTATCTTGTTTACCCATATTAAAAAATGGGTCCAGTTGTTCGAAGAAAAGTACTGGATTAGCAGGCAATGAATCCGGTCTTTGGGCTTTCATTACCAAGGCACTCAATAGAATTACCACTATGGTCAAACCTCTAATCATATTGTTAGCATTGTACAAAGGATAAAACGGAATGACCTTCAATCTGTTGTAGAACGCCCAAACTTAATTGCCAGCCAATCACCTTTTTGTCTGACCTCAACCGTAAATAAACCAGAACTATGGGCTAATTCTTCTATTTCCTCTTGATCCTTTTTCATTATTCCAGAAACTAAAAGAATGCCATTAGGCCTCAACAACAGAGACAGATTGGAGATGGTTTCCATTAACACTGGCTTATTGATATTCGCTAGAATAACATCTTGAAGATTAATTTGAAAATCTTTCAACTCCCCGGTAGCCACTTTAATATTTTCAACGGAATTAACTTGTAAATTCTCCGCAGTATTTTCAGTGGCATTTTCATCATAATCAATGGCTAACACCTCATAAGCGCCCATTTTTGCTGCTAAAATTGCCAAAATACCTGTACCACATCCGAAGTCAAAAACACTTTTTCCCGAAAGGGGTAAATTCTTCATCAGTTCGATAACCAAATGAGTAGTTTCGTGGTGGCCAGTTCCAAATGCCATTTTGGGATTAATGGTGATTTGGTATTCGACTTGTTCAAAATCAGGGTGAAAATCAGCTCGTATTCCACAGAAATTACCTACCTGAACAGGGTGAAAGGATGCCTCCCATTGAGCATTCCAATTTTCATTTTCCAATTCTTTTTCGGACCATTTACATCCATATTGATCGGTTAATAATTGGACTTGATCCATTAAAGCGGATGATTTCATTTTAGTCAAAAGGTAAGCATCCAATTCTTGTTCCTTTTCTTCAAAAGCTTCAAAACCAAGGTCCAATAAATGAGCCATTAAGACTTCCATTTGAGTGTTTGAAAAAGATCCAGAGAAAGAAAAAACGGAATAACTCATGAAAAAAAATTAAAAGTAGATTTCTTTTTTAGCAGCTTTCAGGGTGTTTAAAAGCAATGATACTACAGTCATGGGACCAACTCCACCTGGCACAGGGGTGATGTAAGAAGCTTTAGAGGCAACGCTTTCGAAGTGAACATCACCTGATAATTTTTTTTCTACTCGATTCATCCCCACATCGATCACTATTGCACCTTCTTTTACCATATCTCCTGTAATAAAGTTAGAACGTCCAATAGCAGCTATCAGGATATCAGCTTCTTGAGTAAACTCTTTTAAATCAGTAGTTTTGCTATGGCATAAGGTTACGGTCGCATCTCCTTGTGGCCCTTTTCTCGATAATAGAATGCTCATAGGAGTACCTACAATATTACTTCGACCGACGACAACTGCTTTTTTACCGGAGGTTTCAATTTGATAAGCTTTTAACATTTCAATAATACCGCAAGGGGTGGCCGGTAAATAACAGTCCATACCTTGGGCCATTCTGCCAAAATTCTCTGGATGAAAACCGTCAACATCTTTGGAAGGGTGAATGGCCATAGTCACTACCTCTTCATTAATGTGTGGAGGCAATGGCAATTGGACGATGAACCCATCTATATGCGAATCTTCATTGAGGGATTGTATAATAGACAATAATTCATCTTGAGTAATGGAAGCAGGTCGTCGAATTAAGGTAGATTCAAAGCCTACTTGTTCGCAAGATTTTACTTTATTTTTTACATAAATATTACTGGCGGGGTCTTCCCCTATTAAAACAGCAGCAAGATGGGGTGGCCTATTCCCAGCAAGAGTATGGCTTTGGACCTTTTGAGCTATATCTAACTTTATTTTTTCAGCAAGTGCCTTTCCATCAATTAATTGCATAATTATTTTTTAACAAATATAAATAAATGCTGAACCTTTATATTTGCTAAATCAATATGGATTATTATCATAATATGGACAGTAAAGCAATCGTTATACCTCTGCATGAAAAAGCAATGGATTAAAATTTGGGGAGTAATGATTGGCTTGGTTGCAGGTCTTTCTCTTGGGGGACAAACTTTAAACCTCATTGATACTACCTGCATGGACTTAATTACCAAAAAGGACTTAGAGGATTTTTTGGACAATAGTGGAAATTCAAAGGTTACACTAACGCGTTGTCCTGAACGGGTCACTCCTCAATTGGGAATGGTGTGGAGTTTCACCAATTTCACCAAAGACCCAAGGGACTCCCTAATTTTTTACAACGGGCCGGATATCACTTCCGATAGGATTGGAGCTGTACAAGAGATTGCTGGAAATGAAATAGACTTTGTAGTTAAAGCTAGTTTGACGAACCCCTCAGGATGTCTTACGCTCCTTTACGAACCCAATATTAATTCTAATATGCCTGAAAATTGGGAACTAAGTGTAAGTTGTGGTATTCCTTGTCAGGACTTTGAAGTGAATGTAAATCTTCTCAACGCCTCTAGTTATTATACCCGAGACCAGATATTAACCATTTGCCCTGATGAAAACTTTAGTTTGGAACCCTCTTTTATTTTCTCAAACAATAACGAATACTACACCCAAAGTGCAGCTACTATTCAAACATTTTGGTCTATTGATGGAAATTTGATAAGGGGGAATGTTCTGGATACTTCCTTTTCCAATTCAAAAGGTTATTCCATTTCAGCATGGGCAATCGATTCCAATGGATGTATTGGGCAGGCCATAGATGATTGGATAGTTCGCGTTTCGGGACCTCCTACATTTATAATGGGTGATAGCATTCCAAAGGAAATTTGTGTTGGAGAGTCTTTTGTATTTCAAGCCCAAAGCGGAACTGAAAGAATAGAAGAGGCTGTGGTGGTAAGCCCGGACTCATTTTATTTTGATCCCA
>JBEAPR010000148.1:0-18492 GCA_041164265.1 Bacteroidota bacterium | reverse complement strand
TTTTCTGCTTCCCCGAAATCCTCCATCAAAAACAAACAATCGATAAATCGCTCTAAATAGTAGTCATTAGATTCATTTTGACTAAATAATTGTTGGTATAAAGCAGCTGCCTTTTCATAGTCACCATTCCGATAATACTGAAGTGCCAATCGATTTTCTTGACTAAACCCCGCGAATTGAATCAGAGCTAATACCAATATCAAAAAATGCTTCCTCATAGGATATTTTATTTTAAAAACATCTCATCCTCCATCCTGTTTCCCGACAGAAATAAAAATAAATAAAAACGGCTGAACCAATGGATTCAGCCGTTTTATTTTAATTTATAACTGTAAAGAGTTATTACTCAAGTTTGAACTTAACTGGTAGGTTGAACTGGACCTTTACAGGTCTTCCTCTTTGCTTACCTGGAATCCACTGATAGCCTTCTTGATTCATTAAATTAACTACTCTTAGCGCTTCCGCTCCGCAAGTAGCACCAATGTCTCTAACAATTTTAGCATCTGTGATAGATCCGTCTTTTTCTACAACAAATTGAATAACCACTGTGCCGTCAACTCCATTTTCCCTTGCAATTGCCGGATACTTAATATTCTTGTAAATGAATTCAAGCATCTTTTTATCGGCACAAGCTTTTTTCTCTTGCTTAGTGCCACCCGTATCTTCGCAGCCGGGAAACCTAGGCATGTCTTCTACCACCTTGAATATTTCCTCCACTACAGGTTCTGGTGGTGGTGGTGGCGGCGGTGGCGGTGGTGCCTTTTCAATCACAGGAGCTTCAATAACAGTCTCCTCCTCAACGGATTGATCTACAAATTCTACTTGTTCCTCCTCGAGAATTTCTTCCTCAGGAACTTCTTCAATTACCGGTGGTGGTGGCGGTGGTGGCGGTGGTGGCGGTTCAGCCGTACGCGGAGGCTCCATCATAATGTCCTCCTCGTATTCTAACGCTCCATCGGGAATGTATACTACATCCTCGTATTGCGTCCAACTGAATGCCAGAATCGTCAATCCCAATGATACAGCTAAACCAAGATTGAAAAAAGTTCCGCTTAAGCCAAAAACATCGACTTCGGGAAATTTTGTCCTCTGTGCAGCCTTCATTGATCCTCCCACTTCCTTGTGCTTTTGCGCTAATTCTTGAGCAGATTTTTTGCCGTAAGAATACCTTAAATAGACAATAAGTCCGAAAACTAAGGTAATCAGAGCAAAAATAGTTGCTGCTAAAGGTGCGCCAGCCAATGAAATATCCATACTGACTAGGGTTTTATTTAAAAAAAAAGATACTTATAACTATTCCTATAAACGTGCCAATAATATTAGCAATTAAATCCCACAACTCAAAATACCTCCCCTCAATTATTGCTCCCTGAATCAATTCAATGCCAAAGCCATACATGGAGCAAAACAATAAAACAAACGGTACTTTCAATTTGCTATTATCTAAAATAATTTTCTGATGGTTTGCTAAAAAAGCTAACCCTGCATAAAAAATCAAATGAGCTAGCTTGTCTAATCCCTCTACCTCTATACTCGGAGTACCCATGGGTTTTAAAGATAACCATGTGATTAGTATCAACCAACCCAATAAAAAATATGCCCGTTCAATCAGGATACTAAATAGATGATGCAACTTCTGGAAAATATGGTGCGTGCTTCAATTATTCTACCATCTTTTGATAGGATTCATGATCCATTAGTTCATTTAATTCACTTGGATCATTCATACGAATTTTAATAATCCATCCTTTGTCATAAGGATCATCATTAATGATTGCTGGGTTATCTTGCTCATTCCCATCTACCTCAGGATTAAATTCAATAACAGTTCCTCCAACTGGCATAAACAAATCACTAGTAGTTTTGACGGCTTCTACAACGCCAAAAACCTGATCCTTTGATAAGTCTTCACCTACTGTTTCTACTTCGACATATACAATACTACCTAATTCACTTTGGGCAAAATCTGTAATACCGACCAAAGCAGTTCCATCACCTAAAGGCAAAACCCATTCGTGTTCATTGGTATATTTGCAATTTTTTGGAAATTCCATTAGCGTTGTGTTAATTATTTTCTACAAAATCTTTAATCCATTTAGTGGTAAGAGATTTTGGTCGCTCTAATGGGAAGCCTAATGCTCGACTCCAACAAAGTGCTGATAAAACTCCAAGGGCTCTTGATACACCAAATAAGACTGTATAAAACTCGTATTCTTTTAATCCATAATTGACCAGAAGTGCCCCTGAATGTGCATCTACGTTAGGCCATGGATTTTTTACTTTACCTAGACTTTCCAGAATTGCTGGAACTACCTCAAAAATCTTCCAAACCACCTGTACTATTTCTGAATCGGGAATATTTTTCTCAGCAAATTCCTTTTGCGCCATAAATCTAGGATCAGGCCTTCTCAATACAGCATGTCCATATCCTGGAATGACTTTACCATCTGCTAAAGTTTTCCTTACATATTCCGCAATCTTATTATTAGACGGATTTTGCTCGCCTAAGGCTTCGAGCATTTCCATAATCCATTTGATTACTTCCTGATTGGCCAATCCATGAAGAGGCCCAGCCAAAGCATTCATTCCCGCTGCTAAAGAATAATAGGGGTCGCTTAAAGTGGAACCTACCAGATGGGTGGTGTGTGCAGAGGCATTTCCCCCTTCATGATCTGCGTGAATAGTTAAATAAAGCCTCATCAAGGCTTCGAAGTTTTCATCCTTAAAGCCCAACATATGCGCAAAATTCCCAGACCAATCTTTGTCTGATGAAGGCGCAATATGATTCCCATTGTGGAATGTTCTCCTATAAATGTACGCTGCTACCTGAGGTAATTTGGCAATTAAATTCATGGTATCTTCAAATACCGGATCCCAGTATTCGGTTTTGGATATTCCCTCGCCATATTTTTTTGCAAAAATACTATCGGTCTGCATAGCATTAATAGCCACCGAAAACTGAGTCATTGGATGCGTACTCGTTGGCAATTGATCCAACACTTTAAATACGTAAGAGGGAACTTGACCTCTCTTTCTCCACTCCTCAGTCAACCAGTCGGCATCTTCAGCCGAAGGTATTTCACCAACCAACATCAACCAAAAAAGTCCTTCTGGCTTGGGCTCATTTCCATCTACTCCGGAGGGCAACAGTTTCTTCAGTTCTGGAATAGAATACCCTCTAAATCTAATCCCATCTATTGGATCTAAGGCCGAAGTTTCCCATACCATCATTTTTATGCTTCTTGCCCCTCCATAGACCTGAGACAAACTAACTTTGTCAATAATTTTATCTCCATTGGAACGAAGCAATTCCTTGATATCTGATTTTAATGCAAGTGACTTTTCGTAGAATTTTTGTTTTAGGACGTTCATTATTTTTGTTTTGGGTTACAGCAGTTTCCAAGCATTAATTAGTTGACTCATCTCTTCCTTATTTAGAAGTTTACCATGAGCACTATTAATGTAATTCTCAAAAAAAACATCTTTAGGTACTATCAGGTTTTTGTGTTTTTCCTTTTGCCCTTCCTCTAATATCTGATTAATGGTTTTATGCATACCATAGTAAAGGGCTGCCTCTTTTAAAAATTCCGACACTTCCTTTCTTTCAGAAACGACCAATCCCTCTTTGGCCATTCTCTTAGACTTCGTCAAAATAGCTTCTACTTGTTGAACTTGAGCCTTATTTAAATCCAATGCCTGATCCAGTAACCTTCGCTCCTTGCTTACTTTAAAATCAAATGAGAACACTTGACCATCAGCTATCTGACTTACCAGAAAAAAGAATAACAAATAAATAAAGCGCATGAGAAACTTGTTTTTTTAAGATAGGCTAAAATACAATTTTTTCTTTCTCCTTTTTTTTTACATATTGATTTTAAATAAGAAATTAATTGGAATGTTTGAAATAGAACAAGTACTAGTAAGTGATGCCATTTTTGAAGAAAAGTTTCACTGTAATTTAAACGCGTGTAAAGGAGCCTGTTGTATAGAAGGAGATTACGGAGCGCCGTTAGAAACCTCAGAGTTGCACTTATTGGAAGAACTTTACCCTTTAATTGAACCCTATCTGAGTTCGGAAGGTAAAAAAGCTATTGGCGAGCATGGGTTATTCACTTTTTACAAAGAAGACAAATCCTATGGCACCCCTTTGATCGAAGGCGGAGCATGTGCTTATGTTACTTTCAAAGATGGTATCGCTCAATGCGGAATTGAAAAGGCATACCTCGATAAAAAAATAAATTTTAAAAAACCTATTTCCTGTCACTTATATCCCATTAGGATAACACACCTCAAAAAATCTGGAAAAGAAGCTATCAACTACGACGAATGGAGCATTTGCAAAGATGCCTGCTCCTTAGGCAAGGAAATGAAACTGCCAGTTTACCAATTTCTAAAAGAAGCTATTATTAGAAAATTTGGACAAAGTTTTTTCCGGGCCCTTGATGACGTTTATAATTCTTATTTAAAGAAAAACGAGAATCCGGATAAATAAAAAGGCCAATACTTTTTTGTATTGACCTTCAAAACACCTAAAACCCTATTAATCAATAATTTGTATTCATGCCATTGGCAAAAACTTACAAATTGATATTCAAAATAAGATTTTTAGCGTGTTTAGACAATATCTTATTGTCATAGTTACCTTAACTAAAAGTAATTTTAATTAAGCAACGCTAATTAATTTGGGCTTTTCCACTGCCTTCTTTGAAATGGTAATCCTTAAGATCCCCTCTTCATAATTTGCCTTTATCCCATTTACATCTACATAGTTTGGTAATTCAAAAACTCGGTTATACCTAATTTCACCAAACTCCCTTCTTAAGAAACGATGGTTTTCGTTGACCTCAAATTTCTTTTCAGCCTTGATTGCTAATTTTTCTCCCTCAGCTTTAATCTCAATATCCTTCTTCTCAAGTCCTGGAATAGCTAATTCAAAAACCAAATTATTATCGTCTTCAATAATATTGGTTGGAACCTCCCCAGAACCAGTTGTTGGATGATCGTGAAAGAAGTCATTTAAAAACAAATCAAAAACAGATGGTTGATTACGATTAACTGCCGTAAAAGCTGGATGAATTCTAGATAGTTTCATGATGTATTTTTTTATGGTTACATCAAATCCTTATCAAGGTCTATACCAAACAAGATTAAATGCCAAAATGTCACCTAATCAGAAAATTAAATGCCAAAATGTCATTATTTGTATTTTTTGCTTACATAATTTAGAATTTCATCGACATATTGACGGTCGTTTGCTAATCGAGGCACTTTATGTTGCCCCCCATATTTGCCTCTTTTTTTCATCCAACTTTCAAACCCTCCAGAAGGAATAAGCACCAACTCCAATTGTCTTAGAGCCATGCTCTGAAATCGTTTAGCGTCATAATCTGAATTTTGAATTCTTAAATTTTGGTCTAGCAAAAAAGCAAATTCTTCTATATCTGGCTCTTCACTAGCAAATTCTATTAACCATTGATGAGCACCATTTTTTCCATTTTCCATAAATAGCGGACCAACTGTATATTCCTTGACCATTACCCCTAGCCGCTTACAGGTCAATTCAACAGCACGATCTGTATTTTCAACCATCACCTCTTCGCCAAATACATTGATAAATTGCTTAGTCCTTCCAGAAATGGTTATTTTGTAAGGCTTGGTATTGGTGAACCTAACTGTGTCTCCAACCATAAACCTCCAAAGACCAGCAATAGTACTAATGACCATTACATAGTTTTTTCCCATTTCAACAGCCTCAAGTGGAAGTGTATCCTTTATTCCTTTGGAGTACTGATCTAATGGAATAAATTCGTAATAAATGCCATTTTGTGTCAATAATAATAAGTCATGATCATCAGCAGAAACCTTAGTAGCAAAATATCCTTCTGTAGCATTATAGACCTCATGATATTTTACCTTTGGAGAAGGAAAGTATTTTTCAAACTGCTTTTTATATGGTAAAAAACTAACTCCTCCGTGAAAATAAACTTGGAATTCAGGCCATACCTCTAGCATGTTTTCTTTACCACTAATCTTTAATATCCTTTCTAATAACAGTACAGTCCATGTAGGCACTCCTGCAATCATTACTACATCTTCTTGTTTGACAGCAGCTTGTGCAAATTTTTCAATTTTCTCATCCCAATCCGCTAATAGTGCGGTTTCCACATCCGGAGTAAAAAAAGGTCTGCCAATAGAGGGTAGATGATACATCATAATAGCAGATACATCCCCTATTTTACTTTTTTGATATGGTCCATAGGGATATAAACTACCACCCACTATCATGCTGTGGTTTTGCATTAAACTAGCCTGTTCGAAATAATTGTAAAATAACGCCATAGAATCTCTAGAGCCTTTCATGTGGCAATCTCTAAGACTTCGCATACTAACTGGAATGAATTTGCTCTGGTCAGTTGTAGTTCCTGATGACTTGGCAAACCATTTAGTTCTTCCAGGCCAAAGAACTGCGCGCTCACCATGCATCATTCTTTGAATATATGGCTTCAGAGAATCATAATCTTGAAGAGGGACATTGCGAGTAAAGTCTTCATAGGTTTTGATTTCTCTATACTTATGCAACCTTCCCCATTCTGTATCTTTTGCAGAATTAATTAAGGAATAGAAGACCTCTGATTGCACATCAATGGGATGGTTTGCAGCATAAATGATCCTATTATACCTCTGTCTAAAATAGGCCTTAAAAAATAAATTGACCAAATTGCGCATACTCGATAATTACCAGATATAACGGCACCTCCCAAATATAAAAAGAAAAACAGCTAGTTAATGAAGCTCTTTGGCCAAAAACGGTGCGGTGTATCCCTTTTGAGAGGCTGCAACTTTTTCGGGAGTTCCGCTTACTACAATTTGACCTCCCCTATGCCCCCCTTCAGGTCCCATGTCAACAATATAATCAGCCATTTTTATCACGTCTAGATTGTGTTCAATAATCAAAATAGTATTGCCCTTGTCAACCAATCTGTTAATTACCTCTAAAAGTTGCAAAATATCTTGAAAATGTAATCCTGTTGTAGGCTCGTCTAGAATATATAGTGTATTACCCGTATCCTTCTTGGACAATTCCTCTGCTAGTTTAACGCGTTGCGCCTCTCCACCAGAAAGGGTAGTTGCTTGTTGGCCTAGAGTAATATACCCCAAACCCACTTCATGAAGCGTTCTTAATTTTCTATATATTTTAGGGATCCCTTCGAAGAAATTTACTGCCTCTGCTACAGACATAGATAATACATCGCTAATAGATTTACCTTTATAGAAAACTTCTAGTGTTTCCCGATTATATCTCCTTCCAAAGCATTTTTCGCATTCTACTTGCACGTCTGGCAAAAAATTCATTTCAATAACACGTAAACCTGAACCTCCGCATTCTTCGCATCGCCCCCCTTTTACATTGAAGGAAAATCTTCCAGATTTGTATCCCCGAATCTTAGCTTCAGGGATTTCAGCAAAAAGATTTCTAATCTCGGTAAAAACTCCCGTATATGTAGCTGGGTTTGATCTTGGAGTTCTGCCAATAGGACTCTGGTCAATCTCTATTACCTTATCTAGGTGTTCCAATCCTTCAATAGTTTCATAAGACAAAGGTTTCTTAATGCTCTTATAAAAGTACTGTCGAAGTATGGGGTAAAGGGTTTCATTAATTAGTGTAGATTTTCCACTTCCCGACACCCCCGTTATACAAGTAAGGGTTCCTAATGGAATCGTCATGTCTACCTTTTTTAGGTTATGACCACTTGAACCTTTTAAATGCAAGAAAAGTCCATTTCCTGTCCTCCTTTTATCTGGAATTTGTATTGCTTTTGCGCCATTAAGGTATTCAGCAGTTGCTGAATCAGACTGGATAAATGAAGGTGGCGGCCCCTCGGCTACAATTGCTCCGCCGAATTGACCTGCACCTGGACCCATGTCAATTATATAATCAGCAGCCAACATAATATCCTTATCGTGCTCTACTACTAAAACTGAATTCCCTATTTCCGTTAATGCTCTGAGTGCCTCTATTAATTTTTGGTTATCTCTTTGATGGAGTCCAATACTAGGTTCATCCAGAATATACGTGATACCAGTTAATTGGGAACCAATTTGAGTAGCCAATCTAATCCTTTGAGCTTCCCCTCCAGAAAGAGTTCTCGCCGGCCTGTTTAAATTTAGATAATCTAAACCTACATGAAGCAAAAATCCAATCCTCAATTTGATTTCCTTAATAATTTCCGAAGCAATAATTTTTTTGCGATCCGGAAGTGATTGTTCTATCTCTTCAATTTTGTTCAGTAAATCGTTAATGTCACTTTCAGCCAAATGACCAATATGGAAATTGGCAATTTTAAAGTGCAATGCCTCCTTTTTCAATCTATATCCCTGACATTCTTGACAGGTATCAACGCTCATAAAATCCTCTGCGAATGAGCGAATCTTCTCGGAGCCACTGTCTTCATACCAGTATTTTAACATTTTAAGAAGACCGTCATACCCAATATTTTTTGTGTAATCGCTTCTCTCCGAAAATCCACCGTATAAAATTGCATTAAGGCCAGCCTCTGGAATATCTTTAATAGGAGTTGAAAAATTAAACTTATACGCCTTAGAAATAGCTCTGATTCTTTTAAAATTATCATTGTCTCTAACCTCTCCTAGGGGAACAATACCCTCCTGATTAATGGATTTAGTATAATCGGGAATTACCTTTTCTAAATCGACCTTGTTAACAGTGCCAAGTCCTCCGCATTCTGGACAAGCCCCATAAGGAGAATTAAAAGAAAAAGTATTAGGAGAGGGAGCTTCGTAAGAAATACCAGATTCTGCATCCATCAAATGCGTACTGAATAAAAATACTATGTCACTTTCTTGATCAGCTATACCAAGCATCCCATTACCCAATTTAAGAGCCGTTACCATAGAATTACTCAATCGTTCTAGTTTGCTATCCGTAATGGTCAAGCGATCAACCACCAATTCAATATCATGGGTTTTGTACCTATCCACCTGAAGTCCTGGTTCCAAATTCAATAAAGTGCCATCCACTCTAACCTTTGTGTAACCTTGTCTCATCATCTGATCGAAAAGCTCCCGATAGTGGCCTTTGCGACCTCTAATCAGGGGAGCCAGCATAATTATTTTTTTATGGAGAAATTGCGAGCTAATTTCCTCCAACATTTGCTTTTCGGAATACTGTACCATTTTCTGACCAGTAATATGAGAGTATGCATCTCCAACTCTGGCAAAAAGCAGTCTCAAAAAATCATAGATTTCGGTCACTGTTCCTACTGTGGAGCGAGGATTTCTTCCAGTAGTCTTTTGTTCAATAGAAATAACAGGGCTTAACCCTTCTATTTGTTCTACATCCGGTCTTTCCATATCTCCAATAAACTGCCGGGCATAAGCAGAAAAGGTCTCCATATATCTTCTCTGCCCCTCAGCGTAAATAGTATCGAATGCTAAAGAGGATTTGCCACTACCGCTGAGACCTGTGATCACCACCAATTGGTGTCTAGGAATTTTAACATCAATGTCTTTGAGATTGTGCTCACGAGCTCCAATTACTGTAATATGAGAAGGTCCTCCACTCTCCAATTCGTTACCCACTTCCTTAAATTCTTCTGTACGCTCTTCCAAAACAATCGTTAGTTTATCATCTCAAATAATATTTTTCCTAATATATCTCCCGATGCCTGAGCCACCTTAATTACTGATTCCAAGGTAGTCTCCCGTATGTTCTCGGGAGGATAACAAAGGTTAGTTACCACAGAGGCTACTAAAACCTCCATTCCCACATGATTGGCTACCAAAACCTCAGGAATAGTCGACATGCCTACCAAATCTCCTCCTAATAAATGAAACATTTTATACTCTGAAGGGGTCTCCAAATTGGGTCCCTGAACACCTACGTAAACGCCCTCCGAAACTGGACCATATCCTACTTTAAGTGCAGCGGTTTTAAACTTTTCCCGAAGGGGAAGACTATAAGCTTTTGAAAGGTCGGGAAACCTCGGTCCAAAGCGTTCGTCATTATACCCTCTTAAAGGATTATCGGGATGGAGATTAATATGATCCTTTACTAGTACGATATGTCCAGATTCCAAATTTGGATTGACACTACCAGCAGCATTGGTCATCAATAGGTGCTTTACCCCTAAAAGGTGAAGGACCCTTACGGGAAAAGCAGTCTGTGCAGTTGAATAGCCTTCGTAATAATGGAACCTCCCTGCTAAAACCACCACCTTCTTCTGTCCTAAACTACCAATTACCAATGCGCTTCTGTGGCTTTGAACAGTACTTATTGGAAAGTTAGGAATAAGGTGGTAGGGGAGTTCTAATTCTATCTGAATTGCCTCGAGTAAACGATTTAGTCCCGTCCCTAAGACAATTGCTGTATCTGGAAAGTTAGAATGTTGTTTGGAAATAAACGCAGCTGCTGCTTGAGCTTCCTTAAATAAATCTCCCATTAATCTACTATCATTGAGCTTTTATCTAATTCCTGTTGCTCAATACCATTAGGAAGTTCTCTGTATTCATACTGCTGGTTGCGGAGCCTAGGTTCAAATCCCGCTTCTTGAATAGCCTCTTGGATACCATTGGCGGTAAATCTAAATCTAGCCCCAGCCGCACTAACCACATTTTCTTCAATCATTATAGAACCAAAATCATTGGCACCTGCATGAAGACATAGCTGAGCCACTTGTTTGCCGACCGTAAGCCAACTGGCTTGAATATTTTTTACATTGGGCAACATAATTCTACTCATGGAAATCATCCGAATGTATTCGTCTCCTGTAAAATTATTTCGGGCGCGTTTGATTTTCTTGAGTAACGTTCCTTCGTCCTGAAACGGCCAAGGAATAAATGCAATAAAACCCTTAGATTCTTTTGGTTTTTTGGCCTGAACCTCCCTAAGTCGAACCAAGTGACTCATTCGTTCCCAATTGGTTTCAATATGACCAAACATCATAGTTGCAGAAGTGGTAAGGTTGATTTGATGGGCTGCTTCCATGATATCTAACCATTCTTGACCTCCACACTTTCCTTTAGAAATAAGTCGCCTAACTCGGTCCTCCAATATTTCTGCCCCAGCACCAGGAAGAGAATCTAATCCGGCTTCCTTTAGTGCACTAAGAACCTCTATATGTGTTGATTGCTCCAACTTGGTTATATGGGCTATTTCAGGAGGACCTAGGGCGTGTAATTTTAAAGATGGAAACCTACTTTTCAGTTGGGAAAAAAGATCTACATAGTATTGAAGTCCTAGGTCGGGATGATGGCCACCTTGTAAAAGCAATTGTTCTCCTCCCAGCCTAAAAGTTTCTTTAATTTTTTTCTCGTACTCCTCTAAAGTAGTAATATAAGATTCTTCATGGCCAGGTCTTCTGTAAAAATTACAGAATTTACAATTGGCAATACAAACGTTAGTGGTATTGGAATTCCTATCTATAATCCACGTCACTTGGTTACCTGGCACTTGTTTTTGCCGAAGAATATTCCCAACATACATTAATTCTGCAGTAGCCGCATTTTCGAAAAGAAACACCCCTTCTTCAGCCGATAAAAATTCGAAATTAAGGGCCCTATTTAGCAAATTATCCACATTCATCTTCAGCAGTTTGTGATTTTACCGAATTAACAAAATTAACCAACTACTGTTTACCTCCAAAAATTATATTATATTTGCATGCGAATTGAGGAAAAGAGGGAGCATTTGTTCCCTCTTTTTTTTTAGGTGTATGTCATTGGATTTAATGACTTAAATAATGAATAACCAGTTAGTTGATAATATAAAAAATGCTTTAGACATACTTTGGGAAGACTCAAGCTTCTCGGATTGTTTCTTGATTGACATTCATGCCAAAAAACAAAAAGTAACGGTTTTCATAGATGCAGACGAGACCATGGATTTTAGTAAGTGTAAAGCCATTAGCAGGTATTTGGAGGCTATCATTGAAGAAAATAAATGGCTGGGGGAGCAATATACTCTGGAAGTTTCTTCACCTGGGGTTGGGACTCCATTAAAGCAAATGAGGCAATATCCTAAAAATATAGGAAGAGTTTTATCGATAACTCAAGATGATGAAACTCTTGTGGAGGGCCTTTTAAAAGAAGTTAATGAAAGAGAAATCACCATTGAACAGGAAATAATGGCAAAAGAGGGGAAAAAAAAGATAAAAAGAACGGAACAAAAAGAAATTCCTTTCGAAAATATAAAAGAAGCTATAGTTAAAATATCATTTTAATAAAAAATCAAGTGATGATAAATTTAGTAGATACCTTTTCTGAATTTATTTCTGGAAAAAATATTGACAGGCCGACAATGGTCCGGGTTTTGGAAGATGTTTTCCGAACTTTAATAAGAAAAAAATACGGTTCGGATGACAATTTCGATGTCATAGTCAACACCACCAAAGGGGATTTGGAATTGTGGAGAGTGAGGCAAATTGTTCCAGATGGAGAGGTTAATGATGAAAAAAGTCAGATATCCTTTTCTGAAGCCCAATCAATTGAGAAGGATTACGAAGTAGGAGACGAATGTTACCAACAACTTTTTTTAGAAGATTTTGGAAGACGCTCCATTATGGCAGCCAGACAGACTCTTATTTCTAGAATCATGGAGCTAGAAAAAGATGAAGTCTTCAATAGATATAGTGATCGAGTGGGAGAAATTGTTTTCGGAGAAGTTAACCAAATTCTTAAGAAGGAAATCTTAATCATAGATGATGCAACTGGTACAGAATTGATCATGCCTAAGACCGATATGATTCGGGGTGATTTTTTTCGTAAGGGTGATATGGTTAAAGGCATTATCAAAAAAGTTGAAATGCGCAATAATGCCCCTCTTGTGATTGTTTCGAGAACAGATAACACCTTCCTGGAAAAGTTATTAGAGCAGGAAGTTCCGGAAATTGAAGACGGATTAATCACCATTAAGAATATTGTCAGAATACCTGGAGAACGGGCAAAAGTAGCAGTAGAGTCTTATGATGACAGAATAGATCCAGTCGGAGCTTGTGTAGGGATGAAGGGATCTAGAATTCATGGAATCGTTAAGGAACTAAACAATGAAAATATAGATATTGTCAATTTCACAAACAACATGTCATTGTTTATTCAGAGATCTTTAACTCCAGCCAAGGTGAGTTCTATTGATTTAGATTTAGAGAATAAAAGAGCCAATGTATTCATGGAACCAGATCAGGTTTCATTAGCTATCGGCAAAGGAGGTTCTAACATCAAATTAGCTAGTCAACTTACTGAAATGGAAATTGATGTATTTAGAAACAAAGTCGATTACGAAATAGACGATGTAGACTTAGATGAATTTGCTGATGAGATTGAAAGCTGGGTGATTGATGCCCTGAAATCCATTGGATGTGACAGTGCAAGAAGTGTCTTGGAACTTAGCAAGGAAGAATTATTGAGAAGGACCGATTTAGAGGAGGAAACCATTGACGAAGTCTTAAGAATATTGGAAGAGGAGTTCAAAGAGTAACAATTAATAATTATCTTTGCCAGAATTTCGGGCGTAATCCTGATTTTAATGAAAGAAGAAGATTTTTCTTTCAAAACTAAAAACTGCAGATGACGAAAATTTTAGTCAAAATTGCTAAAGAGCTTAATGTTGGTACTTCTACCATTGTAGACTTTCTGACCCAAAAGGGATTTGAAATAGAAAACAGACCCACTTTTAAGGTGTCAGAAGAAATGTATAATGAACTTTTAAAAGAGTTCCAACAAGCTATTGCCATCAAAGAGCAAGCTGATCAACTCGTCATCGGAAACAGGCCTGTCAAGAAGGAAGAAGAACATGTGCAAGAAAAGCCCAAAGAATCAATAGATAAGCCTGTTCAAAAAGCAGAAAAGACTGAAGAACCTTCAATGCCAGACTCCAATACAGAAATCCTTGAAAAGGAGGAGCCTGCAAAACCTAAATTGAAGGTGTTGGGTAAAATCAATTTGGACCCTGTTAAAAAGAAAAAAGAAACTTCTTCACCCAAAGTCAATACAAAGTCTGAAAATGAGGAAAGTTCCACAAAAAATAAGCCTCTTGATAATGAAAAAACACCAAGTAAAAAACCAGAAACTCCCGAAACAAAGAAAGAGGTAATTCCAGACACGCCAAAAGAGGAAAAAAAGGCAACTATCGTTACGGAAAATATTCATAAAACTGAAAAACAAGAATTAAGAGGACTCAAAATTCTCGGTAAAATTGATGCAAACAAATTTGATTCCAAAAAAACAAAAAATGAGGAATCAAAAGAGGCACCTGCTACCGCGTCAAATAGCCCCGGAAAACCTCAGCAGGTTTCAGGTGGGTCCAGTGCTGCAGAAGATGCCAAAAAAAGAAAAAGAAAGAGAAAAAGAGTTTCTGTTGAATCGTCAGCACCTGGCAATCGCCAGCCTCAAAGTCCAAGTGGCAAAGGCGGGTTAAAAAAAGGAAAAAGCAAAGAAGAAGAACTAAAGGAGGTTTCTCAAAAAGAAATAGACGAGAAAATCAAGGCTACTATGGCCAGATTGTCCGGTGGAGGAAAGAAAAAAGGACAGAAATTAAGACGAGAAAAAAGAGAAAGGCTAAGAGAAAAACAAGAGGAAAAGGAGTTAGAATTAGAGAACGAAAAGTTACAGCTCACTGAGTTCATATCTGTTCAGGAGTTGGCCAACTTAATGAACGTCGATGCCACGGATGTCATTACTACTTGCATGAATTTGGGCATCATTGTTTCCATTAATCAGCGTTTAGATGCAGAGGTCATTGAATTAGTTGCAGGTGAATTCGAACATGAAGTAGAATTCATTAGTATGGAGGAGCAAACCGATGGAGAGGAAGAGGAAATTGATGATGACCCAGCTGAACTTGTTCACCGTGCGCCTATAGTAACGGTTATGGGACATGTCGACCATGGAAAGACATCATTATTAGATTATGTTAGAGAAGCTAATGTAGCCAGTGGTGAAGCAGGAGGAATCACCCAACACATTGGTGCTTATGAAGTAAAAATAGGCCCAGATAAAAAAGGAATTACATTTTTGGATACACCTGGCCACGAAGCCTTTACAGCAATGAGAGCTCGGGGTGCTAAAGTAACTGACATTGCTGTGATTATTATTGCAGCGGACGACAGCATTATGCCACAGACCAAAGAAGCTATTTCTCACGCACAAGCTGCCGGTGTTCCTATTATATTTGCTATAAATAAAATTGATAAACCTGGCGCAAATCCCGAGCGAATCAAACAAGATTTGGCTTCAATGAATTTTTTGGTTGAAGATTGGGGAGGAACTTATCAATCTCAAGATATTTCAGCTCATTCTGGTGAAGGTATCGATGGATTGTTGGAAAAAATCCTATTAGAGGCTGAAGTGCTAGATCTAAAATCCAACCCCAAAAAGAAAGCAGTTGGAACGCTCTTAGAAGCCTCCTTGGACAAAGGAAGAGGATACGTAACAAAAATCTTGGTTCAAAATGGCACCTTAAAAATAGGCGATCCAATGGTATCCGGAGACTTTTCTGGTAAAATCAAGGCCATGTTTAACGAGAGGAATAAGCGAATCAAAGAAGCGGGTCCTTCACAACCAGTGATGGTTTTAGGTTTAGATGGTGCTCCACAAGCGGGTGAAAAATTTAAAATTGTGGAATCTGAGCAAGAAGCCAGATCCATTGCCAATAAAAGAGCACAAATATCTAGAGAACAAGCCAATAGAGCAACCAAAAGAATTAGTTTAGATGAGATTGGACGCAGATTGGCTTTGGGAACTTTCAAAGAGTTAAATTTAATTGTTAAAGGGGATGTAGATGGATCTATTGAAGCGCTTTCTGACTCATTAATTAAGCTATCTCAAGAAACAGTGATTGTGAATGTTATTCATAAAGCAGTAGGTCAAATTATTGAATCTGATGTCCTTTTGGCCTCCGCTTCAGATGCCATCATTATTGGGTTTCAAGTTAGGCCATCATTAGGGGCAAGACAACTGGCTGAAAAAGAAGGTGTAGAAATCAAACTGTATTCAATCATTTATAAAGCCATTGAAGAAATTAAGGCGGCCATTGAGGGAATGCTTGAACCTACTAAGGAAGAAAATATCTTAGGACAGGCTGAAGTAAGAGAAGTATACAAAATATCTAAGATTGGAACCATTGCGGGTTGTTATGTTCAGGAAGGTAAAATTCTAAGAAATTCAAGGATTAGACTCATCCGAGATGGAATTGTAATTTTCCCCACCAAAGAAGGTCAACACGGAGAGATTTCATCTCTAAAACGATTTAAAGAAGATGCAAAGGAAGTCCGTCAAGGTCTTGAATGTGGTATATCTGTCAAAAACTTTAACGATATTAAAGTAGGAGATGTCATAGAGGGGTACGAAATCGTAGAGGTTAAACAAAAATTAGAGAATTGATTTGAGTGAAATAATCCTTTCTTCTGGTAAAAAAGGATTAATATTATTCAGCCCTAAGTATTCAATTGCAGCTTTTACAGGATTTTTCAATTCCCTCGATTTCCCTACTGCAATAATTTCCTTCCCTGCGTTTTCAATGGCTTCCATTGGTATCATTCCTATCAATTCAGATCCAGAAATTTGGACGTTATGCGCCCTGGCCTCCTTCTTACAGGCTTCGAATAACTCGAATAAAGAAGTAATTCTAAAATCTGTAACATTAAAGGATACCTGTACTTCTTTATATTCTGGAATATACCAACCTATTGCCCTAACCCCTTTTAACCCAGTATTTTTTTTGGCTAGATGAGCCCCTTTTTCTCTCAAAGTACAAGCAATTTTTTTAGCGATATCCAGTCTTTGAGTGGTCAATTGTATATTAAATGCAATCAAAAAAAATCTTGCCCCAATTACTGTTGCACCTGTTTGAGGAGGAAAAATTATCGGCCCATAATCAGGTTCCCATCCTTTACTCCCTATTCTGACACTCATGTTTTCATATCCTCCCTTTCTTATATCCGCTAAAAGCTTTCGATGATTTTCTTTAGCAGACCATTCATATAAATAGACAGGAATTTGCAATTCTTCACCTACTCTTTTACCTAGCCTTTTAGACCAATAAATAGCTTCTTCTTTGGAGAGGTTTCTATAAGGAACAAGCGGACATACATCAGTAGCGCCAATTCTAGGGTGAATACCCTTTTGTTTGCTCATATCAATTAGAGAGGCCGCTGTCTTAATTCCCCTAAAAGCCCCTTCAATAATTGCTGAAGGTTCTCCTAAAAAGGTAACCACTGATCTATTAACAGAATAACCAATATCTACGTGTAGGATTTCTAATCCCTTAACTGTTTCTATGCTCTTTACTATTTCCCTTATTATTTTTGGGTTTTGGCCTTCACTAAAGTTGGGAATACATTCTAATAATGGAGTAATTGGTGTACTCATCTGATCGTTTCAATTAGAAGAAATAGCTAGAGCATCGTATAATATTTCAACAGTATGAAATGCTTTTCGGGAGGTAGTATCTAAAATTTGATGCCTACAACTGGTTCCTGTAGCCAAAATAATAGTATCGGCATCACTATTTCTCACCGCTGGTAATAATCCTTGATTTCCTATTTCCAAACTCAAGTCAAAGTGTTCTTTTTCATAGCCAAATGATCCCGCCATTCCACAACAGCCCTCGGGCGCTTTTTGAACAGAATAATTTTTAGGCAAACTCAATAATTGATAAACCTCCTCCGCAATCGATAACGAGGTTTGGTGACAATGCACATGTACCAAAACCTTTTTAGCTGTGTCTGTAAAATCCCTTTCACTTATTTTCCCCTCTTTCAGAACCTTCATTAAAAAAGATTCAATAGTATAGGCATGTTCGGAGATTTTTTCTGCAATTTCCTTCTTTTCTCTGGATACGAGCTTAGGGTATTCATCTTTAAAAGAGAGGATAGCACTGGGCTCAATGCCTACCAAAGGGCAATCCTTATGGATAAGCGACGAAAAAATTCCAATCTGCTTTTCGGCAATTTTTTGAGCGTAATCCAAAAGACCTTTAGACATAGCAGCTCTTCCGCTTTCTGGATGTTCTACAAATCTGACATCAAAGCCTAAAGCATTTAATAGTTTAATTGCTTTAACCCCTATTGTACTGTCATTGTGATTGGTAAATTCATCGCAAAAAAGATAAAGTGCTCCTTTGTTTTGAGTTGGAGTGGGAAAATAAAATGCATGCTTTTTAATGTAGGACCTCCAACTTTTTTGAGATAAAAGTGGCATTGAACGCTCTTGAGCAATTCCAAGAAAGAACTTAATAGCAGTACTAAAAAATCTATGTTCTAATAAATAATTAGCAAGAAGAGGGAAACGTTGTAAAAATGAATTCAGCGAAGCAATGTGAGCAAATATCCTGGTACGAAGAGATACCCCATGAGATTTTTGATATTGATACATAAATTCGGCCTTGAGGGTGGTCATGTCAACATTAGATGGACATTCTGATGTACAAGCCTTACAGGATAAGCATAAATCCATTGCCTCTTTAATCTCAGGATGATC
>JBEAPR010000147.1:0-4279 GCA_041164265.1 Bacteroidota bacterium | reverse complement strand
ACAGAAATGCCTAAGGTAATCCATTTTCCCAGCGTGAAAAAACTGCTTATTTGTACCATATTTTCAGTCAAATTGGGGTATTGATTCAAAAGACTTAAGATAGATAAGTTTTCCGCCACATCCAAAACCACTCCTATTAAGGGCAACCATCCGACCCATATATGTTTACCCATTAGATAGATCAAAAATAAGGCTAAAAAACCTCCATAGAAAAGGGGATATAGCATATCGATTAAATAGTGGAGTTTTTTGGAAATGGCTATTCCTTCTGTACCATATTGGTCAAATAGGTTTTGGACAGTTTCCAAATTGTAGGAAAATCTAATATCCAAAACAGGTAATGGTTCCCCGGTAATATTTTCCAATTGGTTTTGGTAATGCGGAAAAATAAGGGTTGAAAAAATTAATTGACTGATGAAAAAGAATAAAATTATTTTTGGTTGGGCAAAAGCGGCTAAAAATTTCATAGCTAAATGATCAATTATTGCCTTTAAGATAAATCATTTGAGGGAATTATATGGTAGATAATTTGCTACAGAATCGGTTAGGGGTATCTTCTTTCTTTTTCATTAATGGGTTTTTGTACGCCAACCTAATGGCTCGAATTCCTTTATTAAAAGATTTACTTGCAGTTTCCAATAGTCAATTGGGAGTTTTATTGTTTTGTATTGCTTTAGGGGCCTTATCGGGGATGCCTTTGGCGGGTAAATTGGCTGCTCAATATGGATCGAAGCATATCGCTTTCGTTACTGGTTGGGTATTTTGTTTGGTAATGGGATTAGTTCCTTTACCCAATACTTTTTGGGTCACTGGAGTGTTGTTGTATATGGTGGGTTTAAGTGCGGGTGCTATGGACGTTTGTATTAATGCTCAAGCTATCATGGTAGAGCGGTTATACGGACGATCTATTATGTCTTCTTTTCATGGCCTTTTCAGCATTGGGATGTTTGCCGGAGCAATAACTGCAGCTCTTTTTTCAAAGTTTGAGGTTAGCTTATTGATGCACATGATGGTGGTGTCCTTTCCTTTAGTGGGGGTGGTATGGTTTGGCAAAAAACAGATGTTACCCGACGAGGTACCTGCCGAGCCATCCGCTTCTAAAAAAGCGGCATTTTCACCGGTGGTATTAGCCTTGGGAGGTATTGCTTTTTGCTCCTTTACTACGGAAGGTTCTATGGTAGATTGGTCAGCATTGTACATGACTGAATTTTTAGGTCAAACCAAATCTTTGGGGGGCATTGCCTTTGGGATGTTTTCTGGTGGAATGACCGTAGGTCGAGTTTTTGGAGACTGGTTTATCACTCGTTTCGGGGGTCAAAAAATTATTTTCTTGAATGTGCTGATTGCTTTGATTGGATTTGGATTAGCACTTGGGATAGCGGAACCTTGGAGTACTTTTATAGGCTTTGCGTTGGTGGGTTTGGGTGCTTCCACCATTGTCCCTATTGTTTTCACAGCTGTAGGAAACTTGCCAGGAGTATCTCCTAGTGCGGGGATTGCTACTGCTACTTCCATTGGATACCTAGGTTTATTTTTAGGTCCTCCAACAATAGGATTTTTATCTGACGCAACCAATTTGAGGATAGCCCTTTTATTTTCTGTTGCGCTATTGATTCTGCTATGGTTTTTAGCCCGGTATGTCTTTGCCCAAATAAGTTTGGACAGGCAATAATTATCCTCAACGCACCACCACTTCATCCAGGAAAAACCAACAATTATAACCTACTCCATAGTGCCATGACGGGCAGGTTTTGACTCCCTCTATAGTTATTTCGATAAATTGAGCTTTAACAGGATTTGGTTTTTGAGCTGTTACGGGAACAAATTTGACGGCTCTATCTCTATCTTCTGGAATGGTTACGGTACCAAAATGGGAGTAATTTGAACCATCAATGGAGGTTTGATACGTCACTTTTTGTGGTAAAAGTATCCAGGCGCCTAGCTGATGTAAAAAATCTGTTGATACTTCCTGGATGTCTTTTGTTTGGCCCAGATCAATGATAAACTTTCCATCGGACCCTTCCCATCCAATCCAACTTTCAGCAAAGGTGGTACCACCATACAATTCATCGGTAAGGGCAGTTTGCCCGGCCTCAGCATATCTAGGATGGGGACCTTGAATCCACTCTACCTCGGCTTCTTGGGTTTTATTTCCCGAAGGGGGAAATAAATATCGGGTCTTATACAATTGGCAATATGCTTCGGGTTGGTTGTTGCGTTCATTTAACATGGGTACCGAATACCTAGCTGTTCGCGATTGGAAAGTATCCAAAAGGGGTAAAAGTACATTGGGATTTCGCTCGGATTGGGTTCTGGCAATTTCTAGTTCAGCGTATTGCAGGGGAAGTCTCGACCGTTGTACTCTTTCCAAATAAGCGGGGTGGCTGGCTACACTTTCTTCAGCCGCATCAAAAAGCTTTTGGTATCTGTGGATTAATCGGGTTCTTAACATTCCGTCTTTATGACTTACTGGAGAGTCGTAAATCCAAAGAGGTTGGTCGTTGGAAAGCAGGGCAGCTTCTAACATTTTTTGGTATTGGTAAAGGTAAGGAGCGGCAGGACCGTAATATCCGGATAGGAAGGTACGCATCAAACTATCCGCATTTTGGTATGGATTCCACAGTAGCCGACCAATCATGTAGGCGCGTAATTCTGAAAAATCTTCCCCTCTCTTGCCGCCCACTTGTGCAAAGTGCATGGTGACGTCGTTTTCGTAAAACAATTGCATGTTGGGTTGAAGGATGTGGAAGTTAGGGAAGGGACTTACAAAGTTGTCAAAATTAATGCCGTAATCCCAAACAAAAATATTGTCTGAAATGGCGTTCCATCCTTCTAGGGCCCTCGTAAAATCTTGTCCAGATGGGCTATCGGTTAGGGGTACTTCTCGCATGGCGTCAATGCTACACAGCATAATATTGACATTGGGTAAGGGCTTAAGGTGTTGAGGAGGTTGCATGCTGTACAGATACGCCAAGGTGGAGATGGTTTTGTCTGGAAATCGCTCGGCTAATTGATTCACAAAATGAATGAGGGTGCCGGCAGGACTTCCTTCTCGCTCGTCAATGGCTGCGCAAGAAGGGCAAGTACAGTAGGTGAAATTGCCATCGTTTTGGCTCACTGAAATGACTTTCTTATCGGGATGTGCTTTGAAAATACTATCCAATTGCTGTGTGACTCGTTCCAGAACTTCTTCGTTGGTTAAGCACCATTGGCTGGCTTTTCCCGGTCTTCTTTTGCCGTTTATATAAGAGTAGTATTCAGGATGGCTTTCGCCAAAAGTTGCAGATGGCAATAGCCGGTCGAAGGTATGTACCCATAGATTACCTGCAAAGACTTCCTGGGGTTGCTCTAATCTAAACCACCATTTATAAATCGGATCTTCTAACCCGTAACTGAAGGTCTGACGGTGGGCAAAAGCTGGGTTGTCTATTCGATCTAGGGGTGGCAAACTCAAATTAGGGGATTGGGTTAGACTGTAAGTTTCCTTAGCATAATATTCCATACCGAGGTAATCGTCTAAGAGCGTAATCACCGCATAGATTAGGCCTTTACCTGGACCCGCTATTATTCTCATACGATGTGCTTGGTTACCTATGTAAAATCCATCTTCCTTGAGTAATGACATTTTTTCTTGTAATATCGAATCGGTCTTTAATTGAAAATTGCCTAACCAAATTTCGTTATTTTGAGCATTGGTCAGTAGCCGATAGTCTATTACATCCAATGTGGTTCCAGTCATCTCCTTGATAAAGCGGTTGAAAATTCTTGAAGCTGTAACTGCAAGAGAATCGTTGGCATCTATGACGAGCCTAGATACGGGTTGACCATCTTCCACCAATTGAATTTGAGCTTGAAGAGAATGGTTGAGGCAGTAAAGAACTAAAATGGCTGCTAATAGTGATTTCATAGGATGTAAAAGATTTTTATATTGAGTACTTAAATAACCATTTATTTTGGTGAATTAAAAAATAATAAAACTAAATCTTCCTAATATATGGGTCGGAGTAATAGACTGAGAGTAATTACAATTGGAGAAGTCATGCTTCGATTATCGGTTCCTCATCACCAGCGATTCATCCAAGCTGATCAATTTCAGGTTCACTATGCAGGGGGGGAGGCTAACGTTGCAGTTGCATTGGCTCAAATGGGACAAGAAGCCACTCATATAACTTGTTTTCCGAAAAATGACCTAGGATTGGCTGCTCGTAATGAATTAGTCAGATGGGGGGTGCGCACTGATCAGGTTTATTTTGACCAAGGAAGAATGGGGGTCTATTTT
>JBEAPR010000146.1:0-24113 GCA_041164265.1 Bacteroidota bacterium | reverse complement strand
CCCTTTTGGATAATCGCTGACCAACCTAATGGTAATATTCAATTATTCAATCAAGGGCAACTTCAGTATGGCTTTAATAATGGAAAACCCATTACAGTTTGGATAGCTCCCATTACATTGGATGATTTTTCCGAAAGAGGATTCGAAAACAACGGGGTATGTACTGCAATAGACCCTTCTCAAGCTATTAAAGTCACCTATTTAAACCCCATATCAGCTCAAGAAGTCACCCCTCCTTCGTCGGGAAATGCTTGCCAATCCGCCTTTGTCATCTCCGGTGGATATCCAGAATTGAATCCTGGGCAAAACTATAACATAGATATTTATCTAGATGACCCTCAAAAGACTCCTGTCATACCTGCTAACTACGTTACTCATGGGGATACCCTATTTTTCAGGGTACCTAAGCCTGGTAATTATATTTTAGAAATTAGCGATGGAATTAGCTGTAACCAACAGATTCTAGTCGATCAACAAACCTGCCCGGCACTAAATTTTATCCTTCCTGCTGTTAATGGCCCAAAAGATTCTATCATCTGTTTGCCTATAGCCGTTTCTGATTTTACATCTATCAATTCCTTTCAAATACCTATTGCTTGGGATACCACCAAATTAGATTTTCAAAAGATTGATTTGAACGCAAATCCTCTGAATTTAGTTTCCAGTTTTTTTTCCATAGACGAATCTACCCAGCACCTTTTAATGAATTGGTTCAGCTCAGGGATAACCTCCCTTCCTGACAATACTACTATCTTTGATATTTGTTTCCTCGTAAAAGGCGATTTAGGAACTTGCAGTTCTATTTATATGCCAGATGTGGTGAATGGTATTCCCCCGTTTTTTCCTGAAATTACCAATACTCAAACTGAAATAATAGGCTGGAGTGCTAATGAAGGGGAGGTATGTGTATCCAACAATCCTATTTATATTCAAACCATAATAGATACCCTTACCTGTGGAAATTCAGGACTGGGAAATGTTCAATTGACAGTATCTGGAGGTAATCTTCCCTATCAAATTACATTAGAATCGACTTCGGGAATCCTATTTTTGGATAGTACCTTTACTTTACCTCCTTCTGATTTTAATATTCAACTACCAGCAGACCAATACCTCTTTTCTGTCACAGATTTGGTCAACAACAACAATTCTCAAAGTTTTACTAATTATATCCCCTACAGTCCATTGATTCTAGATAGCATACAACTTCAATCTCCTACCTGTATCAATGCTTCAGATGGTTCGATAACTGCGAATATAAGTGGAGGTACTCCTCCTTATCAATTCGAATGGATTTCCTCTTTAGGTCAACAATTGTTTGAAGATGAAAACGTCTATGGGTCCATACCCCACGGTAATTACCAACTCAGGATTACGGATGCAGTGGGTTGTGATACGCTGGAAACATTGGTAACGCTGAAAGCCCCACCTCAAATTGAAATACAGTTCCAAAAAATCAGGGATGTGTCTTGTTTTGAAGGGAGACAAGATGCTGAAATCCAAGCTAGTGCATCCTATGAAGATGGTTCTACTGGAAACTTTAATTATATCTGGGAGAGTACTCAACAGTTAGATCAAAGTGTTCCTATTACCACAGGAATCAATTTATCAAAAGGTTGGCAAACTTTAATTGCTATTGATCAAAATAATAATTGCTTTGGTTTGGATTCCATAGAGATACGGGCTCCAAAACCTATATCAATAGAGCCTACTATTACTCGTACCCGATGTTTCGGGACATCAGATGGCATTATACAAGTAACCCCTTCCGGAGGAGCAGGCAATTACACTTATTCTTGGACCCATGACCCTAGTTTGACGTCACCCTCAGCTACTAATCTACCCAGCGGAAATTACCCGGTATCCATAATGGATGGTAATGGTTGTCTACAGACGGATACCTTTAGAGTCAATTCTCCAGATCCTTTAAAGTTGATGGTGGATTCTAGTCAAACTGCTCAGGTGAGTTGTTATGGGGCATCAGATGGATATATCACCTTAACCTATAATCAATTTGATGACATCAACCCGATTGGCTTGGCCCCCTTCTCGTGGGAAAATAATATTGCTAGTGGAGCAGAATCCAGCGTTACTCAGCTTGCTCCCGGTAATTATGGTGTCACCTTAACTGATACCAAAGGTTGTAAAGATTCTCTGTCTGTATTAATTGAAGAACCTGCCCCTTTGGTAGCAGATTTTCAAATTCCTTCCCCACCCCTTTGCTATGGAGAACCTACTGATTTTACAATTGGCAACATCCAAGGTGGCAATGGCCAAAAATTATCAGATTATTTATTTTACTTAGATAATGACAATATCGCATATAGGGGAGACCAAAAGGCCTCTTTATTTGCCGGACCTCACCAATTCACCATTGTCGATGCAAAAAATTGTCAATACACTGACAGTTTTTTTGTAAATACTCCTGAACCAACTGAGGTTAGTTTTATTCCTGATGTAATTACAGTCAAATTAGGAGATGAAAGTCAAAAATTACAACCTATCATTAATCATTCCACTCCAATTGAATTGTTTACTTGGAGTCCAGAAGAATTGCTCACCGATCCCAATTCTTTAACTCCTGGAATTGCTGCTACGGAAAATCAAATTTTTACACTAGAGTTAGCCGATGTAAATGGATGCATAGATAAGGCTTCCGTATCAGTAGTTATTGATAAAAATAGATTGGTGTATATTCCCAACGTGTTTTCTCCTAATAATGACGGTATAAATGACCTTTTTGTCTTGCATGCCTGTACTGGTGTTCAATCGATTAATTCTATCAAGATATTTGATAGGTGGGGAAAAATGGTTGCTTTTAGGGCTGAAAGCATTTCACCGAATTGTCAGGAAGGTATAGCCTTATGGGATGGTGGAGATGCAGATATAGGGACATATATATATTCAGTAGAAGTATTATTCCAGGATAATTTTATCCTCAACTTTCGTGGTGAAGTTGGTTTAATCAGATAATATACCCCAATACTATATTCCTTTTATTTTTCCCGAAGGGGAAAAATAAAATCCTATCCAATAAAAAGATGACAATAGTAATATTAATAAAGGATGGTTATGCTTCCTGATTGTTGAATTTCTTCTTCATTGCAGGTATAACGCATTTGAAAGGTAACTACTCCTGGACTTATTAACACTCCTTTATAGTACCCATCCCATTGTTCGAAAGGATTATTAGTCTTAAAGAGGATATTCCCCCAGCGATCAGTAATCAGTAACTCTTGAAAATCCGATAGTGCATATGGATTGCTGATCCCTATTTGATCATTCAATCCATCCCCATTAGGAGTAAATGCAGAGGGCATGAATCCTTGTCCACAATCTAAAGTATTAGGGTCGACTACATTGATTATGATTTCATCCGTGGCTATACAGCTTCCTCGATCATCTGAAATTTGAACGGTATAAGTTTGAAATCCTGGATTCGAAGGGGAAATTAATGGCTCGAGCAGTACGGGTGAATTCAGATCAACAGATGGACTCCAGGAAACTCTGGTGCCGCAGGTTTTATACATCGAAATAGACACTTGTTCTCCTAAAAAAATCAAGGTATCCGAGGTGGCTATTTGATCGGGATATAAGGATAATGTTTCTATTTCTCTCAAATCTAAAGCCCTGTTAAAAAATTTCAGCTCATCTATCAATCCTTTAAATCTTTGGCTATTAGCTACTAAGCAAAGAGAACCTCCTAAAAAAATATCCGATTCATCTGTCAAATCAATAGCGGTACCTGTGGCATCTTCATCAACAGGTTTTTCATTGAGGTATAATTTGACAACATTTTCCTTTCTAACCAAAACCAAATGATGCCAACAATCTCCAGAAGTTAAGCTTGAATTGAGCCTTACTCGCTTACTGGCATTTTCTGTCATAATTACATTGATCGCATTTAAATCAGGATCATATTTGATATCCAAAGTTTTATTCCCACTACAATCCATTGTGCTTTTGGAAAAAAGGTATTGACTCGTTCCCGAATTGCTTAATGGCCTAAAATAAAAACTAAGTGTAAAGTCATTTTTATTGAAAGCTTCCGCAAAAGAGCCTCCAAATTGGATTTCATTATTATTTCCATCTAAAGAAATACATTCTAATAATGGCCCACAATCATAATTTATCGTCCCGACCGCCATTCCCAAATTAGCAGAATTGCCCACCGCATCATTTAAATTGGCATCCAAATTATAGTAAGCTACCAGATTAGGGCTAATTTGCCCCTTCATGCTAAAGAAAGACAGACTAAATCCTATTACAGTAACTATTGATTTCATATTGGCTTGATTATACACTTCTAACGACAGGCTAAAATAGTTTATTTTAAATTATGGCATCCTCAAAACATCGGACTACATTATTAGCAAAATAATTACCTTTGGGGCTAGTTAAATTGACTTCCAAATGCCATTAGATCAAGTAGATGTTGACCGTTTAGGAAGTGGTCAACAAGAAAAGGAAATGTCTTTTTTAGAACACCTTGAGGAATTGAGGTGGCATATTATCCGATCGTTGATTGCTATTGTCCTTTTTGGTATTGGCTTATTTTTCGTTCAAGATTGGTTTTTTGAGCAAGTTATATTTGGCCCTACCAATCCTGATTTCTTTTCTTATACAGCAATATGTGATTTCTCTAATTTTATAGGTTTAGGCGATAGGATGTGTTTTGAACCGCCAACCTTTAAAAAGCAAGCCATAGGCTTTGGAGAATCTTTTATAACGAGTATAAAAGTATCTTTTATCACTGGTTTTATTTTGGCTTTTCCTTACGTCTTTTGGGAAATTTGGCGATTTGTAAGTCCCGGTCTCTATAAAAAGGAACAACAAGCTACAAGGGGTATTGTATTTATTTGCTCTTTTTTATTTCTTACGGGAGTACTTTTCGGGTATTTCGTTATTGCGCCGTTTGCAGTCAATTTCTTGGCGGGCTATACTATCCCAGGAGTTGAAAATTCTCCTACGCTTAATTCTTTCATCACTTATATGTTGATGTTTACCGCCCCCGCGGGATTAATATTTGAGCTTCCTATAGTGGTGTATTTTCTTTCCAAAGTTGGTTTATTAACCCCAGCTACCATGCGAGCTTATAGAAGACATGCCATCATTGGAATTTTGGTACTATCGGCTTTAATTACTCCTCCTGATGTAGTCACCCAATTTTTAATTGGAATACCCTTATTCATTCTTTATGAGATCAGCATTTTTGTATCTGCTAGAGTAGAAGCACAAGAAGCTGATGAGGATTAAACTAATTTAATGGAACGAATTTCTTCTAATTCAACCTTGTTTTTTAAAATATTTTTCCCCTCTTTTTGGGTGGTTTTCTTTGGTTCTTTTACCATAGCAATTCTGTTCAATCCCATTCCCATGTTTATGGGTTGGCCTCAGTTGACGACGAGAATTATTTTTGTATTCCTTTATATAATAGGAGTAGTTGTTATTTACTTCACCATATTTCAATTAAAAAGAGTAGAATTATCTCCCAGTCAATTATACCTAACTAACTACGTTAAACATTTCCAATATGCTGTAGAGGATATTGAATCCATTCAGATTAACAACTATTTTTTATTTTCAATAGGTACGCTTCGCTTAAAAAGTAAAGGAGCGTTTGGTCGTGAAATTAGATTTTTAGTTGACCGTTACCGATTGAAAAATTTTCTCGCATCTAATCCCTCATCTCTTTTGCAAGTAAAAGGTTGGTAACCTATTTGGGGACGAATCTGGCAAAAGGGCAAATCATCTCTTCCATAGAAACTCCGCCGTGTTGGTAAGTATCAGAATAAAGCTGTTTTATTCTGTTGAAATTGTTGGGATAAAGAAAGAATTTGTCCTCTAGTGCAAACACATAAGAAGAAGAGAGGTTAAGAGATGGCAGACCAACAGAAGAGGGATTTTTGATAGAAAAAACATCTTTGGGTTCAAATGAAAGATTTTTTCCTGATTTGTATCTCAGGTTATTCGTAGTATCTTTCTCTGCCTTGATAGATGAGGGTGTTTTCACCTTAATCGTACCATGGTCGGTAGAAATGATTAACTGGATATCCTTTTCAGCAATTCTCTTCAAGGATTTCCATAATGGTGAGTTAACAAACCAATTTTTAACCAACTCCCTGTAGGATTGATCATTATTAGCCAATTGTTTTACGAAATCCATTTCCGTGCCGGCATGCGAAAGCATATCTATGAAGTTGTAAACAATGACTACAAAATCTTTCTGGACCATATTCACCATTTTTTGCTCCAGAGAATTAGCAGCCTCTGCATTGGTTACTTTGAAGTATTCCATTTTTATAGGTTGTCGAATATGCCTTTTTAGCTGTTCCTCCAAAAAGAAAGCTTCGAAATCATTTTTACCACCCTCTTCCGTATCGTTTCTCCATTTATCCTTGTATTTTTTTTCAATATCTGCAGGTAGTAAGCCTGAAAAAATCGCATTTCTACTAAACTGGGTAGTTGTTGGGAGGATGCTGTAGAAACTATCGGATTCTTCTTCTCTGAAAACCTCGCTTATTATTGGCTCTATAGCCATCCAATGATCTAATCTCAGATTATCCATCAATAAAAATACAGTTGGTCTATCTTGATTGACTAAATGTGGGAATACTTTTTTCTTTAGTAAATGATGAGAGAGTAATGGGCCCGAGTCATCTTTCAACCAGGCTTCGTAATTTTGTGCTATATATTTGGAAAAAGCTTGATTGGCCGTAGCTTTTTGATTGATCAAGTTGTCCATGAATACTTGGTTATCGTTTTGGAACATTTTAAGCTCCCAACTGATAAATTTTTTATAGATTTCTACCCATTGTTCATGGTTGGGATCCTCGTATATTTCCGAGAGGATTTGTTGATGTTCTTTGGTATAACCGATATTGGTATCCTGTTGGACAAAAGCCTTTTTATTTAGTAGTCCAGCTACTGAAGCATAGACTTGCTGGCTCACAACTGGTTTGAGTAAATAAGCTTGGGTATCTTTGCCGAAGGCACTTTTCATTACATCGTCACTTTCATTTTTAGTGACCATGATGGTCTTGAGGTTGGGTCTAAATTTATTCAAGGACTCCATGACTTCCAGACCGGTCATACCGGGCATAGATTCATCCAAAATAACCAATTCAATTTCAGGCCGTTCTTTACAAATATCTAGGGCATCATGTCCATTAGAAGCAGTTATGACTTCGTATCCTCTAGCGTCGAGAAACATGATATGAGGTTTCAAATATTCAATTTCATCATCTACCCAGAGAATAAGTGGTTTAGCCATAATTAATCTATTTTTTGTAATGTTGTAAAACTCAAACAGTAAATTAGTCCAAAAAGATGACCAATCGGTATTTTTGTAAAAAATAGGGATTATGCATAAGGTGAAAATTGTAAACGACCCTGTATATGGATTTATTTCAATTCCCTATGGTTTGATTTTTGATTTGGTGGAACATCCATTTTTTCAACGGTTAAGAAGAATCAAACAAACTAGTTTGTCGCACTACGTCTACCCCGGTGCACTGCATACTAGGTTTCATCATGCTTTAGGTGCTTATCACTTGATGTCCCAAGCTTTAATGAGTTTGGAGCAAAAGGGGGTTTCAATTACTGATGCAGAAAAAGAAGCGGCATGTGTAGCTATTTTATTGCACGACATTGGACATGGCCCGTTTTCTCATACTCTAGAAAAAAACTTAATTGGTGTTTCACACGAGGTACTATCCGCTCTATTTATGGAGTCCCTAAATAAAACATTTGGTGGAAAGTTGGATTTGGCGATTTCAATTTTTAACGGCAGTTATCATAAAACCTTTTTACATCAATTGATTGGTGGACAACTAGATATGGATAGAATGGATTATTTAAACAGAGATAGTTACTTCACTGGAGTCCACGAAGGGGTAATCGGATATGATCGGATAATAAAAATGCTCAATGTGGTGGATAACCAACTGGTAGTAGAGGAAAAAGGAATTTATTCCGTTGAAAAATTTTTGATTGCTAGAAGACTGATGTATTGGCAAGTATATCTCCACAAAACAGTAGTTTCTGCTGAAAAAATGTTGGTTTTAGTATTAAAGCGAGCTCGAGAAATCATGAATAGCGAACCTGATTCCATTCAGGCTTCCACTCATTTACTATTCTTTCTGCAGCATTCCATCACTGCTGAAACCATAAAGAATCAGGAAGATTTGTTTTTAATGAAATTTGCTGGATTAGACGATACCGATATAGTAGCGGCTTTAAAAAATTGGTCTGAGCATCCAGATTTTCTTCTGCGCTTCCTTTCTAAAAGTTTACTTAATCGGCAACTTTTTAAGACAGAATTTCAGAATGAACCTATTTCGGCTGACAGAATTGCCAAAGTGGAAGATCAATTAAAAAAAGCCCTACCTGCGGGATCCTCTGTTGACCCTAAATTTTTGATGGTAGCTGGAAGTGAAACTAACACCGCTTATTGGCCCAATAAAGAAGAAATTTTGATTTTGCATAAAAATGGTGAAATCCATCCTATGTCTTCTGCTCAGGACTACATCCTTTCTTCCCGCTCTTTTACCAAATATTATCTTTGCTATCCAAAATTCATTCCGGCAGATGCTTAAGGCTTTTAATTCTAATCAAATATTAAATTCTCTTTTATATGTCCTACTCATCCCTATCTTCTTTGTGGATGATTACATTAGGGATGATGAAATACTCCAAAAATTAGTTACTGCCTTTGCAGTATTTCTTCAGAGCTTTTATGTCAATTATCTCATTCAAAAACACAGATTGTATAAAACGCCCAATCAATTAGCTGGATTGATGATAGTACTTTTACTCCTCACTATTCCAGAAGCAGTAATTTTCTCCCCATTTATCATTGCGAATTTTTTCACTTTAGTATCTCTAGGAATGATTCTGGATACCGATAGACTTGGTGCCGCTCCCCAGAAGTTCTTCAACATTGGCTTAGTTTTCGGTATAGGCGTTTTTATTTATCCGCCTAATATAATTATGATTTTTTCTTTGTTTGCCGGATTAAATCTATTGAGGCCTTTTTCCCTTCGGGAAATTTTACAAATATTATCTGCTCTATTGATGGAAATTTATCTAGTAGGTGTTTACCATTTTTTTACCGATTCCATGAATGAATTTTATCTATTGAATAGCGTAAAGCATTTTTCGTTGATTTATTTTTCATGGCATTTTGATGCGTTCAAAAGTATCTTCCTGGGATTATTACTATTCTTTGTTTTGATTTCTTATTGGTCCTACCGCAGAAAAAAACCGATGCAGATTCAAAGGAAAATTAGTGTTTTTTATTTTTGGGCTTTACTTTCTTTTCTTCCGGCGGTAATAGACGGGCCATTTGATTATCAAAAATGGCAACTGATGGTAATTCCAGTTGGAACTTTATCGGGAATTAGGCTTTCAGATATTCCACCCAAAATAGCTTCAGGTGTATTCTGGCTGATATTCGTCATTTCGATAACTTTTAATTATTTCGAAATGTTTAATTTTGGAATTCTAAAATAAAATCCCACCTCATGAAATTTGGAGTTGTTGTTTTTCCCGGTTCCAATTGTGATGATGATATGGTTCATGTATTAACAACCGTAACAGGAGCGCAAGTCGAAAAAATTTGGCATAAAACAGCAGATCTTTCAGGCTATTCTACAAATGATTGTATTGTACTACCCGGTGGATTTTCTTTTGGGGACTATTTGAGATCAGGTGCTATTGCCAGATATTCCCCAATCATGCAGTCTGTCATTGCTTTTGCAGAAAAAGGTGGGTTGGTGATTGGGATTTGTAATGGTTTCCAAATTTTGTGCGAAGCAGGACTACTTCCAGGGGTCTTATTGAGAAATCTAAATGAAAAGTTTATTTGTAAAAATGTGACTATAAAAGTAGAGAACTCCAATACTCCTTTTACGAATAGAGTTCCGAATGAAAAGGTACTAACCATCCCGATTGCACACGCTGAAGGCCGGTTTTTCGCTCCAGATGATGTCCTTAGAGAAATTGAAAATAATAATCAGGTTTTATTTAGGTATTGTGATGAAGAAGGCCAGCTCCAGGAAGATGCCAACCCAAATGGTTCAATTAATCATATTGCAGGAGTTTGCAATGCCAATAAAAACGTTTTTGGTATGATGCCACATCCAGAAAGAGCTGCTGAGGAAATTCTTGGAAACGAAGATGGACGATGGTTATTTGAATCTTTATTCAATCAACGTACTGCTTTGGCCAACACTTAATTAAAAAGTTTTAATGTCTGCTATTATGAGATGGATATATGCTATTCCGCTAATGATTTACGCATTCTCTATGAGTGCTCAAATATACAATCCAGTCGAGTGGAATTTTAAATTCCAAAAAATTGATGAAAGTAATTATCTATTAATTTATTCTGCTACCATAGAAGAAGGTTGGAAAGTCTATTCCCAATATTTGGAAACTGATGATGGACCGGTAAGAACAGGAATTTATTACGATGAGGCTTCACATTATATTTTAGAAGGTAGTGGAGTAGAAACTGGCCATAAAAAAGAAGGCTATGACCCTGTTTTTGACATGAATGTCATTTCATTTTCAGAAGAAATGACCATTACTCAAACTATTAAAGTAACTGACTCAGGGATTCCAATCACAGGTTTTTTGGAATATATGGTTTGTGACGATGAAAAATGTCTTCCTCCAGCTGAGGAATACTTTTCCTTCTCTCTTGATGACTCTACTAATCCTAAAGAGGAAAAAAAAAATGAAGAATCCTTAGGAATTCAAGCGACCTCTTATTTTAATTTAACTAAGCCTAATCTTAATGAGCCCATCAACCAGTGTGAGGAGGTATCATCAGTCTCGAATTCCACAAGTAAAGGAAAGGGGTGGTTAAATATATTTTTTCTTGGGCTAATTGGTGGGTTGATTGCCCTTTTGACTCCTTGTGTTTTTCCAATGATTCCATTAACGGTAAGCTATTTCACCAAAAAAGAAGGCAAGCAGTCATCAGGTGTGGGAGAAGCTTTCTTGTATGGTTTTTTCATTTTATTGGTTTACCTAGTAATTAGTATTCCCTTTCATTTAATGGATAGTATTAATCCTGATATTCTCAATGATATATCCACCAATATCTGGTTAAACATTGGGTTTTTTGTGGTCTTTTTATTTTTTGCCTTTTCATTTTTCGGGTATTACGAACTTACTCTACCCAGTAATTGGACTAATAAGGCAAATTCTGCTGAAGGTGTAGGGGGTGTGTTAGGAATTTTTTTCATGGCGCTTACCTTAGCATTGGTTTCATTTAGTTGTACGGGTCCTATTTTGGGATCTCTTTTGGCCGGGGCATTAACCGCAGACGGAGGAGCCTGGCAGCTAACTGCGGGAATGGCAGGTTTTGGAACGGCATTAGCCCTGCCATTTGGATTATTTGCGGCCTTCCCAAGTTGGATGAAATCCTTACCTAAATCAGGAGGATGGCTCAATAGTGTAAAAGTTGTACTTGGTTTTTTAGAATTGGCTTTAGCTTTTAAATTTCTTTCCAATGCTGATTTGGTAAAAAAATGGGGATTATTAAAAATAGAACCCTTTCTAGCCATTTGGATTATCATTTTTATAGGCCTGACTTTATATTTATTTGGGAAAATCAAATTCCCCCATGATAGCCCCTTGAAAAAATTATCAATAGGCAGATGGGGCTTATCCTTTATCTCTTTAGCGTTTACTATATACTTAATCAGTGGTTTTAGAACAGATCCTCAGACGCAATCTTATCGCCCATTAGGTTTGCTCAGTGGTCTGGCACCACCTGTTTGCTATAGCATTTGGAAACCTTGTGATTGCCCTCAGGATTTCAATTGTTTTAAAGATTTAGAAACGGGATTGGCTTATGCGAAATCAGTTAATAAACCCATTCTTTTAGATTTTACAGGACATGCCTGTGTCAATTGCAGAAAAATGGAGGAGCATGTTTGGCCCAAAGAACCTGTATACCGCACCATTAAAGAGGATTACGTGTTAATTTCTCTTTATGTGGACGAAAAAATTGCACTACCTGAATCTGAGCAAATAATGGTGGAAAAGATTAATGGTGGTCAACGCCAACTCAGAACAGTAGGTAATAAGTGGTCGCATTTTCAGACGGAATATTTTCAAACTAATGCTCAACCCTATTATGTATTAATGAGTGCAGAAGGAGTACTCTTGACACCTCCAGTGGGTTATGTGCCTGACGTAGAGGAATATCAGAATTTTTTAGCATGTGGATTACAGGCTTTTGAATCTCTAAAATGATTTATTGATTTCCAATTTCCATTAAATAAAATACTTCAAAAACAGTATACCACATATAAAGTCCAAAAAAAGGAATCAAAAAAAACTTAGATTCAGGATTGGCATATTGGTTGTAAAATACGACTAACACCCCTGATATCATCAATTTGATGAAAGTCACTCCCATTAGAATATTGGTAAATGTATTCTTATTTGGACTTTGTGCCGCTTTTCTTGCCACAAAAAAAAGCAAAAGATTAGTTGTGGCAAAAAATCCCACACAAATCCATGAGAATAAGGTAAAGCTTGCAAATAAGTCGAATTCCAAAACCCATCTAACTATTGCAATGGCAATTATAGTAATCAAAGTCCAAATAAAAAGAAATTTATTAGTTTTCATGATTGCCTATAAAATCTTTTAAAGCCATATACAAAGCCATTCCGATAGACAACAATGCTAAAAATACAGTACATAGAGGCTTTTCAAAGTTAAGAATTTGATCTAAATACTTTCCCAGCATGGCCCCACCAAGAATGATAACTATCATTTGGAATGCCATACCGGAATATTTCGCATACTGATTAAAAGCTGCTGATTTTTTAGGCTTCTTCTGTAGCAATTTTAGCGGTAGTTTTGCCATTTGATTTGGCCTTGTTTTCAAACTTACCCATATGACAGGTTACATTGAAAATAGCCCCGGAGGCAATGACCAACTTTTTGGTATAGACTTCTCCATTAATAACTGCCTGTTCTCTTACGTTCAGCAACTCGTTGACCTTTAAGGTTCCTTCAATTTTGCCTTCGATCACTGCACTATCACAATGGACTTCTCCATTAATATTACCAGTAATACCAATGATTACCTTGGATTTACAAATTAACTTACCATTAATAGTCCCATCTACTCTAATATCGTTATCAGAAGAAATCGTTCCTTCTAATACGGTACCCGTTACCAAACTATTAATAGAATGGCTTCCTGCGCTTGGAGTTGTTTTGGCAGTTTCCTGCTTATTGTTAAACATAATGAAGAAAAAGTTTTACAGAATGAATGATTTAGGTATTGATTAAAATTAAAAATCGGGACAATAGACGGCTGACCTAGATAAATTACAAATTTTATAAATTAAAGCAAATTCATAGGAACCTTGTCCATTAGTGGCTCTATTTAATGGAGAAATATTAATGTCATAGCTGAAACCTAAACTAATATTGTTGACGTCAAATCTAGTCGAAACAATTACCGCATCGCTTAACAAAGAAGCTTCCGCATCATTGGCAATTCTTGTCCACAATCCCAAATGGAAGGCCTGTGGCGCTTCCCGACTACCAAAGAAAAATTTAGCTCCAGTTCCGGCATTGACCTGAAAGGACGGACCTTGAGACATTACAATTACTCCTGGAGTCAATCCAAATTTAGGGTTCAATCTAAACTCTCCTCCCGCGTGAGCAGTCCATCTACTGTATAATAATTCCTCTCCTGTTGAACTAAAAGATTGATTGGCACGATTCAAATGATGAAAAGATCCTCCCGCATAAAAGTTAGAGTATTCGTCGAAAACCATAAACCAAAGAAGGCCTGCTCCTAAATCAGCAAACAAAAAATTATCTCGATCAAAATTAGTTTCCTGTGAGGATAAAGTAGGGTCAAATCCACCTGCTCCGTCGTGTTGAGTACCCCACCTTAGGTTGAGGAAATCAATACTGCGTTGAGCCCCCCCAATTTCAGCCCCAGCAACTAAATATTGGGCTTGCTTTTTGGTTCCTCCCATTCTCTTACTATAGGAAAAAGACAATTTTCCTGTTTGAGTAGAAAAATTAGCTTCCCCTGCTCTATCTCCCCAAAAAGTTCCTCCTATGCCAAAGTAATCATATCTGCCAGCATTAAATTTTTGATCATAAGAAAAAGAATAGGTGTTGAATGCATTATCTCTCAATACACTAGCCCATTGATTTCTGTAATTAGAAGTAAATCTAATATTACAATTCATTACTCCTGTCATAGCAGGATTCAAATTGAGAGGCGATAAATAAAATTGAGAAAAATGAATATCCTGTGCATGCAAGGATATAGCTCCTATGCTGAAGATAAACAAGAAAACTTGAAGCGTTTTTTTCATCTTTTAGTTTTATGGGAAACTCAAAAAGCTAATTCCAAATATAACCGATTTGCAATCAAAATGAAACAATAACGTTCAATTAACGAAAACTACTGGCTTTTAGTACAATAAAATAAGCCCTTACACCTGAAAGAATGCAAGGGCTTATTCGCAAAGAAATTGATCTAGGCGTTTGCTCCAGCTCCACTACCTATGCCAGATACGTGAAGAGTCAACTTCTTTTTTAGATTGGACGCCTTATTTTTATGCCAAGTATTTTTCTTAGCTAATTTATCTATCATACTGATTACTTTTGGAAGATAAGCGCTTGCTTCTTCCTGATCAGTCATTGTTCTTAATTTTTGGATAGCCGTACGGGCTGATTTCTTATAGTAACGATTGTGTAACCTTTTCTTTGCTATTTGCCTTACCCGCTTCTTGGCTGATTCGTGATTTGCCATTTCTTTTATTTTATTTTAAGTCTGCAAAGATAAAAACAAATGATACAAATTGAAAAATTATTTTTCAATAAAATTTATTGCATTTCCTCAAAACAACATTTATTTGCATAGCATTTATACTAAAGACTAATACATAAACACAAAGACCCCATTATATCATGAGCGATTATTCGTTTATTGCCAATGCCCACCCAGGATTTATTTCGGAAATGTATAACAAATACTCCAATGATCCACAATCTGTTGAAGAAAGCTGGAGGACTTTTTTTAAAGGTTTTGATTATGCCAGTGATCTCAATGGAAATGGGCAACTTGAAAAAGCTACATTCCATTCTAGTGAGCTAAAAGCTTTATCTTTAATCAAGGCATTTCGGGATAGAGGACACCTCTTATCTACCACTAATCCCATCCGAACCAGAAGGGATAGACATCCTAACCTTTCCCTAGAGGATTATGGTTTGACTTCCGCAGATTTAAATCAAAAAATGGGGGTAGGTCAAGAAGTTGGTTTACCTAACGCAACACTACAGGAGATTATCGATCACCTCAAACAAATTTACTGTGGGAATATTGGCTTTGAATACCATCAAATCAAAGACCGGAACAAGAGAAGATGGCTGCGAGAAAAAATTGAGGGGTCACAGCCAAATAAGCAATTTCACATTCCACTAGAAAAGAAAAAAAGAATTCTCCAGAAGCTCAATGGCTCTGTTGTTTTTGAGAAATTTCTTCACACTAAATATGTAGGCCAAAAACGATTTTCTCTTGAAGGAGGTGAAAATGCGATTGTTTCACTAGATAGTATCATCAATAAAGGAGGAGAAATAGGGATAGAAGAAGTCGTCATTGGGATGGCACATCGAGGTCGTCTAAATGTTTTGGCCAATATCATGGGCAAAACTTATCAACAAATATTCAATGAATTCGAAGGCACCGCACTTCCTGACCTAAGCTTTGGAGATGGAGATGTCAAATACCACCTAGGGTTTTCTTCTCAAATTCAAACTACAGGCGGCAAACAAATGAACCTCAAATTGGTTCCAAATCCTTCCCACCTAGAATCTGTTAATCCAGTAGTTGAGGGCTTTTCGAGAGCCAAAGCAGATATTCTTTACGGAAGTGATTTTGACAAGATTCTTCCCGTTCTCATTCATGGGGATGCTGCTGCTGCGGGCCAAGGTATTATGTACGAGACGGTACAAATGAGTCAACTCAAAGGTTATTATACAGGAGGCACGCTTCATTTAGTAATCAATAATCAAATTGGCTTCACTACCGATTTTGATGATGCCCGATCCTCCACCTATTCAACAGGGGTAGCAGCTGTGGTTGATGCCCCAGTATTTCACGTCAATGGGGATGACCCCGAAGCAGTTCTTTTCGTTTCGGAATTGGCCCTAGAATACCGGCAAAAATTCAATAGCGATGTCTTTATCGATTTAGTTTGCTACAGAAGACACGGCCATAACGAAGGGGACGATCCCAAATTTACCCAACCTTTGATGTATGATATCATCAACAAACACCCTAATCCCAGAGAGGTCTATTCCAATAAATTGATAGAAAGAGGAGATATGGAAAAAGCGCTAGCTGATGGATTAGAAAAATCATTCTGGGAAGATCTTCAAAAAAGACTAGACGAGGTCCGGGAAAAACCTCTTCCTTATGAATATCAAGCTCCAGAACAAGCTTGGCGAAAGTTGAAGAAAACGATAGATCCTAAAGATTTTGAAAAATCGCCAAAAACAGGAATTGATCAAAATACTTTCGACCTAATCATTGAAAAATTAATGGAATTGCCTCAAGGTTTCAATCCTTTATCAAAGGTCAATCGATTAATGAAAAGCAACAAAAAAATGCTATCTGAAGGTCAATTGGATTGGGCTTTTGGAGAATTATTAGCCTATGGCAGTATTCTATTAGAGAAAAAAGACGTCAGAATCAGCGGACAAGACGTTAAAAGAGGTACTTTCTCTCATAGGCACGCGGTAGTCTTTGATGCCAAAACTTTTACAGAGCACAACCGATTATCCACCCTTTCTCCGGAACAAGGAACATTTAGAATATATAACTCCTTGCTTTCAGAATTCGGGGTAATGGGATTTGAGTATGGATATAGTTTGGCTACCCCTGATGCATTAGTTATTTGGGAAGCACAATTTGGAGATTTCTATAATGGCGCGCAAACTATTGTGGATCAATATCTGGTAGCAGCAGAAAGCAAATGGCAAAGAATGAGTGGCTTAGTATTATTACTGCCTCACGGATATGAAGGTCAAGGTCCAGAACATTCAAGTGCTAGACTAGAAAGATTCTTGCAGGCATGTGCGGATTTCAATATGACAGTAGCCAATGTCACTCAACCTGCTAACTTTTTCCATCTCCTTCGCAGACAATTAGAGCGACCCTTTAGAAAACCTTTGGTGGTTATGTCACCCAAATCCTTACTTAGGCACCCCCAGTGCGTTTCTAAACCAGCAGATTTTATAGGTAATACTGCTTTTCAAGAGTTAATTGACGATCCAACAGTTTCGACCAAATCCGAAGCGGGTAAAATCAAAAAACTCCTTTTATGTACTGGTAAAATATACTTTGACCTCATGGATTACAAAACCACCCACCAAAGAGGTGATGTAGCCATCGTAAGGTTAGAACAATTATACCCTTTACCTGCAGGTCAACTTAAAATGATTTTGGAAAAATATAAAGGAGCTCCCATTACATGGGTACAAGAGGAACCCTCTAATATGGGGGCATGGCAATATATGCATGCCATGACCCTCAACGAGGTATTCGATGCTGGTATGACCTTGAATTACGTAGCTCGAAAATCAAGTGCCTCTACCGCAACTGGATACAAAAAAGTACATGACCAACAGCAAATGGATCTGGTATCTAGGGCTTTTGAAATTTCTCAATCATAGCATGAATAGCTTGATTGAGCATTTGATAGACTTTTTCAAATCCATCGTCATCCCAATAAGGATCAGGTACGTCCTTTGAAGGGGTATGAGGTGTGAATTCCATAATCATTTTCACCTTCTTGGAGTGTTCTGGAGTTCTTGCTTTATAGAGGATGTCCTTTTTGTTTTGAAAATCCATAGCCAAAATCCAATCGAAATTTTCAAAGTCGTTAACGGAAAACTGCCGAGCGCGTTGTTGGGAAATATCGATTCCATTTTTTTGGGCAACCAAAATAGATCTCGGGTCAGGAGGGTCTCCAATATGCCAACTTCCCGTACCTGCGGAATCTACCCTCCAAGGCAGTTGAAATTGATTAATTTTATGCTGCAAAATGCCCTCTGCTAAAGGGGATCGGCAAATATTTCCCAAACAAACCATCAAAATATTCATAACATACCCATTATATTTTCCAAAAATGAATAATTTTGACCACTTTTTTTATCCAGAATAGAGATGAAAATAATTATAGCAGGTGCAGGAGATGTAGGTTACCATCTCGCAGAGTTACTTTCCAAAGAAAACCAAGATATTTTTTTGATAGACAAAAACGAGGATGTGCTTAACACTGCAGCAAATCGATTGGACATCAAAACCTTTGAAGGCGACTCCACCTCAATTACCATTTTAGAAAATGCAGGTGCTCAAGAGGCAGACCTGCTTTTGGCGGTTACTACTTCCGAAAAAATAAATATCCTCACGGCGATTCTCGCCAAACAATTAGGGACAAAAACAACCATAGCAAGGGTCAGTAATCAGGAATACATCTCAGAAAAGCAAAAGAAAGCTTTTGCCGGTCTAGGCGTAGATACCTTGATTTCCACCCAAGAGCTGGCCTCTAAGGAAATTCTAAGGTTACTCCAGCAAGGATCTTTCACAGATATTTTTGAATTTGAAGGCGGTCTTCTAAATCTAGTAGGTTTCTCATTAGATGAATTCTCGCCTTTGGTCAATATTAATATAGGTGATATCCCTGAACTGAAAGGAAAAAATTGTTATAAACCCATTGCGATTCTCAGAGGCAACACCACCATTATTCCTAAGCCCCATACCACTCTTAGAAGAAACGATCACCTGTACTTTATTTCCAAAAAAGAAGAAGTGGAGAAACTAGTAGAAATATTTGGTAAGAAACAGGTTCGAGTCAAACAAGTTATGATTCTTGGTGGAACAGAACTCGCCTATAACACTGCCAAAATGTTATTGGGTAAATACAGAGTTAGTTTGGTAGAGGCAGATAAGGAAAAAGCCAAGCAATTATCTGATAAACACGACGATTTATTGGTTTTAAATTTCAGCCCGAGTCGTACGGATTTATTGGAAAGTGAGGGCCTCAACAATATGGATGCTTTTATCGCCTTAACGCCTAATTCAGAAATCAACATCATCACTAGCTTAACGGCCAAAAATCATGGAGTCTATAAAACGATCGCCCAAGTAGATAATAAAGAATATACTCATATTTCTCAGAATATTGGAGTGGATACCCTAATCAATAAAAAACTCATTGCCGCCAATAACATCTTTAGATTTGTTAGAAAAGGTCGCATTGAAGCCATTACGAGTTTGCATGGAGTAGATGCCGAAGTCATTGAATTCTCGGTTGGTGAGCATTCAGAATTATTAAACGGGTCGCTCAACTGCCACGAATTTCCCGAAAAAGCATTAATTGGAGGAGTTATCCGAGGTACTGAAAGTTTAATACCCAATGGAGAATTTCAGCTTCAAGTCAATGATAAAGTTATCATTTTTGCCATGCCTGATGCTATTCCTAAGGTAGAAAAGCTATTTGAAAGATGATCAATTTCAAAGCGGTATTCCGTATTATAGGTGGATTGACTGCCATTACTGGAATTTTCATGTTGCTTTGTCTTCCTTTCAGTTGGTCTTTTCAAAGTGGAGATAGCTGGCCCATAGCGCAGTCTGGACTATTAGCTTTTTTCCTTGGCCTATTGATGTATTTGGGCATTCGACCCACCAATTTAAACATCCAAAAAAGAGACGGATATTTGGTAGTGGGATTGAGCTGGATGGTCATGTCATTATTGGGAACCTTGCCTTATTTGTTAAGCGGAGTCATTCCCAATTTTTTCGATGCCCTCTTTGAATCTGTTTCTGGTTTTACAACAACCGGAGCAACTGTCCTTCAGGACATAGAGGCGGTTTCCAAGGGAATTTTATTTTGGCGAAGCCTCACCCAATGGATTGGGGGAATGGGAATAGTGGTATTGACGGTAGCTATTTTTCCACTTTTAGGTATAGGCGGTGTAGAATTATTTGTGGCAGAATCCTCTGGATCCGCTTCTGAAAAATTACACCCTAGGATTCGGGAAACTGCCAAGAGGCTATGGCTTATTTATGTAGGGCTGACAGGCATATTAATCCTTTGTTTATTTGTCGCAGGTATGACGTTCTACGATGCCGTTAATCATGGTTTAACTACCATGGCTACGGGAGGCTTTTCCACCAAAAACGCCAGTATGGCCGCTTTTGATGTACCCGGCATTCAATACATCACTATTATATTTATGTTTTTAGCTGGAACTAATTTTACTATTATATACTTTGGCCTCAAACGAAAATTTGAAAATATCTGGAAAAGTGACGAATTCCGCGCTTATGTTTTTTTAGTAACTTTCTTAACTGCCGGGATTTCTTTTAAGGTATATTTCCTTACTGACCTACCTTTTGAAAAAGCTTTTCGCGACAGCCTTTTTCAGATCGTATCTATTATTACGACTACTGGATTCGTCTCAGCTGATTACACCACCTGGTCCACAGGGCTGACTATGTTATTCTTTCTGATGATGTTTCTAGGAGCTAGTGCCGGTTCGACCAGTGGAGGAATTAAACTCATCCGACACTTGGTGTATTTCAGAAATTCCTACCTAGAATTTAAGCGATTGATTCACCCAACGGCTATTGTCACCCTCAAATTAAACGGGAAAGCAGTCACCGGTAAAATTCTGATTCATATCATTATCTTTTTATTGCTATACATGATTTTATTCGTCATCGGCTGCATCATTATGTCGATTTTGGGATATGACCTGACGACCACCATTGGTGCCATAGCCACCTCCCTTGGGAATGTGGGTCCTGGCCTTGGAAAAGTTGGTCCGGTAGATAATTTTGCTTGGATTGGATCCGGAACAAAAATGCTATTATCCTTTTACATGCTTCTGGGCAGACTGGAATTATTCACTATTCTGGTGCTGTTTACCCCCTATTTTTGGAAAGCCAATTAAGCCTTTTTATCGAGGCAAATCCTTGCCGAGATGGAATTAAATTAATCACACCTTCGGTAAAAGGGGATCGCGGCAAACTTTACTATATTTAAATAAAAAAGTGCGATGCGAAATTTTTGGTATTTCATTCCCCTCTTCGGATGGTTATATGGTTGTGCATCTGAAAAGCCCCCCTTGCCCAATATCATTATCGTATTAGCTGATGATTTAGGCTACGGGGATATAGGTGCTTTCAATCAGGAAAGCAAAATAAAGACACCCCATTTGGACCAGATGGCAGCTGAAGGATTAATAGCCACAGACGCCCACAGTCCAGCGGCAGTATGCACCCCCACTCGATATGGAATACTCACGGGCAGGTACCCCTGGCGAAGTCGCCTCAAACGAGGCGTGTTGACTGGAAATTCTTCGGCCCTCATTCCAAATGACCGAACAACCATTGCGTCTTTGTTAAAGGAAAAAGGGTATGCTACGGGATTTGTTGGCAAATGGCATTTGGGATGGGACTGGGCTGTTAAGGAAGGAAGGGAAATTAAGGGGGATGGCTGGAATGCAGGGGATTTTGATGCCATCGATTTTACTCGACCGATTAACAACGGCCCTAAGGAGTTGGGATTTGACTATTCCTTTGGGCATGCCGGTTCTTTGGATATGGCTCCTTATGTATATGTAGAGAATGGAAGGGTAACCGCACCTCCTGATCGGGTAACGGTAGATGAGGGTCAGTATTCCTGGTGGCGACGAGGGCCAACGGGAGCAGATTTTATTCATGAGCAGGTCACCCCACTTTGTTTTGAAAAAGCCAGTGCATTCATTCAAGAACAATCAATGGAGGCAGCTCCATTTTTTCTTTATCTGGCATTGCCCTCACCACATACCCCCGTCCTTCCAACTAGGGAATGGGAAGGGCAAAGTGGATTATTACCCTATGCGGATTTTATGATGATGATCGACCATTATATGGGCCAATTAATGGCTAAACTTCCTGAGAATACGCTGATATTTTTCACCAGCGACAATGGAGCATCTCCTGCCGGTGGGATTGAAGCATTCAAGGCCTTCGATCATTATTCATCCTATATTTACAGGGGCCATAAAGCTGATTTATACGAAGGAGGACATCGAGTACCTTTTATTGCCCATTGGTCGGAGCGGATTGAACCGGGTTCTGTGGTTTCTCAGCCTCTGAGTCTAACCGACTTTATGGCCACTTTTTCTGAATTAATTGATAGGCCATTAGATAATGGAGAAGGAGAGGATAGTTTTTCGTTTTTAAGCTGGCTTGATAGGAGGGTGCAGGATGACGAATTGACTTCCTCACAACGAGTTTTAGTCCAACAATCGATAGATGGCAATTTGGCATTGCGGATGGGAGATTATAAATTATTAGCTGCGCCAGGCTCTGGTGGTTGGAGTTTTCCAAAGGCCAGTGATACCATTATTAATAGTTTGCCTCCCTATCAATTGTATCATATAGGGAATGATCCAGGTGAAACAGTTAATCTTTGGGAAGACCAAAAAGATTTTGGGGTGACTTTAATACAACAGCTAGAAAAATTAATAGCGGATGGTCGGAGTAGGCCTGGAGAGTCGGTAGCCAATGATAATTTTGATGGAAATTGGGCGCAAATAGAATTTGATTATTAAATATGGGGATTCAAAAAGGACTAGAAGATACGATTGTTGCTTTGGCTACCCCTCAGGGAGTTGGAGCGATTGGAGTCATTAGGGTTAGTGGGACTCAAGCGATTGCTTTAGTAGATGAATTTTTTAGCGGTAAAAACTTGGATAAGGTGGCTAGTCATACCGTGCATTTTGGGCGGCTACAAGACCGAGAGGGGTTCACTTTGGACGAGGTATTGGTGACTGTGTTTCGCCATCCTGCTAGTTATACCGGGGAGGATAGTGTGGAGATCAGCTGTCACGGCTCCTCTTATATTTTAGAAAAGGTCCTTACTCTATTAATAGAAGGGGGAGCCCGGTTAGCGGGGCCGGGTGAATTTACGTTACGTGCTTTTTTGAATGGCAAATTAGACTTGAGTCAAGCGGAGGCGGTAGCTGATTTGATAGCATCTGAAAATGTTACCTCGCATCGAATGGCGATGGACCAAATGCGGGGTGGGATTTCAAAGAAGATAGGAGGATTGCGGCAGCAATTATTAGACTTTGCCAGTTTGATTGAATTGGAACTCGATTTTAGTGAAGAGGATGTAGAATTTGCAGACCGAGGTCAACTCAAGGAGTTGCTGTTGACTATTCTACATTTGGTAGAGGAGTTGATGGCTTCTTTTAAGTTGGGTAATGTGTTGAAAAAGGGTATCAATACCGTGATTGCTGGTCGTCCCAATGCCGGTAAAAGTACCTTATTAAATGCTTTATTAGAAGAAGAGAGGGCGATAGTTAGTCCGATTGCAGGAACTACTCGGGATACCATTGAAGAACTGTTGCAGATAGAGGGGATTCCCTTTCGGATTATTGATACTGCGGGAATCCGAGAGGCAGAGGATGCAATTGAGCAAATTGGGGTAGAGCGGACAATGGAGAAGGTACGTCAATCTGCGGTGGTGATTTATGTGTTTGATGTAATTGCTACCCAACCTGAGCAGGTTCGTGAAGATATTACTGCTTTACAACAGGAAGGAATTCCCATGCTGGTAGTGGCCAATAAGATGGACCTGAATCCATATACTTTACCTGAGCATTATTTAGAGCCCGATCAGGAAGGGGTAGTTTGGGTCGCGCTCAGTGCCTTAAATGGCATGAACATTGCGCATTTGAAAAATGAATTGGTTCGTCAGGTAACCACTGGGAAGGGCATTATGGACACTACCCTATTAAGTAATGCACGCCATTTAGAAGCTTTGATGTCCACTCGGGAGAGTTTGAACGCTGCGCTTAGGATTATGGAAGACGGGATCAGTAGTGATTTTATGGCGATAGAGATTCGCCATGCGCTCAATCATCTGGGAGAAATAACGGGGGAGGTTTCTACTGAAGATTTGCTTGGCAATATATTTTCTAATTTTTGTATCGGAAAGTAGGATAAACTCAAGGCCATCAAAATATAATACCACCCAACCCAAATAACCTGAAA
>JBEAPR010000145.1:0-47560 GCA_041164265.1 Bacteroidota bacterium | reverse complement strand
TCTATATCATCACAAAATAGTTATCCTTATGCATCTTTGATTGAGAATTTCAACGTAGAAAAAAACACTACTTATTTTTTTGAGTGGGATAACAGATGGTCTTCATCTGGATTTAATTTTGAATTTTCTTATACCCCTGATCCAACCGTAACGATTCAGGATTGTACCCAAGAGAATAGAATATTCTCCCAAATTAGTTCGGATCAAGAAGTTGTTGGTAACCATTCAAGCATCACTACAAATGCAAACATTCGAAGTGGCCAAAATATCACTATGGTAGCCTCTAAAAGCATCACCTTATCACCCGGTTTTACAGCAGCCGCTGGAAGTAGTTTTACAGCTTATATTGAAGATTGTTCTCCTTTAGCGCAAACGCCTAATATTGAAATTCCAATTCCCGAAGAAAAAATAATTGAAACAAATAAAGAGGTGAGTGCAACCATTAATCTCTTTCCAAATCCTTTTAATGAAAATTTATTACTAGAGTTTTTGCCCGCAACGAACGGATTTGTTCAAATTTTCGTTTATAACTTACAAGGTCAGGAATTACTTTCGATTTTTGAAGAAGAAGTATATGAGTCTGTTTTAATTACGCGAAATCTACCTTTATCCTCCTTAAAAGCAGGAATGTATTTTGTAACAATAAAAACAGCCACTGACCACTATACCAGAAAAATAATTAAAGTCCAATAGCATTGAATCACTTGATACCTCATTTCATTAGCCAAAATTATGAAAAAGGTATCCTCGAAGGATCTTTTGAAGCCTCGGCATTATCTGTTGATTTATCTGGCTTTACTGCATTAACGGAGTCCTTGATGACCAAAGGCAATGTTGGTGCAGAGCAACTTACGGTTTTACTCAATCAAGTATTTCAGCCATTAGTAGATATAGTGTATAAGCATAGAGGGATTATTCCCTACTTTGCTGGTGATGCTTTTGTAGCTATTTTCCCTAAAGACCAAAAACTTCACGAAGGAGCTGCAGTCCAAGTAGCGTTGGAAATTAGTGACTTTTTCACCCAGGTTAATCCATCCATTGCTATAGGGTTTAGAATTGGAATTGCCAATGGATCGGTAGAATGGGGAATCGTTGGCAACTTTCCTAAAGGCTATTATTTCAGAGGCATTGCAATTACCAATGCTACCGAATGTCAAAAACAAGCTCAGGTTAATAAAATTAATATCCATCCTACAGTAGATATTTCTGCTATTTACCAATTTGCAAAATTAATCGGAACGAATCAATTTGGTTGCTTTCAGATAGAAGCCAAACCTGATTTTTCCCCAACAGAAATATATCAGCCATTCATTGAGCCCAACGAAATGGTCACCAGGCTTTTTATTCCAGATTCTGTAATTCTTCATCGAAAAAGCGGAGAATTCAGAACGGTCATTTCCATTTTTATCTCCTTTACAGGTTTGGAATCCCACCATGCGCTAAATATTTTGAGTACCATCGTTTTAGAGGAGATGTTTACATATTCTGGTTACCTAAAAGAAATTGAATTTGGAGACAAAGGTGGAGTTCTCACCTGCTTCTTTGGGGCACCACAAACATTTGAAAACATAGCTGATCGAGCTTATGCATTCCTTAGGGCTTTCAGTAAAAGAACAACTGACGAATTAGCTAATGTCGAATTCTCTTGGCATGCAGGCATGACACAAGGAAGAACTTTTGCAGGTTTTATAGGCAATCGTTTTAGGTATCAATACGCATTGGTAGGCAATTGTGTAAACCTAGCTGCCAGACTAATGTCAATAGCTAACCCCTTACAAATATGGGCAGATGAATCCATTGCTCAACTTGGTGCATATGAATTGGAAAAAAGAGGGCTGGAAAAATTAAAAGGAATTTCGAAACCCATGTCTGTTTATGAACTGGTGGGAAAAAGAATGGAAATAGATACTAAAGAAGATACTCCCTTTATAGGAAGAGTGCAAGAAACTCAACAAATCTTAGGGTTTATTCATCGGGTTACGCTAGAAAATACATCTGGATTGATCGTTTTATTCGGGGAAGGTGGTATCGGAAAAACTACTTTTTTAACTCGTATCAAGCGGAATGTTACGGAAGAAGGTGGACTTTGGTTGACGGGGAGATGTGATCAACTTTTGCGAAAGCCCTTCAACCCATTTATGCAAATTTTAAAAAATTACTTTTCCTTACCTAAAAAGAATGATCAAGAGCATAAACTGGAAATATTTGAAAAAAAATTTAAAGCTATTATTAATCAAAGTCCAGAACCCATTTATAAACGACAAGAGGCCTGGTTAAAGAATTTACAGAAGTTGAAAACTGTTATAGCTGCACTTTTGGAAATTCCTTATCAAGTAGGCCTTTGGAAAATGTCAGGCCCTAAAGAAAAATATCAAAATACTATTCTAGCGCTAAGTACTTTCATTCAAGTTTTAAGTATCAAAAATCCAGTTTTTCTGCTTCTTGAGGACAGCAATTGGATAGATGAAAGTTCCAAAAAAATCATCCAAAACTTGATAGAAGATTTTAAAATCCCTAGAATACAGATTATTCTAACTTCTAGGTTTAATGAAGGAGGAAAAGTACCTGATTATTTAGATTCTTTGCTCAAGAGTCCGGAACCCTTTTCTCGATTTTCCTTAATATTAAATTCTTTTAGCAAAGAAGAGGTCCATCAGATGGCTTTAAAATACCTGGGTGCCCCAATTAGCGAATCCCTTTACCAATTTGTCGCCCTTAATACCCAAAACAACCCCTACTATTTAGAGAATATTTTTAATTATTTCAAGGACCAGCAAATCTTAGAAAAGGTTGATGGTCAATGGATTTTAAATCAAGATGAACTATCCATTTCCTATTCCATGAATTCCGTTTTACTCTCTAAAATAGACCGACTCAGTCCGAATACTAGGGAATTAATTAAAATAGCTAGTGTATTTGGCATTTCGTTTAATCGATTGGACTTAATAGAGGCTTTGAGAATGGAACCACCCAATAGTTTTTTTGAAGGAATCAGATTAAATGAATTAGCACCTCTTTTGGCTGAGGCTGTAAATCGGTCTATTCTAACTTCTATCAATCCCAATCAATTTTTTTTTAATCAAGCTTTATTAAGGGATACTGCTTATGAAATGCAACTCCCTAATAACATCAAAAAAATCCATGAGGTTATCGTTCAAGCCTACCAAAAAGCTCTTGAAACGCGACCTAATGATCCACGATATTACGAAATTGGCTATCATTTAGAAAAAGCTGGCCAATCAAAAAAAGCTTTAGAATATTTCTTAAAAGCAGCTGATACTGCAAGGAAAAACTACCAAAATGAAAAGTCCCTGGAGTACTATCTTAAAGTTTTACAAGGACTTTCGGACGAAAAAACCACCCTTAATTATATTAATGTTTTAACAGACATATTCAAACTACAAACTATTATTGGGAAATGGAAAGAGGCACTCAAAACTGCTGAAGAGGCTGTTAATTTAGCCCAGAAAAATACCAGCATGGTATATATGGCAAAAGCCTATAAACTCTTGGGCGAATATCTTTTGCTTTCCGGAGAATATTTTGAAGCCAAAAAACACTTGCTAAGAGCCGAGTCTTATTTTTCATCTGTTAATTATCAGGAAGGCTTAATTGAACTCTCCGGCAATTTGGGCAATCTTTATTATCGTCAGGGTGAATACGAAATGGCTAAAAGCTACTATCAGGTATTTCTAGAAAATAGGCACCTTCTACCTGAAACTCAAGAAGTAGCAAATATCGCTGCTGAACTAGGGTTGGCGTATATGAACCAAGGTGATTATGACCAAGCCCTAAAAATTCAAAACCAATACTTAAAGGAATTTGAAAAAGAGGGGAATTTTAATGCTATAGCCACCTTGAAGGTTTATATAGGAGTAGTCTTACTCGAAAAAGGTGATTTGGAAGCCGCACAGGCTTCTTTTACCGAAGGTCAGAAATTAAGCAAATCTATAGGAAACACTCCACTTACTGCTATTGTCGCCAGCAACCTTGGGATCATATATGAACGAAAAGGCAATTATTCAAAAGCCTTAAAACAATTCAAAAAAGACCTAAGCATTAGTGAAAAAATAGGAGATAAAGAAGGAGTTTCAGTGGCGCTTGCCTTAATAGGAGAATTAAAAAGTTATCAAGGAAAATTTCATAAGGCTATAGAATATTTGCAAAAGGCATTAATGATAGCTGAGGAAATGAATTACAAAAAGGGCATTGCAAAAGCAGTAAATACTCTTGGGGATGTTTTTTATTTTACAGGTCAGCTAGATCGGTCTTTGGCCTTTTACAATCAGGCAATTGATAATGCTCGGCAAATAGGCAATAAATTGGTTTTAGCAGCAAGTCTAAACGAAAAAGGCTGGGTGCTCTACGACAAAAAAGAGTCTGTACCCTTAGAAAAAGTTATCCAAGAATCCATACAATTGACTTCAGAATTAGAGAACCAACCCTTGTATTTTGAAGTACAAATATTAAGCGGTAAATTACTCCAACTTAAAGGAGAAAAAGAGGAGGCATTGAAGGTTTTTCATAGTTTATTGAATCAAGCAACCGATGATGAGCAAACTGCTGCCGTGTATTATGAAATATTTGTTTTAGACGGTACCGATATAACCTTCGGTAAAAAGGCCTTAGATATATATAAGAACCTCTCTGAAAAAACCTCCAAATTTGTCTACAACACCAGATTGGCTTACTTAGAAAAAGCATTGTAATATGAAACCTCTATGGGGAATTGACTTGGGAGGAACCAAAATTGAAGGCGTAATTATAAAAGATGCCTCAGATTCTTCCACTATATGCAGAATGCGGGTTCCAACAGAAAAGGAAAAAGGGTATCAACACATCATCCACCAGATTGGCTATCTGGTGGAAAAAATGAAAAAAGAAACCGGTTTGGTTCCCGATAACATAGGTGTTGGAACACCTGGCACTACGGATCCCATGTCTGGTCTATTGAAAAACAGCAACACGACTTGCCTTAATGGACAACCTTTTCATCGGGATTTGGAAGACCATATAGGTATTGACCTTAAAATGGCCAATGATGCCAATTGTTTCGCCATAGCTGAATATCGGTTGGGGGTTGTCGCTAAAGAAATGCCAGAAGCTAAAGTGGTGTTCGGAGTGATTATGGGTACTGGGGTTGGCGGAGGGTTGGTGGTCAATGGGGAGGTCATTAACGGCCACCATGGAATTGCAGGAGAGTGGGGACATATATTTTTAGATGAATCTGGAGGAAACTGTTATTGCGGCAAAGTAGGATGCGCAGAGCGGATTCTTTCTGGACCACATCTCGAAGCTTATTACAAGCAAATAAGCGGTCAATACCTATCTATGCGTGAAATAGCGACGAGAAGTGAAGCGGGAGAAGATGAAGTGGCCGTGCAAACTATCGAGAGAATGACTCATTTCTTTGGAAAAGGGATTTCTTATATCATTAATACCATTGATCCGGACGCGATTATATTAGGAGGTGGATTGGGGAATATTCAGGCACTTTACACTCAGGGATTTGAACATACCTTGCCCAATATCTTTAACCCAGTTTTAAATACTAAATTTTTAAAACCTAAACTCGGCGATAGTGCGGGGGTATTTGGAGCAGCTTTGTTGACCGCATAAAAAATAACAGGATCAAGATGACTTATGAAAATTTTACGGATAAAGCTCAGGATGCCATATTTAATGCGCAAAAAATAGCCTCTGCATTAAATCAACAACAAGTGGATACCGCTCACTTAGTCCGCGGCATTATGGAAGCTGATGAGCCATTAACCAATTTTCTTTTGCAAAATCTCAAAGTTGATGCAGATGAATTAAAGAAAAAACTCAATCAGCAAATATCAAAAACCCCCAAGGTCAAAGGAACCGAAAAACAATATCTGACACCAACGGCTAATAAAGCTTTAGCCATCGCAAAAAAAAATTTAAAAGCTTATCAAGAAACCCATATATCGATTGAATTAATGTGGCTAGGGGTTGTCTCCGTGGAAGACGATACAGCTTTATTGCTGCGATCCTTCCAAATTACATTTGAACAACTTCACCGTGCCATTCAAAAATTAAGGAATGAAAAAAAACGGTTTTCCTCCACCAATAAAGATTGGCCCAACCTTCAAAAATTTGCTGTTAACCTCAACCATCAGGCTGAGAGTGGAAAATTGGATCCAATCATAGGCCGGGACGAAGAAATTAGAAGAGTTCTCCATATTTTATCTAGAAGAAAAAAAAATAATCCCATTCTTTTAGGAGATGCCGGTGTTGGCAAAACTGCCATTGTGGAAGGAATTACTTGGAGAATAGTGACAGGAGACGTCCCAGACCAGTTGAAATCAAAAAATATTTACACCTTAGACCTAGCAGCCTTGGTAGCGGGAGCTAAGTATAAAGGGGAATTTGAAGAGCGCCTAAAATCTGTTATTAAAGAAGTAACTGAATCTGCAGGTGAAATCATACTTTTTATAGATGAGATTCACACGCTTATAGGAGCCGGAGGCGGCTCTGGTGCTATGGATGCTGCTAATATCCTAAAACCAGCATTAGCTAGAGGAGAAATCAATGCCATCGGTGCTACTACTTTTGATGAATATAGAAAATACTTTGCCCCTGATAAGGCACTTGTCAGAAGATTTCAAACCATCCAAATTGATGAACCCTCCATTGCAGAGGCCATTTCCATCCTTCGAGGCCTTCAAGAGCGATATGAAGTTTTTCACAAAATTGAAATTTTAGACGAAGCACTAGTTGCGGCCGTCAAATTAACTCATCGTTATCAACCGGATAGAAAACTACCCGACAAGGCTATAGATCTAATAGATGAAGCCGCCGCTAAAATGAGACTTGAACTTGATGCCCTTCCAGAAGAAGTAGACGAATGGGAAAGAAAAGTACGGCAGTTGGAAATAGAAAGAGCCGCAATAAAAAAAGATAAAAATGAAAATCAGCTTAAAACCATTCAACATGACCTCGCTAATGCCAAAGAAAAAAGGGATACCCTGCGAGCAGCCTGGAAAAATGAAAAGGCAATTTTAGATGAAATTCAAGAAATTAAAGAAAAAATAGAAACTGAAGAAACGGCCGCCAAAAAAGCAGAACGCGAAAGCCAATTCGAATTAGTCGCAACTATTAGGTATGGTGCTTTAACTACATTAAAAAGTCAATTAGCAAAATCAGAGGCTAAACTCAAAGCCCTTCCAGAAGAAGAGAGATTTATAAATGAGGTGGTAACTGCTAATGATGTTGCAGAAGTAGTTAGTAAAATGACTGGAATTCCAGTGTCTAAAATTCTCCAGAAAGAAAAAGAAAAGCTATTAAATCTTGAAACTGAAATTGGAAAAAAATTAATAGGACAAGATTTAGCGGTGGAAGCTATTGCGAACGCTATAAGGAGAAATAGAGCTGGACTGCAAGATGGGAATCGCCCTATAGGTTCCTTCATTTTTCTAGGGCCAACAGGCGTTGGGAAAACAGAATTAGCCAAAGTTCTAGCTATGACCTTATTTGATGATCCCGACGCATTAACTAGAATTGATATGAGTGAATATCAAGAGCGCCACGCAGCATCTAGACTGGTGGGTGCCCCTCCAGGATACATTGGCTATGATGAAGGAGGACAGCTAACTGAAGCGGTGAGACTAAAGCCATATTCTATTATCCTTTTAGACGAAATTGAAAAAGCGCATCCGGATACCTTCAATGTTTTACTGCAATTACTGGATGATGGAAGACTAACAGACAACAAAGGGCATGTTGCCAATTTCAAAAATACCATCATTATCATGACCTCCAATATGGGTAGTGATGCAATTTTAGAAAATTTTGAAGATTTAGAACATATATCTGAGGATAAACATCAAGAAATAATTTCAGCAACCCAACAAGAAGTATTCAGTCTTTTGAAAGATCAATTGAGACCAGAATTCTTAAATAGAATAGATGAACAAATCATGTTTTTACCTCTAAATCGAAACGAGATTAGAGCTATTCTGCTTCTTTTACTGGATAAATTAAAAGAAAACCTTCATGAACAATCTATAAGTTTGGATGTAGCAGAAAACGCCCTTGATTATCTGGCAAAAGAAGGATATCACCCGCAGTTTGGAGCAAGGCCCATGAAAAGAGTGCTACAAAATCTAATAGTCAACCCTTTAGCGTCAAAAATTTTAGCTGATGACTTTTTGCCAGGAGACTCTATAAAAATCAGTTTAGAAAACCATCAATTGGTTTTTTCCAAACTCAATACAACCTGACCCCAATTCGCAATTTCACTCGATAGTAATTGTAATTCATGTGGAAATCTTACTGCTAAAACTAAAAGCACCGCCTCTATATTAATTTCTTCTAGCGGCAAATTGATATAATCTGCGATTTGCTTGAAATTGTATCCCAGCACTTGTTGAATCAAATAATGAACCTCCTCTGTATCAGTAGTTTTAAGAGGTAAATTGGAAGATTTTAATACTGCTTTACAAAATTCATAGGTGCTCACTGGAAAGAATTGCCTCGGTCTTTTTAAGCCCTCTAATACTGCAGGTAAAGAAAAAATAAAAACACCATCCTCTACTTCCATTTCGCTTAGATGTAGCTGTTGTGGCCATTTGGGAGATGGAAAAGGATGAGCATACAAGACAATATTTTCATAATCCTTTAATTGAAAATCTTTTCTTTTATAGGTACACTCTAAAAGTGAAGCAAGAACAACCAATTTTAAACCATCCGGTATTTTATCGTCTTCTCCCTTCGATATAAAATTTTTAGACATCTCTAATAAGTGAAACTTATTCAAAATGTCTCTTTGCGTATTGGGAGAAAGTTGGTTAAAACCAGTAAAATTTTTTGAAAAATAGGATACTACACTAGGGTTAGGTGCTTTAGGAAATTGAATGTACCACCACCAATCAATTTGAGGGCTTAAGACATAAACAGATACGCTTAAGATAACTAATGGGATTAAATAAGGTGCATACCCTTCTCCTATTGTCAAAGTGAAATACAAAACTGGGGCTAATAAAATTATGGTAGTACCAAGTAGAATTTTGCTGGGCGTTCTCATTTTATAGGTCTGAAATTTAAATCTAAATAAAAAAATAAGAATCGTCTTTGACATTAGAAAAATTAACTATAATTTTGCCAACCGCTAACAGAGGTATGGTAGCTCAGTTGGTAGAGCACAGGACTGAAAATCCTGGTGTCGGCGGTTCGACCCCGCCCCGTACCACAAAATTTATATAGCGAGCTAGCTTGAGGGGTTTATCCGTGTGGATAAACCTCTTTTTTATTTGGAAAAAAACAACTCATGGCTGAAAAAATCAGAATTGCTGTTCAAAAATCTGGCAGACTACTAGAAGATTCTCAAAAGTTGTTAAAAGAATGTGGCATTAAAATTAATAATGGAAAGGATCAATTAAAGGCAGATGCGTACAACTTTCCAGCTGAGATATTTTTTCTAAGAAATGCCGATATTCCTCAATATATAGAAGACGGGGTTGCGGATATTGCAATACTTGGAGAAAATACCGTAATTGAAAAAGAAAAGTCTCTAGATTTAATTTTGCCTCTTGGTTTCAGCAAATGCCGACTATCTCTTGCCATTCCTAAAGGGCAATCCTACAATGGAATAAAAGATTTGGAAGGAAAAAAAATAGCGACTTCTTATCCCAATTCCCTCAGAAAATATTTAGCACAAAAAGGAATTCAAGCAGATATTCATGAAATCTCTGGTTCGGTAGAAATTGCCCCTAATATTGGATTAGCAGATGCTATTTGTGATTTAGTGAGTTCGGGAAGTACTTTGTTTAAGAATGGCCTAGAAGAAAAAGAAGTTTTATTAAAATCAGAAGCTTGGTTAGTCGCAAGAAAAAATTTACCCTTCAATACACAACAAATATTTGAGAAGTTAACTTTTAGAATTAAGTCGGTACTTTCCGCGAGAAATAATAAATATCTTTTGATGAATGCGCCCAATGATGCAGTTTCTAAAATCATCAATATCTTACCCGGAATGAAAAGTCCTACTGTGATGCCATTGGCTACTCAAGGATGGTCGTCAATTCATACAGTAATTCCAGAAGATAGATTTTGGGAACTCATAGAGGCCCTTAAACAAGCAGGTGCAGAAGGAATTCTTGTAATTCCAATAGAAAAAATGATCGGTTAACCTATGAAAAAATTGATTTTCCCTACTCTGGCTGAAGCCAGAAGTGCATTGGTAAGACCTGCTTTAAAAAAGGATGATCTACAAAATATTGTAAGCAATATCAGCCAGACTGTTCAAAAAGAGGGTGATCAAGCACTCATAAACTATACCAAAAAGTTCGATGGCATCACCCTAGAACATTTACAGGTTTCTCCAAGCGAAATTAAAGAAGCTATTGATCGATTAGATACCGCTTTGAAAAACGCCATTCATACAGCAATTAATAATATTACAGTATTTCATTCTACCCAGAAAGAAAAGAGTTCTATTGTTGAAACCATGCCAGGAGTGGCTTGTTGGCGAAAAAGCGTCCCTATTCAAAAGGTAGGTTTATATATACCAGGAGGAACTGCTCCTCTATTCAGTACGGTGTTAATGCTCGGAATCCCAGCAAAAATAGCAGGATGTGAGGAAATTGTTTTGTGTTCCCCACCTAATAAAGACGGGAAAATACATCCAGCTATACTTTTTGCCGCTCATGCCGTTGGTATCCAAAAAATCTTTAAAGTTGGTGGAGCCCAAGCTATAGCTGCACTTGCTCACGGAACGGAATCTATCCCTAATGTATTTAAGATTTTTGGCCCTGGTAATCAGTTTGTGACAGCCGCCAAAATGTTAGTAAGCCAAAACCTTGGAGTTGCCATAGATATGCCTGCAGGTCCTTCAGAGGTCATGGTCTACGCAGGAAAAGGTGCCCAGCCAGATTTCGTTGCTGCTGATTTACTCTCACAGGCCGAACACGGAAAGGATAGTCAGGTGGTGTTGCTGACGATGGACGCAGATTTCATTCCCCAACTATATGCTGAACTAGAAAAACAATTACTTAAATTACCAAGAAAGGATATTGCAGCTGCTACCTTAAATCATAGCACTGCTATTGTAGTTGGTTCTTTAGATGAAGTTAAAGTACTGATTAATGAATATGCTCCAGAACATCTTATCATTGCTGATGATGAACCCCATTCTATAGCTGAGGAAGTCTATAATGCAGGATCTATTTTTCTGGGACATTACAGTCCAGAATCCATTGGAGATTATGCCTCAGGAACCAATCACACCCTTCCTACCAATGGCTTTGCCAAATCCTTTAGTGGTGTGTCCTTGGATTCTTTCTTAAAAAAAATTACTTTTCAGGAACTTTCGAGAGAAGGCCTGCAAAACATAGGGCCTACGGTTGAAATTATGGCTAAAGCAGAACAATTAGACGCACATAGCAATGCCGTAAGTTTAAGATTAAAGCGTATAACTCCTTCAGAATAATGGAGCATCTCGTTCGACCTAATATTCGAGAACTTAAACCCTATTCTTCAGCCAGACATGAATATTCTGGTCATGCTTCGGTGTATCTAGATGCTAACGAAAATCCGTTCCCAACTGGACACAATCGCTACCCAGATCCATTACAATTCGATTTAAAAAACAAAATTAGCTCCATAAAAAAAGTTGAAATAGATCAAATATTTCTAGGTAATGGAAGTGACGAACCTATAGACCTTTTGTTTCGAATCTTTTGTCAACCTATCGAGGATCATGTCTTAGTATTGCCACCAACTTATGGTATGTATGAGGTAGCCGCTCAAATTCACGATACCCCCATTATTTCCATTTCCTTAAATAAAGAATTTCAACCTGATTACGATAAAATAATGGAGAAAGCTTCTCCACATTCTAAGATTCTTTTTTTGTGTAGTCCCAATAATCCAACAGGTAATTTATTAAATCCTTTAACTGTAGAAAGATTAATACAATCTTTTCCTGGAATTGTCGTAGTTGACGAAGCCTATATAGATTTTGCTGCTTCCTCATCATTTACTTCTAAAATTAAAGAATACCCCAATTTAGTTGTCCTACAGACTCTTTCCAAAGCATGGGGTCTTGCGGGGTTAAGATTGGGAATGGCATTTGCTCATCCGTCGATAATAAATTTCATGAATCGAGTCAAAGCTCCTTACAATCTAAGCAGTTTGACGCAATCCACCGTACTGGATTTACTCGATCAATCGCCTGCTCCTTACATCCAATCCATTTTAGCTGAAAGAGTATTTCTAGAGGACAGGTTGATGTCTTTTTCTTTTGTAAAAAAAATATATCCCAGCCAAGCCAATTTTCTATTAGTCCAATGTGCTGATGCCAATCGATTGTATAATTATTTATTGAGCCAAGGTATTGTCATTAGAAATCGGTCTTCTGTCCCAGGTTGTAGCAATTGCGTAAGGATCACCGTGGGCACGAAGGAAGAGAATCAATTCTTATTAAAAGCTTTGGATAAATTCACACAGTTATAATACATCCTAAAATGCAAAAGCTATTAATAATAGATAGAGATGGAACTTTAGTCAAAGAACCTGAGGATTACCAAATAGATGCCATCGAAAAGATAAATTTTTTACCCGGTGTATTTCGCCATTTAGGTGAAATTGCCCGTCTACTTTCCTACAAGTTGGTTATGGTTACCAATCAAGATGGCTTAGGAACAGATTCTTTTCCCGAAGGGGACTTCTGGCCTGCTCAAAATTTTATTATTAATACTTTGAAAGGAGAAGGTATCGAATTTGATGATATTTTAATAGATAAAACCTTTGCCCACGAACAGGCGCCAACAAGAAAACCAGGTACGGGACTGCTGAAAAAGTATTTGGAAGGAAACTATGATTTAGCACATTCCTATGTTATTGGAGATCGACTAACTGACATTCAACTGGCAAAGAACCTAGGGGCAAATGGTATTTGGATAAAAAGTGACCCCAGACTCAGTCAGGAGGAAACCCAGAAAATAGCCGCGCTGAAAGATACTTTAGCCCTTTCAGTAGACACGTGGGAGGAAATCCACCATTTTTTATTCCTCGGTCGGCGTTCAGCCAAAATTAATAGGGTTACTAATGAAACCAATATTTCTATCGACCTTCAATTAGAAGGCCAAGGAAAAAGTTCTATTCAAACGGGAATTGGATTTTTTGATCACATGCTCGATCAGTTAGCCAAACACTCTGGCAGCAATTTATCCATCTCAGTAGATGGAGATTTGCATATAGATGAACATCATACCATTGAAGATACAGCTTTGGCTTTGGGAAGTGCCTATGCCAAAGCTATGCAAGACAAATCTGGTATGGAACGTTATGGATATAGTTTACCCATGGATGACTGCATTGCCACGGTAAGTTTGGATTTTGGAGGTCGCCCTTGGATCATTTGGGATGCCTCTTTTAAAAGAGAATACATTGGTAAAATGCCAACAGAAATGTTTTTCCATTTCTTCAAATCATTTTCTGATGCCGCGGCTTGCAATCTTTTTGTCCAAGCCGAAGGTGAAAATGAACACCATAAAATCGAAGCGATTTTTAAAGCATTTGCCAGAGCAATCAAAATGGCCATCCGAAGAAATCCATTTGATCATTCGCTACCGAGTACTAAAGGGGTTCTATAATAGGACGCAAGCTCCAGATTTTAGTAAATAAATAAAATGAAAATTGTAATTGTTAAATATAATGCCGGAAATGTCACTTCTGTCCTCCATGCGATCAATAGACTGGGTCATCAAGCCCATCTAAGCGATGATCCCGATACTATTTTACGGGCGGATAAAGTTATTTTTCCAGGAGTGGGTGAAGCCAATACAACCATGCAATTTTTACGAAAAAAACAATTAGACCAGGTGCTGATTCAATGTCGGCAGCCTGTCCTTGGAATTTGCCTGGGAATGCAATTGCTATGCCTATATTCAGAAGAAAACGATACTGAATGTCTAGGTATAATTCCCCAGAAAGTATTAAAATTCAATCCCACAAAAGGAGAGAAAGTACCACATATAGGGTGGAATAACCTTCATCTATCACCAAAAACTTGGCTAGAGCCGTCCATTGAAAATGCCTACGCTTATTTTGTGCACAGTTATTATGTAGAATTGGGGCCCTATACAGCCGCTTCGACTAATTATATTACCTCTTTTAGCTCTTGCCTAGCAAAAGACAATTATTTTGCCACACAATTTCACCCAGAAAAATCTGGAAAAGTTGGTGAACAAATTTTAAAAAATTTTTTAGCGCTTTAAGAATATTAGATGTTTATCATTCCAGCCATAGATTTAATTGAAGGGAAATGCGTCCGGTTGTCCAAAGGGGATTTCAGCACCTCTAAAATTTATAACGAAAAACCATTAGAGGTTGCCAAGGCTTTTGAAGCTATAGGAATTCAGCGACTTCATTTGGTAGATCTAGATGGTGCAAGAGCTGGCCATATTATCAATTATTCCATTTTGGAGTCCATTTCATCTCAAACTACTCTACAAATTGATTTTGGTGGGGGAATTCAAACAGAAGAGGATTTGCGAATTGCTTTTGAAAGCGGAGCAACCCAGGTGACCGGAGGTACGATCGCTGTACAATCACCCGCGACCTTTGAGGCGTGGCTTCAAAAATATGGACCTGAAAAAATCATTTTAGGCGCTGATTTCGAAAACAATCAAGTAGTCATTAACGGGTGGCAGGAAGCGAGCAACCTCGAACTTTTTGAATTTATTGATGCCTATCGGCAAAAGGGAATCCAATACTGTATACCTACCGATGTATCTCGAGACGGTCTGTTGGAGGGAAGCGCAGTATCTACCTACCAAAAATTAAATGCAACTTTTCCGAATATCCATTTTATAGCTAGTGGCGGAATAACTACTATATCTGAAATTGAAGTATTAAAAGAATCCAAATGCTATGGAGCTATTATCGGAAAAGCCATTTACGAGGGTAGGATTTCATTAAAAAACTTAACCTCATTCATAGATTAGATATGCTTGCTAAAAGAATCATTCCCTGTTTAGATATAAAAGACGGTCGAACGGTCAAGGGTATAAATTTTGAAGGACTCAGAGATGCTGGCGATCCGATTGAGCTAGGTCACCGTTACAGTGAAGAGGGGGCAGATGAATTGGTTTTTCTCGATATCACAGCTACCCACGAAAAGCGAAAAACCATGTCTGAATTGGCCCACGCCATTGCCTCTAATATCAGCATTCCTTTTACCATCGGGGGAGGAATCAGCTCTCTTGAAGACGCTTCAGTCGTTCTGAATGCTGGAGCAGATAAAATATCAATCAATTCAGCAGCTGTTAGACATCCCTCTTTAATCAATGAGCTCGCCCAAGAATTCGGGAGTCAATTTGTCGTCGTTGCCATCGACGCCAGATTGGAAGAAAATAAATGGATGGTCTATTTAAATGGTGGTAGGCTTCAAACTGATTACCTTCTTAAAGAGTGGGTGTTGGAAGTGGCTGATCGTGGAGCAGGTGAGATTTTATTTACCTCCATGAATCATGATGGTACAAAAGAAGGATTTGCCGATGAAATGACTGCTTGGATTTCCACCCATGTACCTATTCCTGTCATCGCCTCTGGGGGAGCCGGTACTGAACAACATTTTCTTTCAGTATTTCAAAACGGTTTGGCAGACGCTGCATTGGCTGCAAGCGTATTTCACTACAAAGAAATTGAGATTTTAAGATTAAAACAATACCTTTCTAATTCCGGAATTTCCGTTCGCCAATAAAGCAATCGCCTTATGAAAATTTCAGCTATTCAACCAGATTTTAAAAAAATGCAGGATAGTATTCCAGCAGTAATTCAACATTCGGTAACCAAACAAGTGTTAATGCTCGGATATATTTCAAAGGCTTCATTAGACCATACCCTTAAAAGTGGACAGGTGACCTTTTTCAGTAGAAGTAAACAGCAATTATGGACTAAAGGGGAAACTTCAGGTAATTATTTGCAGTTGGTGAATATTCATTTGGATTGCGACAAAGATGCCCTTTTAATTGAAGCCCTCCCCAAAGGACCAATTTGCCACACTGGAAGCTTTTCATGTTTTGGTCCCAAACAGCCTGACCTTAACTTTTTACAAAAACTAGAGGCTATTATTAAAGCCCGAAAAAACGAGAGTCAAGAAAAATCTTATACTGCTTCTCTTTTTGCGAAAGGCATTAACAAAATCGCTCAAAAAGTTGGTGAAGAAGCAGTGGAATTGGTAATTGAAGCGAAAGATAACGATCGGGATTTATTTTTAAATGAAGCAGCAGATTTGATGTATCACTATTTAGTCTTACTTTCAGCTAAGGATTTTTCACTACAAGATGTTCTACAAGTATTAGAAGATAGACATGCTAAGTAATACCTGATATGATGGATGAAGCTCATTTTTTATCTCCGATTGGGTGTATTAGAGTTCAAGGCACCACAAAAGGAATTAGTGGGGTTACCTTATCCGGGCAGTCCCCTTGTCCTGCAGGCCCTATTCCTCCTTCCTTAAAAAGTGCTATTCAACAATTAAACGAATATTTCCTGGGGGAAAGGGAAGCATTTGATTTGACATTAGACCTGCAAGGTCATTCTACATTTTACCAAAGAGTATGGAAAGAGCTTCTTAAGGTTCCCTACGGGAAAACTATAAGCTATCAACAAATTGCCACTCAATTGGGTGACCCGAATTCGGTTAGAGCGGTGGGACAAGCTAATGGTAAAAACCCGATCGCGATTATTATTCCCTGTCATCGGTGTATTGCAAAAAATGGACATTTGCAAGGGTATTTTTATGGCCTATCTGTTAAACTGCAATTACTAGCTTTAGAAAACCCATTTGTCTTTGGGCATCAAGGGACACTATTTAAAACTTCTTGATTAAGCTTTACTATGGTTTTCGAAAATACAATTGAATTTGCGACCAATATGGATGAAAAAGATCCATTGCATGCGTTTCAAAAAAAGTTTTTTATTCCTCCTTTTCAAGATGGAAAAAGTATTTATTTCTGTGGTAATTCTTTGGGACTTCAATCTATAAGTGCTGGGGAAACAGTAAAAAAAACTTTAGATGAATGGGCTCAATTGGGTATAGAGGGGTTTTTTGATGGGGATGAAAATTGGGCCAATTTACCGGAGCGCATTGCCCTTCAACTAAGTGCCATTGTGGGGGCATTTCCAGAGGAAGTGATGGTGGCTAATGCGCTAACCGTCAACCTTCATCTATTGATGACCTCATTTTATCAACCTACGCCCGAAAGATTTAAAATACTGATTGAAGGAGGAGCATTCCCGTCAGACCAATATGCCGTTGACAGCCAAGTAAAATGGCATGGGTATCTTCCTGAAGAGGCTGTAATTGAAATTTTTCCCGAAGGGGGGAAAAAATTAATTGATGAAAACCAAATTAAGGCGGCAATTAATCAACACGCAGATTCTTTAGCACTCGTTTTAATTGGCGGAGTCAATTACTTTACTGGACAAGTTTTCAATCTGCATAAAATTGCTCGATGGACACATGAAGTGGGAGCAATTTTTGGGGTAGATTTGGCCCACTCTATTGGAAATATACCGCTTACTTTACATGATTGGGATGTCGATTTTGCCGTTTGGTGTCACTATAAATACTTAAATGGCGGACCTGGGGCTCCCGGGGGTTATTTTGTGCACCAAAACCACCATCAAAAATCCTTTAAAAGACTGGAGGGTTGGTGGGGTAATAACGCTTCCAATAGATTTTTGATGCGTCGTAATTTTACCCCTGCAGAGGGGGCTGCCGCGTGGCAATTGAGCACTCCTTCAGCTATCTCCTTAGCTCCCCTTTTAGCAAGTTTGACAATCTTTGAAGAAGCGGGAATGCATAAAATCCGCGAAAAAAGTATATTACTAACTGGTTATCTAAGATTTCTTTTAGAACAGATGCCTAATTTTCAACAAAAATTTCAAATTATCACTCCGTCAAATACGGAAGAAACAGGCGCTCAGTTATCTATTTACATTAAGGAAAATGGAGGGGAACTCTTTGAATATCTAACCAAACATGGAGTCATCTTGGATTGGAGAGAGGATAATCTTAATCCTGATTCAATCGGAAGCGGGGTAATTAGAATAGCCCCTAATCCGTTGTATAATAGTTTCACAGAAATATTTCGTTTTTCAAAAATTCTTAGCAAATGGCATTCATAAAAATGATAAAGTCGAAAATGATACGAGTATTTTCAATCGGAATTTTAGCCCTTTATTTAAGCCTAGCATCTGTTTTGGCACAAGGAGTATATTGGGCTGAAGAGAAGACTCAAATTTGTTCTGCAATTGAGCAAAAATCAGATTATTACAGCGAATTGGCGCATTCTATTTGGGAACTTGCCGAAGTAGGTTATCAGGAATATCAAAGTAGTGCATTGCTTCAGCAATCTTTGACCTCAGCTGGATTTAGTGTAACACCTGGTGTGGCGGATATTCCTACTGCCTTTATAGCCAGTTATGGAGAGGGAACTCCTGTAATAGCAATATTGGCTGAATTCGATGCCTTGCCTGGTGTTAGTCAAGATGCAGTTCCTTTCCGTCAAAAAAGGGAAGAGGTACAAGCTGGTCATGCCTGTGGTCACCATTTATTTGGCGCGGGTTCGACAGCTGCAGCTATAGCTGTAAAAGAGTGGATGGAGTCTACGCAACAAAAGGGAACCATACGGTTATATGGAACACCGGCTGAGGAAGGTGGTGCCGGTAAGGTGTATATGGTTAGAGAGGGTTTATTTGATGATGTAGATGCCGTATTGCATTGGCATCCTGGGAGCGCAAATGGTGCAAGTGCAGCCTCTTCTTTAGCCAATAAAAGTGCTAAATTCAGATTTCACGGTATTGCCTCTCATGCTGCGGCAGCTCCTGAAAGAGGTCGATCCGCATTAGATGCTGTAGAAGCTATGAATTTTATGGTCAACAGTATGAGAGAACACATTCCTTCTGAAGCACGGATTCACTATGTCATTACTAGTGGGGGAGAAGCTCCTAATGTAGTTCCAGAATTTGCAGAAGTGTTTTATTATGTGAGACACCCAAAAGCCGCTGTGGTACATCAACTTTTTGAACGAGTAGCCAATGCTGCAAAAGGGGCAGCCCTAGGAACGGAAACTACTGTTGATTATGAAATTATACACGGATTATTTAATCTACTTCCTAACGAAACTCTTGCTGAAATAATGTTTGACAACTTAACCCATATTGGCGGAGTAGCATACAATAGTGAAGAACTAGCTTTTGCTGAAAAGATAGCTGAGAGTTTTGAGTTTGTTCAGCCCGATTTAAAATCTGCTGGTCTCATTGCTCCATATACTGTTGAAAATACAGGCAAAGGGGGATCAACAGATGTAGGTGATGTCAGTTGGGTGGTTCCTACAGTAGGAATGCGAGCAGCAACTTGGGTTCCTGGAACATCAGCACATACTTGGCAGGCCGTGGCTGCAGGGGGAATGACTATTGGTCATAAAGGAATGATAGTTGCAGCTAAAACTTTAGCAACAACAGCAATAGACTTGTTTCAGAATGAAGAGTTCCTTACCAAAGCGAAAAAAGAATTGACAGAAAAAAGAGGGCTTGATTGGATTTATCAACCTCTACTAGGTGACCGAAATCCGCCGTTAGATTATCGAAAATAATTCAGAAGAAATTATCAACATAAATTTTTAATGCTTGTTAGGTATAGAAATCTACTAAAATGAAATTTATACTCGCAATAACTATCGTAATTATTGGAATGGTTTCTTTTGCTTTTATCAATAATAATTCAAATCCCGACATGAGTGATGTTCCTGATAATTTCTTTGATCTAACTTTCACAGATATAGATGGCGTTCCAATGAAAATGTCTGATTTCGAAGGCAAATATGTCTTATGTGTTAATGTAGCTTCTAAATGTGGATATACTAAACAATACAAACCACTTCAAGAGTTACATGAAAAGTACCAAGATCAATTAGTAATTATTGGTTTCCCTTGCAACCAATTTTTGAATCAAGAACCTGGTTCTGAAGAGGAAATAGCTGAGTTTTGTGAAAAAAATTATGGCGTTTCTTTCTTAATGACAGAAAAAATAAAGGTAAAGGGTGAAGATCAGCATGCCATCTACTCTTGGTTAACCAACAAATCTCTTAATGGGGTAGCTGATGCAAAAGTTAGTTGGAATTTCAATAAATTTTTAATTTCCCCTAAAGGCGAATGGTTGGGTCACTTTGAATCTAAAGTGGATCCCCTAAGCGATGAAATCGTAAATTTATTTCAATAATTAAGCGGTGAGTAAACTAGAAAATAAAACTGCCCTCATCACTGGGGGGAGTAAGGGTATCGGTTTGGGAATTGCTGAAGCCATGCTTCAAGAGGGTATGAACGTAGCTATAACCGGAAGGACCGAATCTATTAAAGAGGTGGCTGCTCAACTTAATTCCAAAGCTTATATTGGCAGAGCCTTGGGACTGCAAGCAGATGTTACTGATTTGGATCAAATGGAAAATGCAGTCTACACAGTCATATCGACCTGGGGGATTCTAGATGTAGTAATTGCCAATGCTGGCGTAGGCCATTTTGCCCCTATTCAAGAAATGTCAGCTGAAAAATGGCATCAAACTATTGATACCAATCTTACAGGAGTATTCAACACCGTAAAACCAGTGATTGAACCTCTCAGTAAAAGCAAAGGTTACCTCTTTACCATAGCCAGTTTGGCTGGCACTAATTTCTTTGCAAATGGAAGTGCCTATAATGCCAGTAAATTTGGATTAGTAGGATTCACCCAGGCAATAATGCTTGATTTAAGGAAATTGGGGATTAGAGTAAGCACTATTATGCCTGGGTCAGTAACTTCTCATTTTAATGACCATATTCCTAGCGATAAAGACGATTGGAAAATTCAGCCAGAGGACATTGGTCAAATGATAGTAGATGTATTACATCTACATCCCAGAACACTACCTAGTAAAATTGAAGTTAGACCCTCTTTACCTAATTAGAAGAGTTAGTTGGTCTATTTCTCCTTGGTCCCCTTTTTTTGTAAAAACTTTTATTGGGTGCTTTCGAGGCAGCATTTGTTAAAAAATCAGGCAAAGGGGACCTCCTAATTTTCATATCAATCAATGTTTCAATTTTTTCAAATTTATACCAGTCTTTACTATTTACCAAAGTCAAAGCTACCCCCGAAGCATCGGCACGAGCGGTCCTCCCAATCCTATGTACATAATCTTCTGCATCTCCAGGTACATCAAAATTGAGAACCAAATCAATTCCTTTAATGTCAATTCCCCTGGAGAGTACATCTGTAGCGACGATTACGGAAATTTTTCCGCTTTTGAAAGCTGCTAATTGTCTTTCCCGTTCTTCTTGCTCAAGATCTGAATGGACTGCCCCAACATCTAAACCTCTTTTTTGCAATACAGTACTCAACTCCCTTACCTTTGCCTTCGTACTGGCAAAAATAATTACCCTACCCAACGATTTTCTATTTTGCAACAAGTATTCTACCAATTTTACTTTCCCTTCATCTTCGACCTCATACACTCCTTGTAAAATATTTTCCGCCGGTTTAGAGATAGCCAAACTGATTTCTTTATACGGAGATCTTAGTAGCTGTTTGGAAAACTGCCTAATTTGGGGAGGCATTGTAGCGGAAAACAGAAGAGTTTGGCGATTTCTAGGTAATTGATTGACTATTCCCATTATATCTTGCGCGAATCCCATATCTAACATTCTATCTGCTTCATCCAAAATCAAATGCTTGATAGTACTTAAATCTACATACCCTAAATCTAAGTGCGCACTCAATCTCCCAGGAGTAGCCACTATGATTGATGCTCCCTTTTTTAAAGCTTGCTTTTCCAGCTCCATAGCACGCCCATCGCGTCCTCCATATACCGCAATAGAACTTACAGGTGTAAAGTAAGAAAAACCCTCGATTTGCAAGTCCACTTGTGTGGCTAACTCCCTTGTAGGTTCAATAATTAAGGTGTCAATACCTTCTGTTGGATTTTTGGTCAATCTATTGATTACCGGTAATAAAAAAGCTGCTGTTTTACCCGTTCCCGTTTGAGCTATCGCCAAAATATCTTGTTGGTCCATGATTATGGGAATCGCTTGTTCCTGGACAGGGGTAGCCTTTTCAAAACCCATAGCGTCTAATCCTTCCAACAAAGCTTCTTCAAAACCAAATTCTTTAAATTTCAATGCTTTAAATTTTATTCTATTTGTTCATCTAACCAATCTAATAATGCCATAGTTCCACTAGTGCCCCTTCCAACTTTTTTAATATTACCTGTACGGTTAATTACAAAGGTTATGGGAAGCACTTCTGCTCCATAAGCACTTACGCCGTCTCCACTTTGGTCCAAAAATATTGGATAACTTATATTCAATAATTGCAAGATACTCCATTCTCTTTCAAGGGTCTGATTCATTTTGTTTGCTCCACCTGCATTAGGTGTAATTTGAGTAACACCAATGATTTCTATTTCTTTATTTCTATTTTTTTGATAAAAAGAATCAATTATTGGCATTTCCTGTATGCAAGGATTACACCAACTTGCCCAAAAATTAACCATCGTCCATTTATTTTGGGAAAAATCATAAGGCTCTGGGTCAGCAGATAGGTTTTTGATAGGTTGAATGTTAAGTATTGGAGCTGGCGAACCTTCAACCGGTATTAAGTAGCTGGAATTCGTCTTGTCTTTATTAGATGGGGTTCCAAAATTCATTTCTTCAAATCCTAGCCAGCCAATAGCGAGTAAACTTAAACCTAACCTTATATTAAATAATTGCGCCCTCCTAATCAAGAGAATACAACTTAGAGCAATAATAATTCCTATCACTTGGAAGTCCCCAACGGAATTCCATGAGAGTTGACCCATCATTTTTAAACTACCTAAGACCACTACTGCTAAAGGTATTCCCACTAGTAATCCATTCATCCATGTATTTCTGCTTAATTTCATCAAGATAATACTTGAACCAGTTTATCTCTTGAAATATTGCCACCACAGATAATAATTACACTCGTTTGATTTTTCCACTTTTGAGGATTTTTTAACATCGCACCAACAGCTACCGCTGCAGCTCCTTCTATTACTTTTCGTTCCTTATCAAAAACTAATTTTATTGCGCTAGCTATTTCGACTTCATTTGTTAGAATAAAATCATCTACTAAAGTTTTGCACATAGGATAAGTGATACTTTCTCTTTCAAAAGCTCCAGCCGAAGCATCTGATAAAGTGGGAATATAAGGAACAGTCGTATATTCCCCAGATTGGACACTCAAAGTCATTTCAGGACTAACCTCTGGTTGACATCCTATTATTTTTAGATTCGGGTTAATTCCTTTACATGCGTGAGCAACTCCCGAAATGAGTCCACCGCCACCAATAGTTACAAAAACATTATCTGGCGATTCGTTGAGCTGCTCCATAATTTCCAGTCCTACAGTACCCTGCCCAGCAATGACTGTTTCATCATTATAGGGTGAAATGTAAACCAATGATTGACTTTTAGCCTGTCCTAATGCATAAACTTCACTTTCAAAACAATCGCCACCTTTTAATTCGATTCTTATACCACTTCTTTCTAATGCTTCTTTTTTGGTGGAGACAACATTGATAGGTAAAACTACCTTACCCACGATTCCAATTTGCCGACAAGCGTGAGCCACCCCTAATCCATGATTACCAGTTGATGCTGTTATAACCTGGCTATCAGGAGAAAGAGATTTGACCTCTAAAACTTTATTTGCAGCACCTCTCGCTTTAAAAGAACCCGTAATCTGCTCACTTTCCATTTTTAGATAAATCTTACCTCCTGTAATTTCACTTAGCCAAGAAGAATATAATAGTGGAGTTCTAAATACATAAGGTCGAATACGATCTGCAGCTTGTCTAATATTTTCAATCATTACAAATGTTTAATTCTACCTTCATATTTCTGATACAAACTTTCATTACTATATCCATCGATATTTTGACTGTAATATACAGGTAGCTTTATTCCTCGTTCGGCCGCAATTTTCATCCCCTCCGTAGCGATTAAATTAACAGTGAAAATACCCGCTAAAGAGGAAATAGCTCCAACTAAATTACCATCTATATTCATTAAACCATCTCCTGAAGGTACTCCATTATCAACAACTAAATCTGCAATTTCGTATAGTTTTAAACCACTAGAATGTCTTGATGGGTACTTTTGCGTCTGTTCCATAGAGGTAATCGCTAAAACTGGGATATTGGCTTTTTTCGCTATTAAAGCCATTTCAATAGGTATTGCATTTCTCCCAGAATTAGAAATTATAATCATCACATCTCCCTTTTCAATTTGATGTTGATTCCAAATAATTTGAGCCAGCCCCTCCACCCGTTCTATATCAGCACTTCTCCTTGCGCCTTCTGCAGTCATTCCCAAGGAATCTAGCATGGCGTTAACATTGGCCAAACCTCCTGCCCTAACAAACAATTCTAATGCAATCATATTGGAATGGCCTGTGCCAAAAGTATGAATTAGTCGATCTTGTTCTAAGGTATCCGCTATCCATAGCGAAGCTTTTTTTATTTGAGCTTCGGATTGTCGAACCACCTGATTCAAATGTTTTAATGCTTTTTCCTGGTAGACAAAAGACATTTTCGCTGTTTATTAAAGCTTTATAAATACCTTTTTTTGATACAAAAGGTTAACCGGAATAAAAATTATTGCTACATAAATTAATGCATACAATAAAGAGGCTAGTTTAAACGAAATAATAGGCCCAAGTCCATCCACAAATACTTTATTTAATCCTGGAAATTCGCCAAAATTATTATAAAAAATGACAGTCAAAACTCCTGATAATACATAAGCGGTAATAGCATTAGCCCCAAAAATTCTTCCAATAGCCGTCCATTTTTGATAACCCAAAACATCAATGATATACATAAATAAGCCCAATGTCATGTAAGCTAATCCCGAAGTGTGAAGCACATAAGAACTCGACCATATGTGTTTATTGATCGGGAAAAACCAATCGACCATACTTCCTACAACAAATAAGCCAAAACCCGATAACATCAAATAAGATAATTTCTTATAAGTATCCTTTTCCACGATAATTAAATGCCCTGCTAACATTCCTGAAATACCCGTTACTATAGCTGGAAAAGTACTTAATATCCCTTCAGGATCCCAGGTGCCTTGCCATTTTTTGCCAGGCAAAGCCACACTATCTAAATAATGAGCCCAATTTTTAAGCGGTTCTGAAAGGTCAGGTTGCCCTATACCCGGTATGGGAAGAAAAACCATAATAATCCAATAAGCCAATAATATTCCTCCTGCCAATTTTAACCAAAATTTCCAATCTGTATAAAGAAACAATAATGCACAAGGTAAAAATACAAAAGCTATTCGGGGCAGCACTCCTACCAATCGTATGTTTCCAAAGTCAAATGCGGGAAACAACCACAAGAATAACCCGACAAAATATATTTTTAAAGTTCTAATAATAATCTTTTTTACCGCCCCATTCATTGGATCTCCTCCTTCCATTTTTTTATGATAGGCCAATACTATAGAAACACCAACTATGAACAAAAAAAATGGAAAAACATAATCCGTAGGCGTTGCCCCATTCCACTTGGCATGCAAAAGGGGAGCATATACGTGGCTCCATGACCCCGGTGTATTCACAATAATCATAAAAAAAATGGTGAACCCCCGAAAAGCATCCAACGAAATAAGTCGATTATTCATTTTTTTGTATTTAATTATTTAAAAAGATACCGTCGTTATAAATCCCCTTCTTCCCAGTGGATTAAATACCGCTGCTGTTACTTGCTCTCCTTGTTTTATCTCAAAAGGTTCCGTATAAATAGGATCCGAGCTATTAGGTTGGCGTTGAGATTTTGTATATCGTATGGTATATCCAGGATACTCTGAATTAATGTGGACCATACTGTCAGAGATTATCATACCCGGAGGAGGTATCCGATAATGATAACCGCCATTATACTTATCCAACATTGGCAGTGTTGTTCCACTCAAGGTTTTCAAAAACACAGCGTAGTCTTTATACTTTTCTTCTTTTCCTTTTCCCGCCCAAGAAGGAGTTCCCTGCCAAGCCCGTTGGGCAAAACCTTGAAGCTTAGGCAAAATATAATATTCCATCATATCCTGACCTTTTACTGTTTCTCCCCAAAGTTGAGCTTGCAACCCATAAATATTAGATTTTCTATCTGAGTCTAATCTCTCCATCCCTTTAAAATCCTTATCGGGTTCAAAAATATTCCCCATTGGGTCTGATATGGTCGATTCAAAAAGATGATAAGGAACAAAGGAAAAGGCATCTTCAGTATCTACAAATCCACCCCAATACAAGCCCGGTTCGCGCGGATCTTTGTTGTATGCCAAATCAAAATAAAAGTTGGTGACATTACATAAAATAACCGGATACCCTGCGTTAGCTAACCTGTAGCCTAAATCCTGCTGTCCCCATAAATTATTCCAAATGTATGGGAATACATCTCTTTGAACGAAAAGGGGATTAGGATTCCAGCTATTATCCTCGTTAAAATTCATTACTGCTTCCTCCCATGCACCCGTTTGTAATCCCTTAGTCTTAATAAGCTCGTTTAATTTTTCAAAAAACAATCCCTGAAGGTTTCTCGTCGTTTTTATCTCTGGATTATCCTTTAAAAATGCTTCACATAAAGGAGAACCTGTCCATGCAGTAGAAGGGACTTCATCTCCTCCAGTATGTATCATGGATAAAGGCACCCCAGCTTCCTGATACATTTCTATAACTTCATCTATCACTACCTCATAAAAGTGTAATGGTTGATCCATGCATACACATACTGTATTATCAAAATAACCTTGGGCAGAAATATACCGGGAAGTATCATTAGGATCAATTAATCGATACCTCTCCGCCTCCTCCTGATTACCGGCTTTCATCAAGCGATGATAGCGCAACTCCATCGCTTTTATAGCTGCTCTTGCATGCCCAGGAAGGTTGAATTGTGGAATAACATTTATATGTAAACTATGGGCATATTGAATAATCTCTTTGAAATCGTCCTTGGTATAAAACCCATTTCCCATTGATTCCATGTTCTTAGGATCCGGGCCTGATCCATAAGAGGGTTGTAAAAATAAACTATCATTATTCGTATATCCCCTAAAAGCACCTACTTCCGTCAGTTCTGGCAATGCTTCTATTTCTAGCCTCCAACCTTCATCCTCTGTCAAATAAAACAACAGATGATTAATTTTATTTAACGCTAATACCTCTAATAATTTTTTTACTGATTCTTTGCTTTGAAAATTCCTGCCTACATCTAGATGAAATCCTCTGTAAGGAAATGCTGGACCATCTGCAACATTGATTCCAGGTGCTATATATTTCTCTTCTTCTTGTCGCAAAAGTGCCAGTAAACTTTGAATTCCATAAAAAACACCTGCCGCATCTCCTCCACTAACTCTTATTTGATCTCGATCTATATCTAATCTGTAATTTTCGGCTGGCAAATTAACATTGCCAGTTAAAAGAATCCCTTCAGAACTTTGAGTATCTTCCGTTAATTCTACATCAATTCCTGCCCATTCTTTTATTTTTTTTGATAAATACTCCGCCTCTCCTTTTAATCCCAAATCATATCCAATTTTTACCCCTTCTGAAATAATAAAGGTTTCTTCACGCCATTGATATCTGATAGGATAAGGAATAAAAGGAAATTCTTCTCCTTCCTTAAATGATTGTAAAAATGCATTTCGTTCAAAAAGATAGTCAGAGGAAGGATATGGTTCCAAATCTCCTCCTGTTCTAGTATATTGCTCAATGCGCTCAAATGGCTCAATTTTGCAGTTTAAGGACCACACCTGTCCTTCCTTATCAGCTAAAAAAACACCCAATGGGCCATCAGATTCTTTAATCAAACCATCTGAGGAGGTATAAGTGATTTTGATAGAATCTCCAGGTTCCAATTGAAAATTATCGTCCAATCTCATTAGGTATAAATCGCCATTGACATTTTTTATCTCTGCAGGGCCACTAGTTTCTATTACCCATCTTGGTGCTTGATTCCAGTGTAGCGTTTTATCCTTCCCAAAGAAAGTATCTCGGCCAGAATTCGTAATGGTAAAAGTTGCAACATGTAAATCTCTACCTTCTAATTGATAATTTTTATCTAAACTCCACTTAATAGTTAAGTTTACATCTGGTATCGATGTACATGCAGAAATAATTGCTAATAGACCAAACCAAATATGTTTCATAAACTTTTTTATTATTTTTCGAATTACAATTCAATTTAAAAAAAATTTCCAACTCATATTCAATCGATTATGAAGTCACCCTGTATATTAATTTGGATATATATCCCTTTCTTTTTATTTGCCTCATTTATTCCTTCGGCAACTTCTCAAGAATTAAATGTTTTGAGTTTTAACATCCGATACCCCAATCCAAATGATGGAGTCCATTATTGGCCCAATAGAAAGAACTTAGTAAGCAGCATTATTAGATTTTACGATGCAGATATTATTGGTTTGCAAGAAGCTTTTAGATTACAACTTGATGATTTATCAGCAGACTTCCCAAACTTTCAATGGGTAGGAGTATGCCGAACTGATGGCAGTACCCAACCTGATCCTGACAATGAATTTTCTGCAATTTTTTATAATGGCCAAAAATTAAAAGTATTGAAAAGCGGAACTTATTGGCTATCTCCTACTCCTCAAGTCATAGGTTCTAAAGGTTGGGATGCAGCTCTTCCTAGAATTGTAACCTGGGCCCAATTTGAAATTATCTCGTCTGGTAAACAATTTTATCATTACAATACTCATTTTGATCACATGGGCGTGGAAGCTCGTGTGAAAAGTGCTCAATTAATTCTCGACACTTTACAACCAATAATAGGATTATTTCCTATCGTAGTGACTGGAGATTTCAATGTTAACCCCGAAACTGAAGTTTACCGCACCTTAACAAAAGGCCTTAATGATGCCTTTTATACCTCCGAAATGCCCCATCACGGACCTCAAGCTACTTTTACCAACGGGTTTTTATTTCCCGGAGCACCAGGTACCAGAATAGATTATATTTTTACCAACGATCAAATGAAAGTGTTAAGACATGCGATTATTTCAGAAAATTGGAGTGGATTATTTCCTTCTGATCATTTACCTGTATATGCAAAAATTTTAATCGAATAAATGGATTGGGAATTTTGGCAGACGCTGCAATTAACTTTCAGATTGGCTGGATTAACAACCCTTCTGCTTTTTTTAATTGGAGTTCCCTTTGCATTTTACTTGGCCTTTTTAAAATCTCCTTGGAAACCCATTTTTGAATCTTTAATTAGTTTGCCACTAGTATTGCCTCCAACCGTACTTGGTTTTTACCTTTTATTGATATTCAATCCAGAGACATTATTATCTCAATGGTTAAATGAAGTTTTTGGAGTGAAACTGCTCTTTTCCTTTCCTGGATTAGTTTTAGCTTCCATTATTTATAGCCTTCCTTTTATGGTTCAACCGCTTCAAACTGGTTTTGAGAATTTACCCTCCAATTTAGCTGAGTCTTCTTACCTTTTGGGTAAAAGTAAAGCTACCACGCTAATAAAAATTCTCATTCCGAATATCAAACCTGCCATACTATCTGGAATCGTATTGAGTTTTGCTCATACAGTTGGTGAATTTGGAGTTATTTTAATGATTGGCGGAAATATTCCCGGTGTGACTAAAGTTGCTTCCATTGCCATTTACGATGAGGTTGAATCCTTAAATTACACCACGGCTAATCAGTATGCACTTATACTCATTGGAATGAGTTTTATCTTTCTTTTTCTGATATATTTCAATAATTACCGGACCAACCGCACCAGAAAAAAACAATGAATCATCCTATCATTCATATTCAAGTCTCCAAAAGAATTCAAGCTGCAACCTCTTCTTTTTTATTGAATTTGAATGAGAAAATACCCTCTCGTAAGTTCATTATTCTTACTGGTCCTTCTGGAAGTGGTAAATCCACCCTGCTCAAATTGATAGCAGGACTAGACCAACCTGATATGGGTTACATCCATTTTGAACAAAATTTATGGACAGACCTAAATAACCATCAAATCCTTCCCATCAGAAAAAGAAAAATTGGAATGGTCTTTCAAGATTATGCTCTTTTTCCAAATATGACGGTCAAAGAACATTTGCTCTTTGGCCCTCGTCTCAAAAAACTAAACCCTTATTTGGAAGAAATTTTAGAAATACTAGAACTAGAAGATTTTTTGAATCGTTACCCCGCCAATTTATCCGGAGGACAGCAACAAAGAGTGGCACTAGGTCGAGCCCTATCTAATCAACCTAATATGTTGTTGCTAGATGAAGCACTCTCTGCTTTAGATACAGTACTAAGAAAAAAAATAAGTTCTTTTTTGGTGGAGTTTCAAAAAAAATATGAGGTTAGTATCATATTAGTCAGTCATCAAATTGATGAAATTCTTGAGATTGCCGATTGGGTATGTCTGTTAGAAAATGGTAAACTGGTTCAGTCGGGCCCACCGCATCTAATACCACTTCACAAGATAAATACCCTGGCCTCCAAAGCTACCTTATTGAAGCGCCATTCAAGAGATGATGGAAGTGAACATTTGACCATTTTAGTAGAAGGCAAATCTTATCATCTTGAAGTTCCCAGTAAAGACCTGAAATAAATGGAAGACTGTTTACGCAACAGTCCTCCACCCTTTACAGATTCGAAATTAATTATTTAAGCATGTAGCAATAATTTCTTTGAGTTCGTCTGCAGTAGCTACTTCAACTTGGGTGCTATCAGCAGTCAAAACAATATCTACTGGAAACACCAATGCCGGTTTTTTAATGCGATGACCTCTACCTTTTCCTCTTCTTTCCTCGCCAAATCCTTGTCCACCCTCATTTGGGCGTTCACAAGATTCCTTGAGTTCCTCTTCACTAAGTATGATGACTACCTCCCCATCTTTATTGGTTACTTCAATGGGGAAAACAAACGTGAAACAATCTGAAAGCGGTGCGGGACGACAAGTTTTCTTAATTGCGTGTACTTCCTCTTTGGAGTTTACTTCAATCACTGTTCCATCTGCCAATTCTACTTGATGAGGAAATGCAATTCCAGGCTTCTGGCGACTATCTGGATGATTCGCCTTCCATTCCATAATAGCCGTTTTCAAACTCTCCAAATCAGTAACTTCTAAGGAAGTATTGTCGGGAAAATTAAGTGTTATAGGGAAAATCGGTCTAAAACAAATCTTTTTCCCTTTTCCATCTGAAGAAATTCCATCAGCATATGCTCCATCTGTATTGGATCTTAAAGTCACATCCAAATCTTCTAGACTAGAATCTGAAATTGAAAAATCTTCTTTTTCACAAGACGGCATTAAAGCACTAATCAGTAATAAACCTAACAACGGAAGCAAACTAAAACTTTTCTTAAGCATGTTTATAAATTTTAATGGATAAATAACCTTTCAGATGTATAAGTGATTATGGTTAAGTTTGTACCTATAAATTCTAAAGAAAAATATTTTTTTTCATGAATGACTCCGAAAAATGGGATTTATTAAGATCGGGAGATAAGACTGCATGGTCAGATATTTATACCAGTGAAGTAACTCATTTGATTTTATATGCCAAAAAATTAACCCCTTCGGTACCTATTATAGAAGATGCCATTCAAGACTTATTTGTAGAAATTTGGCAGCGGAAATCCGCTCTAGGGCCTACAGATAATATTAGAAAATATTTATTAGTAGCCTTAAGAAGAAAAATATTTTTCCTCATCAATAAGGATGAAAAAAAAATGAGTTCGTACGAGCCCGTAGAAAATGAATTGCCAATTATTGACTCTCCAGAATCTCAATTAATAAACTGGCAAACCTTGGAACAAAGAGATTCGGATATAAAAAAAGCAATAGATAACTTAAGCCTTCGGCAAAAAGAGATCATTCACCTTAAATACAGCTTGGGACTAGACAACAAAACTATAAGTGAAATTATGGGCTTGAGTTATCAATCCACCAGAAATCTGCTGGCCACTTCTGTGAGAAACCTAAAAAATTTACTTCATTTTTTAATTTTCCTATGGTCTGCATGGGTACAAAAGCTAATATTTTAACTTATTGTTAAGAAATGGATAGAGAAAAATATATAAATGTTACACCTGAAAGCCTAATTGAGGATGAGCTCTTCTTAGATTGGGTACTACGGCAACAACCTGAAGCCAAAGTTTTTTGGGAAGAATTAATACAAAACCATCCTAACGAGAAAAAAGCTGTCTTGGAAGCTAAAGATTTCATTCATTCCCTGCATCGCGCCTTATCTGAGGAATCTTTAAAAGAGTTCAATACTCATAAAATATGGGAAAAAATTAATGCAAATACCCCATCTAAAATCAGATTTTTGATCCCATCTAAATGGATAGTTGCTGCTGGCATACTCCTAGTTTTAAGTATCTTTTTTCTTTTCCCGAAGGGACCAAAAATTATAAAAACTGAAAAGGGGGAGATGGTTCAAATCGAACTGCCTGATGCCTCCAAAGTACTCATCAATTCAGCATCTCAACTATCTTATTCTAATCGGCGGTGGAAAAACGAAAAGAAAGTTAACCTAGATGGGGAGGCTTATTTTGAGGTAACCCCAGGACAAAAATTTACCGTAGCCACTCCCCATGGAAGTATTGTTGTACTAGGTACTTCCTTTAATATTCAAGCCCGAAATGACTTTACCATAGTGGATTGCTTCTCCGGAAGAGTTGCCGTAATAGATACAAAAGGAAATCGTTCAATCATCTTACCCGGTCAAAAAATCACTATAGATTACGCCGGTTTATCAGAGGTTAAATATGTCAAAAATCAAGAGAATGTTTTGGCTTGGAAAACAGGCATAGTCTATCTTCAGCAAGCTACCCTCAAAGCCGCCATTCAAGAACTGCAATGGTATTTTCCTGTAGAAATTCAAGCTGACGAAACCATCTTATCCCGACCCTTAGAAGGGTTTTTTAAAACCTCTCATCTTGACAGTGCCCTTTATCAAATAACTATGCCATTAAATCTTGAATTTGAAAAATTATCTAATGGGATTATCCTGATTAAGGAAAATAATTGAAATCCTATGATTTCTAAAAAACCTATAGCTTTCTTTTTTTATTTTTCTCTTTGTCTTACTCCTGTTTGGAATCAGACTACCGACCCTTTACTTTCGCTACAAGACGGGCTTGAGGAACTTTCGAACCTATACGACATACATTTTGCCTACGATCCTCAAGGAATATCTAAACTAAAAATCAGAAAAAACATCTTTGATGTGGACCTGAACACCGGGTTAGAATGGATCAGTCAACACTTGCCTATCACTTTTAAAATAGTAGATGAAAAACACATCTTAGTAATAAAACAACCACAGTTTCAAATTATTGGCGAGGTCTTCGATCAAAATACTGGGACGCCATTACCTTATGCATCTATCTTTGTGGAGGGCACTGGATTAGGAACGGAAACCAATCAAAATGGGCAGTTCGATCTAATGCTCCCCGATTCCCTCTATGACAGACCATTGCAAATTAGGTACCTCGGATATCAGTCTAAAAGCATTTCCCCATTTGAAGTCCATCACCTACATCCCCTCCAACCAATAGATAGTGAAATAGCTACCGTGGAAATAGAGGCCCCTACTCACCCGATTGCCAATCTGGATCAAACAGGTAATTATGCCATCTCCAAAGAATTATCCCTTGTCTATGGAGTGACATTAGATCCTATTAAACAATTACAATTATTACCGGGAATAAGCGCTCATGAGGATTTTTCAGCAGGACTAAATATTCGAGGAAGTTCTAATAGCGATAACCTGATTGTGTTGAATGGAATTAACTTGTACCATGTAGATCATTTCTTTGGTATTATTTCGGCCATTCAAGGCAGTAGTGTTGATACCTTTACCCTTTATAAAAATAGTTTTCCTGTTCAATATGGTGGGGCAACAGGAGGGGTGCTCAATATGTCAAGTCGTCCAGCTAAAGATGAAATACAAGGAAAAATAAACCTTTCTTTATTGGAAGGGGCGGTAAACCTGAGGATACCTATAACTAATGAATTAAGCGTCAGTCTTTCTGCCAGATCATCTATCAATAACCTCGGAGAAAATGATATTTATAACCAATACCATAACTTAACACTGAGCAACCCCTTATCTCAAACCGAATTTCTTGGAACGATAAACGATAAAATTACAGCCCTATCTCCTGATTATTCTTTTTATGACGGAGGGATCAATATTTACTTCAAAGGTCACCAGTTGAGTTTTTTTTCATCTCGGGATCGATATAACCTAGAATACGAGGATAGTTATACCACAAAACTGAAAAATATCAGTGTTTTAAATACAGAAGAGTTGGAGGAAGAAGAATACTGGTCTAACCAAGGTTGGAGTTGGCAGTCTAAATTCAACCTTTTTGGCAAATGGTCCTCCTATGTAAGATTTAACTATTCATCCTATGAAAACCAATTTGAAAAAAAAGCTGAATTTGAAAAAAAATTCCCAAAAAATATAGAAATACAATCGTTTGAAAATGAATTCCAATCCAATGTAAATGGTTATTATTGGACCTTTTCCAATCTTAGAACCTGGTCTAATCAAGAAATTATTTGGGGAAGTGCTATTACTCAACATAACCTAAACAATTTGATCCAAAATTTCTCAGAAAATACATTTGAAAAAAAATCATCTGGAACCATTTATTCATTTTTTGGAAGCTACTCGTTTCACCTAAATCAACAATGGAAAATTAAATCTGGAATTAGATCTAATTACTATCCATTACAAAACAAAAATTACCTTTCTCCAAGATTAGAATTCAAATTTTATCCCAATCAATACCATTCTCTCTTTGCGACCGTTAGCCACTATCAACAATTTATTCGAACCATTACCAGTGAAGACGGATTGGGTCAAAGTCGCGAATTATTTAATTTAGCAGACGACCAATTAATCCCGGTTTTAACATCGACCAATGCCACCATAGGCTGGAAAAAGTTGTGGGAAAACGATTGGGTTTTCGAAGTGGAAGGATACTATAAATTATTAAATGGAATTGTAGAATATGCGCCTTTATTTAATAACCTTATTGGAAATTCGTCTAATAGAAAACCCAGATTTACCTTTTTTGAGGGAAAAGGTAAAATCCGAGGGTTAGATATTTTATTGAGAAAATCATCTAATCACTGGGGATGGCTGCTAGCTTATACCCTAAGTAAAAACACCCATACCTTTCCAAGAATAGCTAATAATACTCCTTTTCCAGCTGCTACTGACCGACGTCATCAATTGAATTGGGCGGGTCATTACCAATGGAAAAAGTGGACCTTCTCTTCAACATTTAATTTCGCCAGTGGAAGGCCCTATACAGATTTAAAAAAAATTACTGAATTGCTCAGCGAAAATCCTAGAACCTTTCTATCTCCAAATGATAGAATAAGTTATCTAAAAAACTACCAACGTTGGGATTTCAAAATAAATTACACACCGAGTAGTTCTAGTAGCTCCTGGTTATTAGGTGTTGGTATCTATAATATTCTTAATCGTCCCAATGTGGCCTATCGTCAATATGCCTTTGTTTTTTCCGAAACCAGAAATGATCCTTCCTTTTTAAGGAACACTATTGCCGGAAATGAGGTCTATATGTTGGGAAGAACCCTTACCTTTGATTTACAATATTCTTTTTAAAAACAGTATCAATGGAGTTAGATAAAATCACGGCGCAGTTTCAAAAAATGGCTGAAAAAATCGGGAATCTTGGAAAATCTTTAAAATTTGTAGTCGACGATCAGATTGTTTTCATAGATATGACCGGAGATACTCCCCAAATATCCACGGATGACCAAGAAGCCGATACCACTATTATTACCAGTTTAGCTACATTAGAAGACCTAAAAAATGGCGGTAACCCCATGACAGCAGTTATGACTGGTAAAATAAAGATCAAAGGAGATATGGGGCTAGCGATGAAATTAAGCAGCTTTTTTAAATAAACTGCTCAATTTCTATTGCAACTGCGATTCCTTCTACTAATTCTATAGGAGCTGTTGATAATTGTTCAACTAAATGCAACTCTTCAGCCAAAACTTCTGCTTTGATATGAGAAGAAAAAAGGTCTATAGCTTGGTGTAAGTCTTGGTGTTGACTTATATATACTTTGATTTTGTCGGTAACATTATAATCCTTTTCTTTTCTCATATTTTGAATCCTATTTACCAATTCCCTTGCCAATCCCTCCGCTTTTAAACCAGGCGTTATGGTGATATCAAGGGCAACAGTTAACCCTCCTTCTGAAGCGACAAGCCATCCTGGAATATCCTCCGTCGTAATTTCAAAATCTTCTTTATCCAAAATAAAAACTCCTAAATTAGGAATGCTAAGTTCATACTTTCCCTCCTTTTCAATTTCTTGGATATCCGCTTGAGTAAATTGAGTAATTAAACCCGCCGCTATTTTCATACCTGGTCCAAGTCGCTTACCCAAAGTCTTAAAATTGGGTTTTATCTTTTTCTTGATAATCCCCTCACTGTCTTGGATATATTCAATAGATTTAACATTGACCTCTGCCAAAATTAAATCCTTTACTGCTTCAACCTGTTGCTCAAAGTCATCCTCCAGAATAGGAAGTAATATTTTTTGAAGTGGCTGCCTGATTCGAATATTTTCTTTCCTCCTTAAAGACCTTACCAAAGAGGAAATTCGCTGGGCATATCCCATTCTTTGTTCCAAACTCCTATCGATAAGATCAATATTGGGATTAGGAAAATCAGCCAGATGTACGGACTGGAATGCTTCTTTTACCGTGGTGTCATTTAAATTTTTGTACATCCAGTCTGCGAAAAATGGCGCTACCGGAGCCATAAGTTTAGCTATGGTAACCAAACACTCATAAAGAGTTTGGTAAGCTGCAATTTTATCATGAGAATAATCCCCCTTCCAAAACCTCCTTCTACACAATCGCACATACCAATTACTCAGGTGTTCATCGACAAAATTCATGATCCTTCTGGTGGCATTAGTTGCTTCAAAATCAGCATAATCTAATTTAACTTGTTGTATCAAAGAGTTAAGTAGCGATGTAATCCAACGGTCAATTTCAGGCCTTTTCTCTATTGGAAGAGGAGCCTCATCAAATTTGAACCCGTCTATATTTGCATAAAGGGTAAAAAATGAATAGGTGTTAAAGAGGGTTCCAAAAAACTTTCTTTTAACTTCCTCCACACCTGCTAAATCAAACTTTAAATTGTCCCATGGCTGGGCATTCGATATCATATACCATCTGGTGGCATCTGCACCATGAGTAGCAATCGTTTTGAATGGATCAATAGCATTCCCCAATCGCTTGGACATTTTAACCCCATTTTTATCTAGGACCAAACCATTGGAAACCACATTTTTGAAAGCTACCTTATCAAAAACCATAGCAGCAATAGCATGCAAAGTATAAAACCATCCTCGGGTCTGATCTACTCCCTCAGCTATAAAGTCTGCGGGAAAATTCTCCTCAAATAAATCTTTATTCTCAAAAGGATAATGCCACTGTGCGTATGGCATTGAGCCGGAATCAAACCATACGTCAATGAGGTCAAGCTCTCTATGCATGATATTGCCCTCTTCACTTACCAACTTAATCTCGTCGATATAAGGCCTATGTAAATCAGCAGGAACCTCCTGGTTCATTCTCAATTCTCGATTGGCCTTTTCCACTGCTATTTTTAACTCTTCAATGCCTCCTATACAAATTTCCTCTTTTCCATCTTCAGTTCTCCAAATGGGTAGAGGTATTCCCCAATAGCGAGATCTAGATAAATTCCAATCTTGAAGATTTTCCAACCACTTTCCAAATCTTCCTTCTCCTGTTGCCTTAGGTTTCCAGTTAATTGTTTGATTTAAATCAAACATCCTGTTTTTTAGGCTGGAAGTTTTAATAAACCACGAATCTAAAGGATAATACAATACCGGTTTATCTGTTCTCCAACAGTGTGGGTAAGCGTGTTCATATTTTTCCGATAGGAATAATTTATTCTCTCCTTTTAATTTAACGACAATATCGGTATCCACAGATCGATCTTCCTGTTGACCGTAATCTTTAACATATCTGCCAGCAAAATCGGTTACTTCCTCAACAAACCTACCTTGTCGGTCCACCAATGGAATACTATTGCCCAAAGCATCCTCTACAACAATAGGTGGTATGCCAAACTGGCGGCAAACCCTAAAGTCATCCGCTCCAAAGGTCGGAGCCATATGGACAATTCCCGTTCCATCCTCAGTAGAAACAAAATCTCCGATAAGTACTTTGAAAGCGGGTCCCTTAGGCTGAACATAGTTCATTAATTGCTCGTATTCCATACCCTCCAAAATACTCCCCTTCATTTCAGACACTATCTCAATATAGGGAATAGGTTGATTACTGGCCTTCATGTCTTCAGGTTTCAAATCTGCGATGGCCTTTGAAAAATACTGGGGTAACCTGTCTTTTGCTAAAATTACCGAAGTGGGTTGACCTGTATATCTATTGAAAGTTTTTACCTTAACATAATCAATGTCCCTGCCAACCGCTAAAGCTGAATTTGAAGGCAAGGTCCATGGTGTAGTTGTCCAAGCCAAAAAATAAGTGTTTTCCTCACCTTTAACTTTAAATTGAGCAATGGCTGAAACGTCCTTAATATTCTTGTAAGCTCCAGGCATATTCAATTCATGGGAACTTAATCCCGTTCCTGCAGCAGGAGAATAAGGCTGTATGGTGTAACCTTTGTAAAGCAGTTGCTTTTGATAAATTTGTTTCAAAAGCCACCAGACAGATTCTATATATTCGTTTTTGTAAGTGATATATGGATTTTCGAGATCTACCCAATAACCCATTTTTTTCGTTATATCATCCCAACGATCTTTGTACTGCATGACTGTCTCACGACATTTTGCATTGTATTCATCAACTGAAATTTTATTGCCTATATCTTCCTTAGTAATCCCCAATTCCTTTTCAACACTCAACTCTATGGGTAATCCATGGGTGTCCCATCCTCCCTTACGGGAAACTTTCTTGCCATCCATGGTGTGAAAACGACAAAACAAATCTTTAATAGTTCTAGCCATTACATGGTGAATACCCGGCATTCCATTAGCAGAAGGAGGACCCTCGTAGAAGACAAAAGGTTTGGCATCATTCCTAGCGGAAATACTCTTTTGAAATACTCCTTCTTTTTCCCAGAATGCTAGTATTTCAAGATCTATAGAAGTAAGGTCTAATTGTTTAAATGTCCTATACATTGGGGTGCTGTTTGCCAAGGATAAAAAAGAATGTGCAAAGATACAAAACCAAATAAAATAAAGGCTTCAAGTCATCTATCTATCAATTGATTTGTTTTACTTCAAAACGATAACTTAATACGCTTTTGATATGCTAGTTACCAAGGACCTCTGTTATCAATATCCCAACTCCCAACCCATTTGTTTTCCAAATCTCGAATGTGGAAAAGAAGGTTCCATTTTAATACTTGGACATTCTGGTTCTGGAAAGACTACCTTACTTCACTTATTGGGGGGGTTGATTCGTCCAACTCGAGGACAAATAATGCTGAAAAATATAGATTTAGCGGCTCTATCTGATAAAAATTTAGACCTCTTTCGAGGTCAAAATATTGGAATTATCTTCCAAAAACCTCATTTTATTAAGTCTTTAACCGTATGGGAAAACCTTTTGTTAGCAGCTGCCTTGGCCGGAAATAAAGCTAATAAAAAAAGAATGACTAGCCTTTTAGAAAGGTTAAATGTTGTTCATAAATTAGGAAGTCTAACAGACCAGCTCAGCTTAGGTGAACAACAAAGAGTTGCTATTGCTAGGGCATTAGTTAACGAGCCAAAACTGATTTTGGCAGACGAACCCACCTCCGCTTTGGACGATAAAAATGGGGCAGAGGTAGCCACATTATTAGACGAAGAATCTAAAAGATTGGAAGCTGCACTGCTCATCGTGACACATGATAACAGACTTCAAACTAAATTTAAAAAAACCATTACCTTACCACCTTCTGAAATGATTGGTAACCTATGAACTTTTTTTATTTAAGTAGAAAAAATTTGAGCAGTAAACCGCTGTCCACCTTCCTTTCCTTAATGCTCTTTGCCTTAGGTATCAGCTTAATAACCATATTGTTGCTACTCAATCATCAATTTCAAAAGCAATTCGACAAAAACTTAGCTGGAATAGATTTAGTAATCGGTGCTAAAGGTAGTCCTCTTCAACTGATTTTATCAGGAATGTACCATTTAGATGCCCCTACGGGAAATATTCCAATAACTGAAATCCAACCATTCTTACGAAAAAACCATCCTTTAATCAGCGATGTCGTACCTCTTTCATTAGGAGATTCCTATAAAGGCTTCAGAATAGTGGGTACCACCCCAGATTTCTTTAATTTATATGAAGGTGCACTTCAAATTGGTCAGGTTTGGACCGAACCCATGCAGGCAGTTATAGGATTCGCTGTAGCCCAAAAATTAAACTTGCAAATTGGAGATACTTTCCAAAGTTCTCATGGACTTAAACAGGACGATGATTTAATTCATGAAGGACACCAACCCATTCATATAATAGGAATTTTAAAGCCCAGTGGTACCGTTATGGATCAATTACTCGTGACAGACTTTAGAACTGTTTGGGAAGTGCACAATAACCACCATCCCATCAGTTCCTCCATGCAGGAATCCTCTGTTGCAACTTTAGCTTCCTTTACCGATCAATCCATAACTACTTTGCTTATTAAACTTAAATCAAGAAATTTTCAAGCCCTGAATTTTCAGCGTAATATAAATGAAAACACTAATCTTCAAGCAGCCACTCCAGCTATTGAAATCAATAGACTCTATGCCAATATAGGTTTGGGTATTTCTTTACTCAGAGCACTTGCCATAGCTATTGTTTTAGTGTCTGGCATAAGTATTTTTGTTTCTCTTTACAACTCCTTAAAAGATAGAAAATATGAAATGGCGCTCATGAGAGTAATGGGAGGATCTCGATTTAAATTGTTTAAATTAGTCCTCCTCGAAGGCTTTATATTGGCGGGTTTAGGATGGCTTTTAGGAATCATTTTGGGTCATATAGGTTTAGAAATGATTGCCCACTCTTTGGAGAGTACCTATAAATATAGCATTTCAGGGTTTATCTTGATTGGGGATGAGTGGTATATCTTAGGGGCTTCTATTTTGATCGGTATATTGGCTTCATTTGTTCCTGCAATTGAGGCCGCAAGAACTAATATTCATCAAACTTTATCTGAAGGAAAATAAATTAGTGAAATGAAAAATTATTTGAATACTGCATTATTTATCTTAATTGCCCTATCCTCTTTTGCTCAAAGCAACAACAATGTATGGAATACGCTTAGTAAGATTACTTTCAAAAAAGAATACGACGAACTTTTAGGTTTTAAAGTAGATGTTCCTGTTTTTAGCGATGAAGTACTGTCTTTAGAAAATCAAGAAGTAATCATCAAAGGTTACATCATTCCGGTCGAAGGTTACAAAAGTCATAAGGAGTTTATTTTTTCTGCTTTTCCTTATAATCTATGTTTTTTCTGCGGTGGAGCAGGGCCCGAAACGGTAATGGAAGTCTTTGCCACAGAATCTGTGAAATATACTACTGATCCTATTTATTTGAAAGGAAAACTAGAGTTAAATGCATCAGACATCAATAGGCTGATGTATGCGCTCAATAATGCTGTACAAATAAAAAATCCTCAAGAGTAAAAAAACTGCTTTAAATTCCCAAAAGCATCTTAGCGGGATCTTCCAATAATTCTTTCACTCTTACTAAGAAAGTCACTGAAGAGCTTCCGTCAATAACTCGGTGGTCGTATGATAAAGCCAAGTACATCATCGGTCTTATTTCTACTTTTCCATTTATAGCTACAGGTCTCTCTTTAATACTATGCATACCCAAAATAGCAGATTGTGGTTCGTTTAAGATAGGTGTACTTAATAAAGAACCGAAAACTCCTCCATTGGTGATGGTAAATGTTCCTCCCTGCATTTCCTCTATGGTCAAGGTTCCATTTCTTGCCTTGTTTGATAAATGCTTTATTTCCTTTTCAATATCAGCAAAATGTAATGACTCAACATTTTTTACCGGTGGAACAACCAATCCAGTAGGCGTAGATATCGCGATAGAAATATCTACATAATCATGATAGACCAGTTCATTATCAATAATTTGTGCATTAACATCAGGCATATCCATTAAAACATGGGCACATGCTTTGGAAAATAATGACATAAAACCGAGTTTAATGCCATATTTTTCTACAAATTCTTCTTGATATTTTTTCCTCAATGCCATTACCTCAGTTAAATCTACTTCGTTAAAAGTAGTCAGCATGGCCGTTTGATTTTTTGCGCGAACCAATCTATCAGCTATGGTTCTTCTCATTCGACTCATTTTCTTCTTAGTAGTCTGACGACTAAATAAACCGCCAACCATAGATGATGTCTTTGCCTCCATTTCATTATTAGGTGCCGGGGCTTCTGCTTTCAAGGCATCTTCTTTAGTGATTCTCCCATCTTTACCTGAACCTATGATGGTCTGAGGGCTGATTCCTTTTTCGGCTAGTATTTTGGCCGCAGAAGGAGAAGGGTGACCCGATGCATAAGTATTGGAATTAGATTCATCTTTTGCTCCAATGGATGGAGAAGATGGTGATGAACTATCAGATTTAGAAGCAGTTGCTTCCACCTTATTAGGTGATGGAGCTTCAGTTGTTTCAACTGGTCGGCTTACACTTGTATCAATTTTGGCTACTAAGGCACCAATTTCCAAATCATCCCCCTCTGCTGCAACATGAACAATTTTTCCTGCAGCTTCCGCTGGAAATTCTAAGGTGGCTTTATCAGATTCAAATTCACAGATAGGCTCGTCTAAGTTTACATATTCTCCATCTGCTTTTAACCATTGGGATAACGTTACTTCCGTAATGGACTCTCCAATTGTAGGAACCCGCATTTCAACTATGCTCATAAACTTGAATTTGTAGCTTTTATGTTGGTATTAATGTCATATTTGGATGAATATCATCCAACTACAAAAGTAAACATAAAGAAATAAAAAAGGATGGCGGATTAATTGAAAACTATTTTCTGTTTAGTCGGTCGAAGAACAAAGAATAAGCCTATTAATACAAATGGTATACTCAACCACTGCCCCGTGCTCATGATATTACCTAATGCCGATTCAAATCCTCCCTGACTCTCCTTGAAGTTTTCCATTAATATTCTGAACCCAAAAATCAATATCAAAAACAATCCAAAGAAAAATCCCGGTTTTTCTTTAACATTAGATTTCCAATAAAGACCAAATAATAAAACAAAACTCAATAAATAGGTCAAAGATTCATATAGCTGAACAGGGTGCCTGGGGATAGAATCTATTCGGGTGAAAATAAAAGCCCATGATACCTCCGTAGGACTGCCAATAATTTCAGAATTCATCAGATTTCCCAATCGGATAAAGCACCCTGCTAATGCCGTCGGTACCACCACCTTGTCCAAGATCCACAAAATGGACTTTTTAGATACATTTTTAGAAAATAACCAAAGTGCAAAAATGATTCCTATAGCTCCGCCATGGCTGGCTAACCCCCCTCTCCAAATTTTTGGAATTTCCAAGAGATTGTTTGAGTAGAATTCCCAGTCATAAAAAAACACATGTCCTAATCTAGCTCCAATGACTGCTCCCAGAACAATATGCATGAAAGCTTTATCTAGCCAAGCCTCAGGTGCCTTTTCTGCAACAAACATCTTTTTGACGATAAATAGGCCCACTAAAAAGCCTGAGGCAAACAATAGGCCATACCATCTCAATGTAATTGGACCAATACTAATGATTTCAGGAGAGGAATTCCAGGTAATTGTCAATAAGGTTTGCATAGAATAATGTTATAGCCCAAATATACTATAATTATTATGCTCTATTAAAAGCAAACCTTTTATTGAGATATAGGACAATTTGTTCATTTACCACCAATGATCGATTTTCAAGTTGGTTCCTTGAAATAATTAATTTAGGGTCGCAATCATATCGCTTAGCAATAGACCACACGGAATCTCCTGGAAGTACTACGTACTGGGTCTCCAGAGTGTTTTCAGGTAATGCTGTTGCAACACCTATACCGCCGTAAAGATATTCTCTTACCTTTTCGTAATGGTTTACCGGAAGTACTAAATAATGAACCCCATTACCCGGGATGAAACCGTTCAAATAACCAGGATTTAATCTCTGTAACCAGGAAATGGATACGCCACTAATCAAATTCACATCTTTGAAACTTAATGGCTGTTCAACTAAAAGAATTCTTGTCTCGACTTGTAAATGTGGCTTAATTCTTGGCTGAATCTGATGTTGTGTATAATAATTAGCAATATAAGAAGCCGCTAAAAAAGAAGGAATATACATTCTTGTTTCTTTAGGTAAGAAAGTTTCTATTTCCCAAAAGTTAGCTCCCCCACCAGATAGTTTTATAGCTTTATTAACTCTCCCAGGACCTGCATTATAAGCAGCTAAAACAAGTGTCCACTCCCCGTATTGAACATACAAATCTTTGAGTAATTTTACCGCTGCTTCTGTTGATTTGTAAACATCTTGACGCTCATCCACCTTTTCATTCATCAGCAATCCATACTTTTCAACATTAAAATCCATAATTTGCCAAAGTCCTGTTGCACCTACTATAGATTTTATCGCAGGCTGTAAACCCGATTCTACCATAGGCAAATACTTCAGTTCCTCTGGCAATCCATATAACCTCAAATAATGCTCAAAAATGGGGAAATAATACTGTGCTCTTCCTAAAAGTAATTCGGTATCTTTTCTTCCATAGGTTACATACCTCTTGATTCTTGAAATAACGCGATCATCCACTTTATAATCCAAAGCGAGGTCCATACGACAAATTTTATTGTCAATGACCTCCTTTGAAATAATACCGCTCTCCATTTCAGAAAAAGCTAGCTTACTATTCACGCTCCCTGCTGAAATACCCCAAAAAGTCAAAAAAATCAATAAGTATTGTTTCATTTAAAAGTTTTTACCCATTAATGAGATGTCTTTTTAATTTGAAAAACGCCGCAAAAGTATTCATTTTTACAGTAAATCCAAATAATAGTTCATAACGAAAATTATTTGAACATGTTTTCAAAATAAAATATCTCTATTTTTGAAAAATCAAAAATTTAGTATTGTTTTCTCTGGAATTAGTATGTGTGAAGTTACAAGCGCTTAAACAACAAAATCAATTCTTATATTGTTTTGAGGTATCAAAAAATTATATGGTGGAATGAAACTTAGAATTATAGCATTTGGTATTGCTCGTGATATATTTGGTCACTCTTCCATTGAAATTGACTGGCCACTAAACCAGCCTACTGTGCAAGATATTAAGCTGTGGCTAACCAAACAGTATCCAGAGTTTGCCAAGCTCGCTTCATTTGCAGTAGCAGTTAATGCTCAATACGTTGCGGATGGAGCTACCGTTAAGGAATCAGACGAAATTGCTATCATTCCCCCGGTGAGCGGCGGTTGAGTTGATGATAAATATCGTTCATGTTTTCCGGATGGTTTGCATTTGTAAGTGGCAATGTCGGAGCATTTTCAATTAACTGTACATCTATATTCATTAGTGTTTTCCGTGGACATGTAATTCCTTTGTCTAAATCTCTTTGCAAAAATCCCATAGAAAGTGGTTCCCATATTGTAATAAGTGGTTCATAATATCCTGTATCCTTATTAACAATTACTGTTGCATTCTTCCTTGGATTTCGTTTTTCAATTAATAATTGTAATAATTCCTTATTGAGTAAATACAAATCTGTTGCCACAATCAACCATGCGTTTGAAGGGTGAGATTTAAAAGCTGACATTATTGCTCCTTTGGGGCCTAAGCCTTCGTATAGATCTACAATATATGCCCGCCCTTCAGGTAGTTCCTGTGTTTGATCTTCACGAATACTGTAAAATGTTTGTTCACACAGCGGTTGTAGTAAATCAAATAAATGGTCTCTCTGTGGTTTTCCGTTCGGTGATAATAAACCCTTATCCCGTCCCATTCGTTTACTTTTTCCACCTGCTAGAACCAATCCAAATAAAGGCGGCGTGCTAGATAAGATTTTCATAGGGGCTTATTTTAGCGTGAAGTCGCTCTTCCCGCCTTTTTTTTCTATTAATCTAGTTTCTTTTATGATAATATCATGGGAAAAGGCTTTACACATATCATAAATGGTTAAGGCTGCTATAGAAGCACCCGTGAGTGCTTCCATTTCTACTCCTGTTTTTCCTTTTAGTTTGGCAGTACATTCAATAACCACTTCATTGGGCTCTATCACCTCTACTTGAATCTGAACTTTAGTTAAAGCTAAGGGATGGCATAATGGTATTAGGTCACTGGTTTTTTTCGCCCCCATGATTCCTGCCAAAATAGCCGTTTGAAATACTGGTCCTTTTTTGGTATTGAACTCTATCTTTTTTAATGCCTCTATGATTTCTTTTCCTAGCTGGACTATTGTCCGGGCTGTAGCCGTCCTTTCTGTCACCTCTTTATCCCCTACATCAACCATATTGGGGTTTCCTGAATGGTCTAAATGTGAAAATTCTTTACTCATATTTTCTAAATTGAATAATTGGAAAGGTCTCCCCTTTTTTAAAGACTGATCTTTCGGCTGGTAGGGCCATAAAGGCATCTGCGTCTAACAGATTAGCAAAATCACCTGAACCTTTACCTTCTACAGGAAAGCCAATTTTATGGCCATTTTTCTCCACTTTTACGCGAACCTGTAAAAAATAATCCAAAGCAGGTTCAAAGGTAAAATTAGAACCTAGTATTGCAAAATCATTAGATGAGGAAGAAAGGCCTATTTGTTTTCTTACCCATGGAATTACATATTTATGCGTACACATAAATGAAGATACAGGATTACCAGGTAACGCAAATACTACTGCTTTTTGATGGGAACCAAACCAAAATGGTTTGCCGGGACGTTGCAGTACACCATGAAATTTTTGTTCGACTTGGTTAGCTGAAAGCGCCATTGGTATAAAGTCTTTTTTTCCCATGGAAACTCCTCCTGAAAAAATTAGAACTTCATATTTATTGATAAGCTCGGTAATCTTTGCTATGGAAATGGAAGAGTCATCTGGAAGGTGGTGCAAATCAGCTATTAATCCAAAATCTTTTAGTACTGCTTGAATCATATAGCTATTGGACATTCTTATCTGATGAGGTTTTGGAACTTGATCGATGGACACCAGTTCATCCCCCGTAGATATAATAGCCACTTTAGGATACTTGGAAACCCATACTTTTGTTTTACCTACAGTTGCTAAAACAGCTATTTCCGCTGCTGATATTCTTTTTCCAATAGCCAATAATTCCATGCCTCTTTTCTTATCGTGCCCTTTAGGATGAATATTCTGCCCTTTTTTAATTGGAACCAAAACCTGAGCCTTTCCATTGGAAATTTGGATATCTTCATATCGAAC
>JBEAPR010000144.1:0-5752 GCA_041164265.1 Bacteroidota bacterium | reverse complement strand
CCAGACTTTGTTAAAGGGGTATTGGCACCACAGCCATGGACAAGCATCATGCCAACGGGTGGCGTAAGCCCTACGAAAGAAAACCTCAAAGGCTGGTTTGATGCAGGTGTCACTTGCGTAGGAATGGGTTCTCAACTCATGGCAAAACATGCCGATGGCTCATTTGACTATGCAAAAATCGAACAGCAAACACGGGATGCTTTGGAAATCATTAAAACTTTAAGAAGATAATGTCAAACAAGGCTTTTATATTGATTTTGGTTTTGTTGCTGACTTCATGCAATGATGTTGTTCAAAAGCGAACCATTCGTCTAGGCCATGGTTTAGACACAAACCATTCTGTTCACAAAGCCATGGTAAAAATGGGAGAAGAACTTTACAGATTGTCTTCGGGTACTATGGATTTGAAAATCTATCCCAACCAACAATTGGGATCAGAGAGAGAATGTTTGGAATTGTTGCAAATAGGAAGCTTAGATGTCACAAAAGTATCAACAGGTGTATTGGAAAACTTTTCACCTAATATGAAAGTGTTTGGGTTACCTTACCTTTTCAGAGATAAAGCCCATGCCTTTGAAGTCTTGGACGGTGATATAGGTAAAAAGTTGTTAGATGAAACACTTGCCTTTCGCATAAAAGGACTGGCGTATTATGATGCAGGTAGCCGAAGTTTTTATACCAAAAACAAACCTATTAACGTTCCTGCTGATTTGGAAGGGTTAAAAGTACGCGTGATGGAGAGTGTGACTGCGATGAAAATGGTAGAAAGCATGGGGGGTTCGCCTACCCCAATTTCTTGGGGAGAGCTATATACTTCATTACAACAAGAAGTGGTTGATGGAGCAGAAAACAACCCACCGAGTTTCTACTTATCAAAACAGTTTGAGGTTTGCAAATACTACACTCTGGACGAACACACTACTCTTCCAGATGTATTGGTATGCGGCTCTTATTTTTGGGATACTTTAAATACAGAGCAAAAAAAGTGGATGCAAGAGGCGGTTGATATTTCTGTTCGCTATCAACGAACACTTTGGGCAGCATCAGAAGCACATTCTTTAGAACAGCTGGAAAAAGCAGGGGTTCAAATTATCTATCCTGATAAATCAGCGTTTGCGCAATTGGTTAAGCCGGTTTATGAATTATATAGTAGCAGCGAGTCATTGAACAATCTAATTGTTGAAATTAAAAAAAAATAAAATATGGATTCCATTCAAAATCGATTAAATACAATTCTTGAAAAGATTTTAGTTGTTTTACTAGGAGGTATGGTGTTGAATGTGAGTTGGCAAGTCTTTTCTAGGTATGTGCTAGCTAATCCCAGTTCATTTACAGATGAATTGGCACGTTATCTGATGATTTGGTTAGGTGTTATGGGCACTGCTTATGTTTCGGGAAAAAGACTGCATGTGGCTATCGACATTTTACCTGATAAATTGAGTCCCAAGAGACAGATCAAATTAAAAAATATAATCAACCTGATTATTATACTTTTTGCTATTTTGATTTTTGTAGTAGGAGGCTCAAGATTGGTATATCTGAGCTATATTCTAGGACAAAAATCTGCAGCTTTACAGATTCCACTCTATTTAGTTTACTTATGTGTTCCATTAAGTGGCTTTTGTATTGTTTTTTTTAAAATGTATGACTTTCAAAAAAAAATCTAATGGATATACTCTCAATTTGCATCTTATTATTTAGTTTTTTAATGCTACTTGCTATAGGCGTACCTGTAGCCTGGAGTATCATAATATCTTCTGTTTTTACATTGCTAGTTAGTGTTCCTTTTATTCCTGGGCTTACAACTATAGCTCAAAGAATGGCAACAGGGATTGACAGTTTTGCATTGTTAGCGATTCCTTTTTTTATATTATCTGGAGAATTGATGAATCGAGGTGGCGTGGCAAATAGGTTGGTAGCCTTTGCAAAATCCGTTGTTGGTTTCTTACCGGGCGGCTTAGCACTGATTAATATTATTTCAGCTATGTTGATGGGATCTGTAGCAGGTTCCGCAATGGCCTCAGCTTCTGCCATGGGAAGCATTTTGGGTCCAGAAATGGAAAAAGAAGGTTATTCGAAAGGTTTTGGCGTAGCAGTCAATATTACTTCTGCTACTACCGGTTTGGTGATTCCTCCAAGCAATATATTGATTGTTTACTCATTAGCAAGTGGTGGTGTTTCTATTGCGGCCTTGTTTTTGGCAGGATATATTCCTGGAATACTTACAGGATTGTTTTTGATGATTGTAGCCATGATTTGGGCTAAAAAAAACAAACTTCCTACAAGAAAAAGAGAACCACTTTCTAAAATTTTTTCTACTTCTATTGATGCTTTTCCTAGCTTAATGTTACTTGTGGTTGTTATTGGAGGAATTGTCTCAGGGATTTTCACCGCCACTGAAGCTTCTGCGATTGCTGTGATTTATACCCTGATACTTGGGTTCATTTATAAAGAAATCAACTTTAAAAATCTACCTGAAATTTTATTAAAAGCTTCGTCAACTACGGCAATAGTGATGTTTCTTATTGGTGCATCAATGAGCATGTCTTGGGTACTGTCTTTTGAAAATATTCCAGAAATGATTAGTAGTGGAATCATGTCGATTAGTGACAATAAAATTGTGATTCTGTTGCTCATTAACTTGACACTATTGTTTGTTGGAATCTTTATGGATATGACCCCAGCAGTACTTATTTTTACACCCATCTTTCTTCCAGTTGTTGCTGAACTAGGCATTGACCCTATTCACTTTGGAATTATCATGATTCTTAATTTGTGTATTGGCTTGTGTACACCTCCTGTAGGAAGCGTACTATTTGTTGGTGTAGGCGTCGCAAATACATCCATACAAAAAGTTCTTAAACCCCTTATGCCATTTTTTCTTGCTATGGTGCTTGCTTTAATTCTGGTGACCTATATTCCGGATTTATCGCTTTGGTTACCCTCTTTATTTAATCTTTAAAAAATTAGAATTTGAAACTATTAAATCGAATAAATTTAAACCTATCAACTTCTCGTCCTATAAAAATAATTCAATTTGGAGAAGGAAATTTTTTAAGAGCATTTGTTGATTTTGCTTTGCATGTTCTTAATAGAGACACAGAATTTGATGGGTCTGTGGCCATTATTCAGCCTATTCCTAATGGCTTGGTTGATCTTTTAGAATCACAAAATGGCTTGTACACTCTTTTGCAAAAGGGAATTACGAAAGGTGAAATTATCGATAAACAAGATATCATTGATGTTATCGAAAAGTGTATAAACCCATATCAGGACTTAACAGAATTCGAACAACTTGCCAAGTTAAACACGTTAGAGTTTGTGTTTTCTAACACTACGGAAGCTGGTATAAGATATGATGAAAAAGATACTTATGATGGCAATCCCCCACATACGTTTCCAGGAAAGTTGACTGTTCTCCTTCACAAGCGCTTTGAACATTTTAATGGAGATTTATCAAAAGGCTTAACCATCATTCCATGTGAATTGATAAACAACAATGCGGATGAGCTAAAACAATGTATATTGTCCTATGCTTCATTATGGTCCCTTGGAGATGGTTTTACAGATTGGATTCATAAAGCCAATCATTTTCACAATACATTGGTCGATAGGATTGTTCCGGGCTATCCAAAAAATGAGGTCGATACTTTGCAGAAGCAACTTGGATATGAAGATAAGCTAATTGTTAGTGCAGAATCTTTTTTTCTTTGGGTTATTGAAGGTGACGAAGTGCTTAAGAAAAAACTGCCCTTTGATAAAACCGCTATCAATGTGAAGTTTGTTGATTCTATTCAACCATATAGAACTCGAAAGGTTCGTATTTTAAACGGCATTCACACTTCCATGGTGCCTTTTTGCTACCTACATGGGCTAAGAACGGTAAAGGAGTCTATTGATGATGATTTTACGAGTCAATTTATCAAAGGTATGATGCACACCGAAATCATTCCTAGTATTGATATGGACAAAAATGAATTGGAGGGGTATGCAGAAGAAGTTTTCGATCGATTTAGAAATCCATTCATTGTTCACAAATTAGAAAGTATTGCTTTAAATTCCATTTCAAAGTTTAAGGTTCGCGTATTGCCTAGTTTGTTGTCCTATTTTGAAAAATACCAACAACTACCTTCCTATTCATCATTGGCTCTTGCAAGCTTAATTGTGTTTTACAGAGGAACATTTCAAGGCCAGAACCTTCCAGTTCAAGATGCCCCCGAAATTTTAGATTTCTTTGAAAATGCTTGGAAAAACTTTGATGATGACCAACTTGTGTCAGCCGTTTTATCCAATGAATCTTTTTGGGATAAAGATTTAACAAAAATCGATGGACTGGCAAGACTGGTTTCTCAAATGGTAGGGGTAATAAAGAATCAAGGAGTTAAAAATGCGTTTAATCAATTTATATCATAACTAGTGAACCCAACTGCAATACGAATAGATCAACGTGATAATGTGGCAGTCGCACTGACCCCGCTTGAGGAGGGAGATTTGGTGAATGTCGATGGTAATAAACTCAGCGTAGTAGAGCATATAAAAGCCAAACACAAAATTGCCTTACAAGATTTCAATCTAGATGAGGCCATTATAATGTATGGTTTTGAAGTTGGTCGTGCGACAAAACCCATTCAGAAAGGGGCTTTGATTCACACCCAAAATGTACAACACAGCAAAAGCAATGCAGAAGTTCGTAGCTCCAATTATAACTGGACACCTCCAGACGTAAAACACTGGGAATCCAAAACTTTTATGGGTTATCATAGGCCCGATGGTCAAGTTGGAACAACTAATGTTTGGTTATTCTTTCCATTGGTTTTTTGTGAAAACAGGAATATTGCCATTTTAAAAGAAGTTTTTGAGAGCGAATTGGGTATCACAAAACAATTCCAACACCGTCATTTTTTGCGAATGCTTGTTGAGGGCAAAGATCACAGCAGCCAAGAAAATGACGATACTAACAACTTAGTCTTTCCAAATGTACACCCTAGATTTATCACCCATCAAGGGGGATGCGGAGGGACACGTGAGGATGCTATACTGCTCGCTAAATTATTGGCTGGATATGTTAATAATCCCAATGTGGCTGGTGCGACTGTTTTAAGCTTGGGGTGTCAAAATTTACAAATAGAGATTTTTAAAAATGCGTTAAACGCCATCAATCCTGATAATCAAAAACCCATACATATCCTTGATCAACAACAGTTAGGTACAACAGATGTACTTATCAAAAACGCCATAAGCCTTTCTTACAAATCTTTAAAAGAAGCCAATGCTATTGAGCGAAAACCATCCCCACTTAGCAAACTCACCTTGGGACTTGAATGTGGTGGATCAGATGGTTTTTCAGGAGTGTCTGCAAATCCTGTTTTAGGCCGAGTGAGTGATATGTTAGTTGCTTTGGGCGGAAAAGCTATACTTGCAGAATTTCCTGAGTTGTGTGGCGTAGAACAGCAGTTAATAGACCGTTGTGAAAACACTGAACTGGCATCACGATTTTTGAAACTGATGCAAGATTTTGAGCGTTCAGCAATTGATGCTGGGTCGGGGTTTGATATGAATCCTTCTCCCGGAAATATTAAGGATGGTTTAATTACAGACGCCATGAAGAGTGCAGGAGCTGCCAAAAAAGGGGGAGCAGCCCCTATAACAGGAGTATTAGACTACACAGAATATTGCCACAATAAAGGGCTTCATTTGCTTTGTACCCCCGGGAATGATGTAGAAAGCACAACCGCATTGGTTGGTTCGGGTT
>JBEAPR010000143.1:0-5799 GCA_041164265.1 Bacteroidota bacterium | reverse complement strand
TTTAATTTTCTGCAATCTCCGGAGCCATTACATAATTCTGCAGCACCTAGAATACCGTTAGAAGAATCGAAATTGAATTTGGTTGGAATGTTTATTACTTTCTGGTTTTCTTCATACCGCAAATCCTCCAACATAGGTGGTGCATTTACGATTTTTCCGACATTAAAAACTCCTTTAGAATCCCAAGTTTCTTTTATCTCCTTCAAAAGGTGATAATTATTATTTCCAATCATCAGTGGAATAAAAGATGCCCTAACTCGACCGTCACCATGTTCACCACTTAGAGAACCTCCATATTTTTTAACTAACCTCGCCGATGCCTCGGATATTTCGTAAAATAATTTACGATCCTTGGATGATTTTAAATTTAAAATAGGTCGTAAATGAATTTCGCCAGCACCAGCATGAGCATAGTAAACAGCCTCTTGATTGAATTGCTTCATCATATCGGAAAACTCCTGAATGTAGTTTGGCAAATCTTCTATTAAAACTGCAGTATCCTCAATACAAGCGACAGGCTTGGCATCCCCAGGTACATTGGAAAGAACCCCAAGACCTGCAGCTCTCAGAGCCCAAACTTTATCGGTATCTTTTCCTTCAATTATTGGAAAAGCATAAGCTAAATTTCCTTCTTGGAAAGCATTAATCATCTCTGAGGCTTTTTCCCTTGCTTCTCGAAGACTTTTTCCTCTAAATGCAATCATTAAAACTGCTCCCGGGTCTCCCTCTATGAAGAATCTATTCTGCCTTTGACTAATATTGCCCTTGGTACAATCCAAAATAATCTTATCCATTAATTCACACGCATCCGGTTGGAAAGACATAGCTACCACTACACCGTGCATGGCATTGATGATATTTTCAAAATGTACAGCGACAATCACTTGTTCACTTGGAGGAAGAGGAGAAACCGCCAACTTAATTTCCGTGGTAAATGCTAAGGTTCCTTCAGAGCCACATAACAACTTGGCCAAGTTAAATGGTGGACCATTTTCATTAAAGGGTTGTTGTTCCATCAGTATATCCACCGCATATCCAGTATTTCTCCTATCAATACCTTTTTTAGGATAATGGGATTTAATTTCCTCTCTAATTTGCTGGTCTTTTAGCCGATCAATGATTTGACCATAAATTTGCCCTTCTAGATCTCTTTGATTAATTTTTGATTTTAATTCCTTAAGTGATGTATCCGCAAAATTTACAGTAGAACCATCCGATAAAACAACTTCTAATTCTATTACGTGATCCCTAGTGGAACCATATACTATTGAAGTGGTTCCACAAGAATTATTTCCAACCATTCCTCCTATGGTGCACCTATTAGCTGTTGAGGTGTTGGGGCCGAAGTACAAACCCCTCTTTGCCAATTCTCTATTTAATTCATCTCTAATAACACCGGGTTCTACTCTCACCCATTTTTCATTTTCATTTACCTCTAAAATTCGGTTGAGATATCGACTTACATCAACGACCAACCCTTCCCCAACGCATTGTCCTGCCAGGGAAGTTCCTCCCGCCCTAGGAATCAAGTTTAACCCCAGTTGCTGAGCATATTTTACTAAAGTAACTATATCCCTTTTGCTTTTTGGAAAAGCAACCCCTATAGGCCATTTCTTATATACTGAAGCATCTGTGGCATATAAGGCTCTGTATAAATCTCCTGTTAAAACCTCTCCCTCTAGTTTTTCTGATAAATCAGATAGACTATTCATGTCGAACATTTTTGATTTAAATTTACCATTCTTATTTTTTGCCAAAGGGAAAATTATAGGCAATGTTGAAATCGTTTAATACCATATCCAAAATGGGATCTTCACCTTTCTGGTAGCCTTCCTTAATTCGGTGACCAAAAAATTTACCCAGCGTGCTCCAATAAGTAGCATTGATCCCTCCTTTAAGGTTCTTAATTAAAAAGTACAGTGGGGTATCCAACTCCTTTTCTATCATCTTTATGAGAATCATGCCTTGTGTTCGGGTTAATTTTTTAAGGGGGTCTTCAAATTCCTCTTTTAATTCTTTATGGAGTAGTCGAAGGTATTCTCTTTTATATCGCTCATCCATGTGGTTAGTAAGCGCTTCCTGCTTGCGAAAGATTTCAATAGCTTTAGTAGCGTATGGATAAACTTTTACTGCGTATTGTCTGTAGATTTTGTACCTCCTAATAGCTGCATTATCGACTAAAGCAGGAGCGGAAACAGAGATGTGGTTGAGTTCCGCAACGATGACCGTATCCCCGCACTCATCTATCTCATAATTATAATAACTCCGCTCCCCTGTTTGGGCTTCTGTTATGTTACAAAAGGCCACTAAAATGATAAAAAACACAGAGAGCTTCTTCGACATTGGTTTGATCAGTATTTATGTTAAAACGCTTGTAAACGCTTTCTGTTATTTAAATCAAACAAAAGTATTTTAACTATTTTTGTGGACTTTAAAATATAAGATATGTTTAGAACCAATCATTGTGGTGCACTAAGAATTACTGATATTGGCAAAACGGTCAAATTAAGTGGGTGGGTGCAAACAGGAAGGGACTTTGGGGGAATGACTTTTGTAGATTTAAGAGACCGATATGGAATCACCCAACTGGTTTTTAATGTAGATGATGATCCAAAACTATGTGAGACCGCCCGAAAAATGGGGAGAGAATGGGTGATAAGTGTGGAAGGAGTGGTTCGTGAACGCTCTAATAAAAACCCCAACCGAGTCACAGGAGATATTGAAATTGAGGTTAAAAAATTGGAAATCTTAAATGCCGCCAAGACTCCGCCTTTTACCATCGAAGATGATACCGACGGTGGAGAGGACTTAAGAATGAAATATCGCTATTTGGATCTAAGAAGAAATACTATTCAAAAAAACATCATATTTCGATCCAACTTAGCCCTAGAAACTAGAAAATATTTAGCTGAAAAAGAATTTATTGAGGTAGAGACACCTTTTCTAATTAAAAGTACACCTGAAGGTGCTCGAGATTTCGTTGTACCCAGTCGAATGAATCCAGGAGAATTTTACGCTTTACCCCAATCTCCACAGACCTTTAAGCAAATTCTAATGGTATCGGGTTTGGATAAATATTTCCAAATAGTAAAGTGCTTTAGAGACGAAGACTTAAGAGCAGATAGACAACCTGAATTCACACAAATTGATTGTGAAATGTCTTTCGTTACTCAAGAGGAAATTTTACAAACTTTTGAAGGGTTGACTAAACACCTATTCAAAAACACCTTAGAGATTAACCTTCCCGATTTCGATCGAATGACCTACGATGAAGCAATGAAATTGTATGGTTCTGACAAACCAGACAAGAGATTTGACATGACCCTTGTCGAACTAAATGAGATCACTCAAAATAAAGGGTTTCAGGTATTTGACCAAGCAGAATTAATCGTAGGAATATGTGCCAAGGGTCAAGCTCATTATACTAGAAAGCAAATTGACGGACTTATTGATTGGGTAAAAAGACCTCAAATAGGTGCTAAAGGAATGATATATGTCAGATATAATGAAGATGGGACTCTAAAATCATCTGTTGATAAATTTTTTACGGCAGATGACTTGAGGCAATGGGCTGATTTACTAAAGGCTCAACCTGGAGACTTAATGTTGCTACTATCAGGGGAAAAGGACCAAGTAAGAAAACAAATAGGAGCATTAAGATTAGAAATGGCTCAAAGAATGGACTTAATTCAACCAGGTGATTTTAAGCCTCTTTGGGTAGTAGATTTCCCACTTTTGGAGTGGGACGAAGAAACTAAAAGATTTTACGCCATGCACCACCCTTTTACAGCACCCAAAAAAGAGGATATCGATCGAATGCTAAATGGAGACCACGACACCATGAAATCTTTAAGAGCCGATGCATATGATCTAGTGATTAACGGCTCTGAAATTGGTGGGGGGTCTATTAGAATTTACGATAGGACCCTTCAGGAAAAAAACTTTCAATTATTAGGATTCACCAAAGAAGATGCAGAAGAACAATTCGGGTTCTTAATGGGAGCTTTTGAATATGGAGCTCCCCCACATGGTGGAATTGCATTTGGATTTGATAGATTGTGTGCCATCATGTCCGGTCAAAGTTCTATCCGAGATTTCATTGCTTTTCCCAAAAATAATCAGGGCAGAGATATGATGATTGATGCCCCTTCATCTATTGCCAAAGAACAATTGAAAGAATTACAAATTAAGCTAACGTAAACTGTTTTTAGGTGTATTATCGTTCAATTATATTGTTCTATCATATAGAGTTTGAAAAAAAGGGTAAAGACTTAAATCATTACCAACTGTTTAAATTCGCTTATGCGAAATGAATTCGGTGAATTTTTTTATTATGAATCCAAATTCCATAAGAAGAATAATTTCTTTTATATCCTTTTTGACCTTGATTTTGGCTAGCAACAAGACCTTAAGTCAAAATGCATTTGAAGTGGCCAATGAATTAATCAAAAAACAAAAATTAGCAGGAACCTCCTTTAACAAGGTTGAGCCTTTCCAAAAAAGAAAACTTGAAAAAGATGTTGAAATTTTTTCATTAAAGGAGCGAACAGTACAAACTTCTATTTCCAATCAGAAAAATTTAGCCATCCAACTACCTTCTGAAGTTTTGGGAAACCTTACTCTAATAGTTACTAAGATAGATCATATAGCTCCCGCTTTTACTTTTACCACCTCTGATGGCAGTCAATCAAAAGCCAATGACTTTTCTTGTTATCGAGGGATAGTAGAAGGAATGGAATCCAAAAGTCTAGTTACTTTAACCATTAGAAAAGATTATTTACGGGCTCTTATTTCAATCAATGGAGAAAATTATGTACTCGGTCAATACCATAATAAATCAGACAAATATGCTTTTGTTAATGAAAGAAGTTACGATAACCCTACATTTACCTGTGACTGGAATGAATCATTAACAGAAAAACCAATTTCTTACACCAGAGATTCACATATTGAACGAACTTCATTATCTGAGACCAACCCAGTAGGCATTTATTTTGAAACAGATTATTCCCTTTATAACAATTTGGGAGGAAGCACCACAGCAGTGGAAAACTACCTAATAAGTATGTTCAATGAACTGTCTACTGTATATGCGGGAATTGGAGTTCCTCTAACTTTTGCTTCTTCTTTTATTTGGACTTCTAATGACATATACGCCAATCAATCTAAAACAGGCGATATGTTAGAGCTTTTAAGAAGTACAAGAACGGGTGTACAAGCTGATTTGGTTCACCTCTTAAGTGGGCGCGCTTTAGGTGGGGTAGCTTATCTCAATGCCCTTTGTGGAACTGCCAGGTATGGTGTTAGCGGAAGTCAATTTGGCAATCCCTCGACCTTGCCAAAATCCTCTTTTACACTGATTGTAGTTGCCCATGAATTAGGTCATAACTTGGGCTCTGCTCACACGCATTCATGTGTTTGGAATGGCAATAACACAAGAATTGATAATTGTGGAGGAAAGGCAGGCTACCCAAGTGGGTCCTGTGAAGATCCATCAGATCCATTTTTACCTGATAGAGGCACAATAATGAGTTATTGCCACCTTGTAGGAGGGGTAGGTTCTTATTATGAGTTTCACGAACAAGTAGCTGATAGGATTTTCAATTATGTTTCCAGTTCTAGTTGCCTAGATTGTGATGACACCCAAGCTAGTCTAAATTGTACAAGTGCTTTAACTATTACAGGAAGTGGAACTTACCAGGCAATTGGTCCCAATTGTGGTTATGGTTGTAACAATTGTGAGGGTGCTACCAAAGCCAATTGGTATGTATTTACTCCCTCTCAAAAAGGTAAAATCAC
>JBEAPR010000142.1:0-16009 GCA_041164265.1 Bacteroidota bacterium | reverse complement strand
AGGAATCAGCTCAATTCCATTCAACTTCCTTAGAAATGCCACTTGGGTGAAATAGTTTAACGTAGCAAATTCATTTGCAAAGAATACCTGTACCCTTTCCCTCTCTAAAAAAGTTGAAGGGCATTTTTCAATGGCTTTTTTCAAGAAATATCCTTGATTAAAAGTTAGCAATTCTAGTAATTCTTCTACATATTCAGACCATTGATCTTGTTCTAAATTATTAATGATGAAATAATTATAACGCTCTTCTTCGAAGCCCATCATTTTTTGGATTAATCTCCGATTTAAAAGATCTTTCGTTTTGGTCTTTACGCTTTCTCTCAAATCATTATGGACCAAGTGCCATAAAGTATAACAAGAATATAGCCCTCCATCAACTACAATATCTCGTACCTCTTTAATCGTTGCTCCAGTGAATCCATCTAATTCCGAATGACGCGTATTAGTAATTAAGGCTTCTTTTTCAAAAAATCCTAAGGGAGATTCCTCATCTGCCAACAAATCATTTAGTTTGCCATAATCCACTGATGTAAATGGAATATGGTCCAATTTGGTCAAACCTTTTCCCGTAAGGGTATCTAATTGGACAAATTGGCCGAGCAAATCAAACTGAATCAAAACTTCAATATCGTAGCATCTTTCATCTTCGCAAACTGGTGTTTTAATATGAGCGATATAATAATCGGGAACTTGGTTAGAATCTACTAACATCCGCCAATTTACCTCTAGGTTAGATGGAATATTTTCGGGATGAATACCACCAAACCAAGACCAATAAAATATAAGAATCAACAATAGCGAACTCATCCCCTATTCCTTAATGTCCATGAGTGTTCCCCCTAAATTATAATTTTGAATTCTTGGCAGATTAGGATTTCCCACCCCATCTAACATTTTCAATTCTAATGCTGAAAAATAATTTTGATAAAGGCCTCTAGGTGTCGTTTCCTTTTCTTTGCAAACTGCCGCAGCCATTCCAATCACCTCACCCATCATTCCACAGGTTCTCATTAATCTGACTGAACCAAGGGCAACATGAGATACACTTATATCTCTTCCAGCCATCATCAGATTATCAATATTCTTGGAGTAAAGGCACCTAAAAGGGATAGGATAGGGATATATAGCGATATGTTTGGCTATAGATCTAAAAGCCTCTCCGTTGAAGTCCTTTTCGTTATTTTTATCTGGATAATGAAGGTCAATAGTCCAAGATGTAGAAGCCGTACCATCAGGAAGAAAATTTTGCCCTGTAAGGTCGTTTTCCGTCAAAATATAATCACCTATTAGTCTCCTGGATTCTCTTTTACCACCAATATAAGCCACCCATTTCAGGCGCTCATTAGCAAAATGTTCCTGCTTTGAATGGTAATTTTTTAAATAAGACCAATTGGAAAAGACTACTAATAAGCCATAGTCTCTAATATATTCAGCTTCCTGAATCATATCTTTACCCATACCGGTTTCCCAATCCCAATCGCCTCTGGTTATGGTATAGGAAGTTTGATCATCCATTGGCAAACCCCAATCAATATCGGGAAAAGATTCTGCATGTGGAGATGTTTCGGCAAACCATTGAACAGATATGCCCATAGTTAGATTATCAGCCGTATCCGGAGCAGTAGGTTCATTAAAAGTGGCCTTATTTTCACGTCCCATCATATACTCAGCTCCGGCTAAATAACCTATAGTTCCATCACCTGTGCAGTCAGCAAATAAAGGAGCATTAAAAATAATTTGGTCACCAGTCTCCAAATTTTCTGCAATCACTTTTTGAATACGATTGCCATTCATCACCACTTCATTGGCATGGTGATTTAGGAATAACGAAATATTCGGTTCATTCAAGACTGCATCTAATTTTTTATCGTCTTCATAATATTCTTTTGGTTGGGCATTTCCTCCCCTTTCAGGTCCAATTTCATTCACCAAATTACCTAAAGCGGGGTAAGGTTCCAGGTTGATTCTAGCTCCGAGATGCACTCGAACCTCTGAACTATTATTGCCTCCAAGCACTGGCCTATTTTGAATAAGAGCTACTCTCAGCCCTTGTCTCGCGGCGGAAATAGCCGCACAGGTTCCCGCTATTCCTCCACCTATAACAACGAAGTCAAAATTAAGAGTAGAAGTCAAAGGAGGAATTAAGGATTCTTCAATCCTGAAGGCATCCAATTCAACTAAATCATTAGGAGGAACATCCCCTGCCTCTTTTGTAAAATAGAGGGCATCTATTCTTCCATCAAACCCCGTTAAATCAATTAATTCCAAGGTGACTTCGCCTCCTTCAATTTCTATAGTACCACCCGTGGTTTCCCAATGCCAATAAGTATCAGTTGTTCCAAATAGGTAAGGAATAGTATCTTCATTAATTTTTATTTGAAATTTTCCTGCAGCATTTTCTGACCAAAATCCAGTCCAATTTCTCGTCCGAACATATAAATAATAAGTTCCCCCTTCGGGAAAAGTCACCTTTGTAAATGCATTTCGGACCGGTTGCCCTATTCCGTGGGCAAGTAAGTAAGGAGATCCCATAATATCCATAGATTGCTGATCGATGAACCAGCCGCCTTTATTTTTAAAAGATTCTGCTTCTATTATAAAGGAATTCTTTTGGGCCCTAACCTGAAAAATGAATACGACTATGAAAAATGGAAAGAAATAGGCTTTAGTCATATTCGTTTATTTTGCATTTAAAGAAACTATTTACAACAATCATTTATCTGCTTCTTACTATTAAGATAAGGAAAAGCGTCATCAGTTAACCAATTTTACTGATATCCGTTGTAAAATAAAATAGTCTAATCTAGCTTTCTGATTATTTGGCATGGATTTCCGAAGGCCAAAACTCGATCGGGAAGGTTATGAGTAACCACACTCCCAGCTCCTATGGTAACTCCATTCCCAATTTGAACACCAGGCATAATACATGAATTCCCACCAATCCAAACATCATCCCCAATATATATAGGTTGACTATGAGTCAGATAGCTTATCTCGCCATTCTTTTCGACAATCCTCTCTTTTGATTGCAAAGGATGTCCAGCCGTATAAAAATGAACCCCTGGACCTATTAAGGCATTTTTACCGATGGTGATTTTATTACTATCTAAAAAAACGGAATTAGTATGTATAAAAGAATGGTCTCCAATCTCAATATTTACTCCATAATCAATATAAAATGGGGCTTCTACCCAAACATGTGGTCCAATCTTTCCGAAAATCTTCTTCAATAAAGCTTTTTTGTTATCCAAGTCCTCCGTATCTAGGAGTTGGAAATCTTTCATTAAAGCCTTTGAGCGGTGATAAATTGCTAATAGCTCAGGATCTCGAGAATTGTAATTTTCACCAGCCAACATTTTCTCAAATTCAGTCATTTTTTGGAATTAAATAATCTCTAAATGATTGGAATCGATATCCTTTACTTTTTAAATATTCAATTAATTCTGATAAACGGTAATAAAATTTATCTTTTCTATCCGGACTTACTCCAGGGTGTATTAATAGATGGAATCCATTCATTCCCTCCTTTTCTTCAAAACTAATTATTGACTGATAGATATCTTCAGATGATAAATAATTTTTCATTTTAGGGGTGGTATAATCAGCGTTGGATCTTGTTCCCGGTGAAAAATTAACCGCAATTAAGCCCAATTCAAGCGCTATCTCGGTCACCTGTTTATTATACCATTCGTAGGGAGGCATCCAAATTGGAGCGTGAAATACACCGAACTCAGCTAATTCGGCTAAATTGTTTTTAATATCCTCTTTTATGAGTTCAGGAGCTATTAGTAATATATTTCTATCTTCCCAATCGTTGTACAATAAATGTTTGTCAGAGTGAATGCCTAAATAGTGCTTTTGAACAATAATACTTTGAGTCAATTTTGGCTGGTTCCTTATAAAATCTCCTGTTAAAAAAAAGGAAGCCTTTATAGCAAAGGAATCTAAAACTGAGAGTACCAATTCGAAACCATCTGCATAGTCATGACCGGTAAAACATAAATATATATTAGGGAGGGAGGTGTCTGATTGGATAATTGCCCCATGTTGATCCCAAAAGGTTTGGCTTTTAATGAAATAGGGCCATATCATCAAAAAAGATACTAGGAGCCACCCTTTATTCACGATTTAAAAAGGTTAGAATCATCAATAATTCCGCCGAACCATCCAAAGTAGGTTCATTGGTAGAGTAATCTGCCCAATCGTCCCAATATTTGATATGGGGAGGTTGCAGATGGGCATATTCATCAGGTTCTGAAAGCGTTATGGCTAGCATATTATCATGAATACTGGTCCAAAGAGGTCCATCGACCAAACTTCCTTTTATGGGTTGACCTAGAATTCTCCAAAAGGGCATGTGAACATCTAGTGGGGAATCTGCCCCTTCTGGAATTTCAGTAATCATGCTAGAATTCCAAGGGTTTAATCCCAAAAGCCAGTTAATGTGGTTCATCATTAGTTCTCGATACTCTGTAGAACCACTCATTTGTTCATACAGCATAGCTTGAGTGGCTACTGCGCTAGCTAAATTGTTAGAACACCAAATAAAAAGGTGACCTACCCCATACGGATTTAAATCTGCTCGACGTTTTATATTTTCCAAATTTTGTTTGTAATATTCCAAAGTCGTTTGTTTGTCGTCATCTGTTCCCACTTGCCAAAGTACATAATGACCCATATTGACATAGGGATACATTTCATAATGTCTAGCAGAATCACGCTCCATCCAAGACCAAGCTTTAATAATTTGAGCATATCTCCTGGCATCTTCTAAATAAGATTCTTTCTGGGTAATCTTATAAAGTAATGCAGCCGCCCATTCCATATCGTCTGCCCAAGTATTTTCCTCATATCTATAGGGGGCTCCAAAACTATTTCCTTGTTGATACCCTTCTTTGGCTTTACCCATTTCGTATAATTCAAAAGCAGCTCTTAAACATGATTGGGCAAAATCCTCAAAACCTGAAATCTTATGAAACACCTCATAACCTAATACAAGTGTCGCTGCAGACCTGCCAGCTAAATTCGCTATTCCCGTAGCTTGACTTTTGTATTTGGAAAGCCCTTGCGGTTCTCCAGTTGCAAAATAAACTGGCCTAAAATTATTTGGACCCCAACCATAATCTGCGTTTTCCTCATGGGGTAACTTAAATCCTCTATGATCTCTATCGTCGGCTACCTGATGATACAATTCATTAGGTCCTGGATGCAATTTGAGAATCCACTCCAAACCCCATTTAGCTTCATCTAAAATATCTAGCAAACCATTACTTCCTTCCATCCCTCTGGCATCATGTGTATCTAAAAATGATGTAGATCCCATTTGATAAGTCATCAACATTCTTGCTGTAGTATTACTTCCAGTAATCAAATATTTTAGCTGATCACCAGCATCGTGCCATCCTCCAGTTGCATCCATCCTAGTTGAATCAGGTCGATGGCCAAAAAAACTTAAGCCATCTAACTGATGACAAAATTCTTTGACGTAGGGATTGTAACCACAACGTTGAGTTCTGATAAAGGAAATCACGTCGTTTTGCCATGCAGGATAAGGACCAATGGAGAATACCTTACTTTTAATGTCCGTATCTTTTAATTGAAAAAGATACTCCCCTTGGTGGTTAATGGAAGTAAAATCAATTTCATAGGTAAAAGGAAATGGCTCCCAAGCAGAATTAGATTTTTTTCCTGTAAATGTAGCACTTATGGAATGATCAATAGCTGATACCAAATCCAGCTGGGGAGTTTTAAGTGCTTTTTTGGAAAGAATAAGTACTTTTTTTGATGCATCCGTGGGGTACCCCTGAAGATTAATTCTTATTTCAGTTTCGGGTTGGGCTATACTAACTATCCATCCCCAACCCAACAAAAGGGCTAAAATATATTTCACCATAATTAAGCGTTATTCATTAACCACATTGAATTCCCGAGAGGTAATAATTACCTGATTAAGTGTACTTCTCCAGTATAAGTACCAATCATCTTGTCTAAAAATTCTATCTCAGCTACAAAAACATATGTGTCTTCTTCCGAATCCTTTCCTTTGTAAGTTCCATCCCAACCAGATTTCTCATCATTGGGAAGAAAATTCATACGTTCAAAAACTCTTGACCCCCAACGATCGAATATCACCAAATTTTTAATATTTGAAATATTGGGAATATGACCCTGAATGTAAAATAAATCATTGACTCCATCTCCATTAGGAGAAAAAGCATTTGCAATATAAACTCGTCTTGAGTTTATAACATCTACATAAATATTTTCATTCACTTGACAACCCAAATCGGAAATAAAGGACAAATTGATTAGAATTGAACTATTTGGTATTCCCTCTAATACAGAACAATCAGAATTACAAGTAAGAATATCTGTATCGGAATCAATAATAACAGAAGTCAAAGGATAATTGGCCTGGATGGTTTCACTTACTGGGTCTCCTAATTGAACTTGAATCGAATCTTTAAGAGTAACCATGAACGGTTCAGGGTCCACCAATTCAATTAAAGTGTCAATTACACAGCCAAAATAATCAGTTCCTAAAAGTTGATAGGTTTCAGCTTGAAGACTAGCAAATAATCCAGCATTGGTAATACTAGCTCCCACTCCGACCAATTCCAAAGAAATTGGAGGATAACCATTTTGAATGGATTTCACTTGAATAGCACCTTTAGAATCTCCAGCACATATAGGATCTGAAACTAAAAGATTAGCCTTCATTCCAAGGTCCTCCATTACCGTTAAATTCAAAGTTACAATACTATCACACCCCAAAGAAGAAATCAAGGAATCAGTATAAATTCCGGTCTGATAATATCCATTAGTACTTATAAAACTCCCATTTCCCTGGCAAATTGTATCAATTACTGAAATAAATTTAGGTACTACTTCCAAAATTTTAACAGTTGAAATAATCCTACATTTTGAATTCTGAAGATTAACCATTGAATTGGCTACCAGAAATCGATAATGATAATATCCAGATCTGAATTTGTCGTGAACAAAAGTAGTATCATTAGCTCCAGGAATATCCATCCAAGTAAATCCTCCATCTAAACTTTCTTGCCATTGATATACTGGATCATCATATTCGTTTCCAACTAATACTAAGGACAGTGTTAGTGGATTTCCATCTTCACATAAACTAGAAATGGTAGAAGAAAGCACGATATCAGTTTCCCCTTCAAGCAGAATATACGCATCAGGACCACATGGTCTAAAAGTAATATTATCAATAGCTAGATCATTCCCAATTCCACCAGGTGCATTATTCCTTAAGGTTAATTCAAGCTCAGTTTGATCAGGCCCTGTAATGAAGGTAAATCCGAAATTATTCCATTTTTCATTTTGTGGTACGCCACCAGTGGTAAACATCTCAACCTCGTCTATTAGAAATGAAACATTTGGTAAAATGTGATTGGTAACTGGAGTTTTTACGATATTTAGTACATCTGCTGAAAATTCATATTTGGTATCTTCACAAAGCCCAGTAATTTTTTTTGAATAAAAAATACCAGGATTATAATCGGCATTGACCAACATATAATACCCATTAGGATCATCACTGTTGTCTCCAATTCCCAACCAGGTACCAAATAAACCAGGTATTAAGTTGGAATTATTAGTGATGGTATATTCTCCATCACCCGGTGGACGATTCGTTACATATCGATATCCCGGAGCTATTTTAGGATCCTGAGTCAAGGTATTGGATGAACCCGAACCAAAACTACCATCAATGAATATATTTTCACCTAAACTACCTGTACAAATAGCAGATTGTGCCGAGGCCCAAAACGGGAGTGCTATCAAGCAAACAGCTATTACGGTATAGGTATAAAATGAATTTTTGTACATTCAAAACGACTTAGGGGTATGTTGTTGAAAGTCAAATATAAAAAAAGCCGCAGAGAAAACTCCGCGGCTTAATTTTATGAGACCAAAAGTTGTTTTACTTTTTATCGTCCACTTCTTCGTACTCCACATCTGTTACATCCTCTGCTCCGGAAGCATTTTCTCCACCATTTGAATCAGTAGTAGCTTCAGGACCAGCTTGACCTGCCCCCGCTTCCTGAGAAGCTTTATATATATCTTCACTAGCAGCTGCCCAGGCATCGTTAAGTGCTTTAGTTGCGGTTTCTATAGCTGCAGTATCCTGTGATTGGTGAGCTGTTTTCAATTTACCCAATGCTTCCTCAATAACAGTCTTTTTATCAGCTGGAACTTTTTCGCCAAACTCGCTCATTTGTTTTTCGGTTTGGAAAATCAAAGTATCCGCGGCATTTATTGCATCTGCCTTTTCTTTAGCCGCTTTATCTGTATCAGCATTTGCAGCGGCCTCTGCCTTCATCTTTTCGATTTCTTCTTTTGACAAACCGGTAGAAGCTTCAATCCTAATTTTTTGCTCTTTACCTGTTCCTTTATCCTTAGCGGAAACATTGAGAATTCCGTTGGCGTCCATATCAAAAATAACTTCAATTTGTGGCACTCCCCTTGGTGCGGGCGGAATTCCATCTAATATGAATTTTCCAACTGTTCTATTGTCCTTTGCCATTGGCCTTTCACCTTGAAGAATATGAATTTCTACACTAGGTTGATTATCTGCGGCTGTAGAATAGGTTTTTGACTTTTTGGTTGGGATGGTAGAATTAGATTCTATGACCACATCATATACCCCACCCATAGTTTCTATTCCCATAGACAATGGCGTAACATCAAGTAATAAGACATCTTGAACATCACCGCTCAAGACACCACCTTGAATGGCAGCACCAACAGCTACTACTTCATCAGGGTTAACCCCTTTATTGGGCTTTCTTCCAAAGAACTCTTCAACTGCTTGTTGGATTCTTGGAATTCTAGTGGAACCTCCAACTAAAATGATTTCATCAATATCAGACTTATCTAATCCCGCATCTTTTAAAGCCAATCTGCAAGGTTCTAAAGTTCTTTCTACTAACTTATCGGCTAACTGTTCAAATTTAGATCGACTTATTTTTACTACCAAGTGTTTAGGAACCCCATCAACAGCTGTGATGTAAGGTAAATTTACCTCTGTTTCACTAGACGCAGATAATTCAATTTTAGCTTTTTCAGCAGCTTCTTTTAATCGCTGCAATGCCATTGGGTCTTTTCTTAAATCAATGTTTTCTTGAGTTTTAAATGTATCGGCAAGAAAATCAATTAAAATTCTGTCGAAATCATCACCTCCAAGATGGGTATCTCCATTTGTAGATTTTACTTCAAAGACGCCATCACCGAGTTCCAAAATAGAAATATCGAATGTACCTCCACCTAAATCATATACCGCAATGGTCATGTCTTTACTCCTCTTATCTAGTCCATAAGCAAGTGCAGCTGCAGTGGGTTCGTTGATGATTCTTTTGATATTCAATCCAGCGATCTCACCAGCTTCTTTGGTTGCCTGACGCTGAGAGTCATTGAAATACGCAGGAACCGTAACTACAGCTTCCGATACCGTTTGACCTATGAAATCTTCAGCTACTTTTTTCATTTTTTGAAGAATCATAGCTGAAATTTCCTGGGCAGTATACTGTCTTCCATCAATTTCAACTCTAACAGTGTCGTTATCACCTTTTACAGCTTTGTAGGAAATCATTTCTGCCTCCCCCATTGTCTCTGTATATCTAGCTCCCATAAATCTTTTAATGGAAGAAATAGTACGAGTGGGGTTAGTAATAGCTTGGCGTTTAGCTGGATCTCCTATTTTTCGCTCCCCATTATCCATGAATGCCACCACAGAGGGGGTGGTTCTTCTCCCTTCTTCATTCGGAATCACAACAGGCTCGTTTCCCTCCATTACAGCAACACACGAATTGGTGGTACCTAAATCAATCCCAATAATCTTACTCATTTTATTTTGCTTTTTGTGATTAAAATTCAATTTGTCAAATAATAATCAATGAATATGCCAACTAGAAAAAAACTATATTTTTATGTCATTATTACCGAATGGTTGTTTAGTATACTCGGTAAACTGACAGAAAAATGGATTCAGTTTTGAAATACTGTCAAAACGTCAGATGATTTAAAATCTAATACACATGATGTTTCCTAATACAATAAAGAAAATAATAGGATATGGAACGGCACTTTCAACAGTAGTTATTCTATCAGCCATTTTCTTTTTTCGCCAATTTAACGTCCCCCAAGACCTTCATCCATTAATCATTCCAATTGCTCCGGGCACCAACTTTGAGCAAGTAACCCAACAGTTAATAGATAGTGGTGTGGTGGTCAATCCATTTCTATTTCGATTTTTAGGAAAGCAAATGCAATATGACCGATATATCAAATCAGGGCGATTTGCTATTCAGTCTGGGTGGAATACGGTTGAATTAATTAGAAACCTAAGGATGGGAGCCAACTTACCCATAAGAATTACGATTAATCAAGCTAGATTGGTGGAAGAATTAGCGGGTCAAGTTGGTGCTAAATTTTATTTTGATTCCATAAACTTAACACGTGTTTTATTAGCCGATTCTACTTTGGCATCACTTGATTTAGATTCGAATACCCTCATGAGTTTGTTCATCCCCAATACTTATGAAATGTATTGGAATACTACACCGGAGGGTTTTATCCAACGCATGAAGAAGGAACGCGATCACTTTTGGAACCAATCTGATAGGTTGAAAAAAGCCAAACTAAAAGGATTAAGCCCTGAAGAAGTTTACACTATGGCTTCCATAGTAGAAAAAGAGACCCTTATTTTCGAGGAAAAGAAAAGGATGGCTGGAGTTTATCTCAATAGAATTGAACAAGGGATTCCCCTTCAGGCTGATCCTACTGCAGTTTTTGCCAGAAGGGATTTTGAAACCGGTAGGGTTACCTATTACCATACTAAATTTGACAACCCCTACAATACTTATCTTTATACTGGACTGCCACCTGGACCGATTTGTATGGCTTCAATTGCTAGTATTGATGCCGTCCTAAATGCAGAAGACCACGACTATTTGTATTTCTGTGCATTAGGGGACGGGTCAGGGAAACATTCCTTCGCAACAGATCTTAGAGGGCACAGTGCCAATGTGAGGATTTACCAAAAAAACCTTAGGAAAAGAGGATTAAGATGATATCCTTACTCAGCTCGCTCCAATAAAATTAACCCTCCTGTGGCATTTGTCAAGGTTAACATTCCATTTTCAACCGGCCACTCCATTCCTGAATAAAAATCCTTCACCTTTTTTGCGCCAGAGAACACAGCGTCTACATTGACAACAAAATCCTTTGGCGTATCTCCCATAATAACCATTACCGCATCATTATTATCAGGCATTTGACGGGTAAAAATAGTTGGTGACTGTTCATTAAAAGTATGGTGTATACCCCAAGGAATTGATGGGTGTTTTGCTCGAAATTGCCCTAATTTTCTCCAATGATTTAATATTTCAAAGGTATCAGTTACCGCTTCCCAATTCATAAAGGTTCTTAGTGAAGCATCTCCATTCGCCTGGACATTGATAGGCCTTGCAGTTTCATCTCCGTAGTATATTTGAACTATTCCTGGCGCTAATAAGAGTGCATTAGCCGTTTCAAAAGGTTTTTCTCTATTCCTATCAAATGGGTTTCCATCATCATGAGAAGTAAGATAATGAACGACTGTTTTACGCTCTAGTTTGTCTGAATTAAGGTAATCACTATAATCGTCGAATGTATTCAATAGATTTTTTTCTGCGGCATGCCTGAAATCAAAATTAATAAGGGCATCCATACCGTTGGCAAAAAAATCAATTTTACGATCCCCGATATCATAAAGATTCAAACTAGGAAGTCCATATCCATATACTTCACCCATCATAAAAAACCGGTCGCTTTTGGGAACTTCAGGATGATTCTTTTTCCATTGTTCAAAAGCATAGTCTGCTTCTTTTCTCAATATTGCCCATAATTCCGGCTCTGTATGTTTAGCGGTATCTATTCGAAAACCATCAATCCCATAATCCAAAATCCAATCCACCGTCCATTTTATAATATAATATTTAGGTGCTCGGGGATACCCTGTTCTTTCAAAAAAGGCATCCAATTCTGCTAATTCTTCTTCCAGTCTTCCTTCTTGCTCCCATTTTTTTAGTAAAAAATCAGGTAAAGCAACTTCTTCTTCACTTTCGGTTAAAACATCTGGAAGATTATCCACTAGAGTACATAAGACGGAAGAATTATAATCTTGATGGGTGCAAGTGGGTTTCATTCTAACCCATTCGTCAGGCCATTGGGAATCTAGTTCAGTTACTGGTCCAGTATGATTGATAACGATATCAAAAATTAATTTGATGTCTTTATCCCTAGCAGCCTTTACCATAGCCTCCAAATCAGAACGGGTTCCGAAATTGGGATCTATGGCCGTCCAATCTCGGGCCCAATAGCCATGGTATCCATAAGTTGGTCCTGTACCTTCATCTGTTAAATCCGAAACTTGTTGAACAAGTGGTGTCATCCAAATGGCATCTACTCCTAAGCTAGAAAAATAATCAGACTCAATTTTTTGCTGGATACCTTTTATATCTCCTCCCATAAATCCCCTAAAATTTGCAGTTGGTTGATTTCGACCCAGGGTTAAATCATTGGTAGAATCACCATTATTAAATCGATCTGTTAATAGGAAATAAACCGTAGATGGAAAATCTATTGAAGGCTCCTTTTCAAAATCTACCTGGGGAGCTTTACATCCATTACTCATCGTTACAACAAGAAAAACAAAAAACACCATAATTATTTTAGCTGATTTCATTGCTTTTTCTTTTAAGCAGATTTATAATCATTATCGTGTACTCTCAAAGTGAAAAAGGCTGCGGTAATTAAGCCTAAGCCACCTATAAGCAGCGCATAAATAGCATCTCCATTGAAAAACTTACTGACAAGAAATCCAAGGATGGAGGCGGCAAAAATCTGAGGGATGACAATAAAAAAATTAAATACTCCCATAAAATAACCCATTTTGGCAGCAGGCAAGGCACCTGTTAGAATGGCATAAGGCATCGCAAGAATACTTGCCCAACCAATTCCAACCCCTACCATAGAGGCTAGCAACCAAAGTGGGTTGGATATAAAAAAAATAGATATAAATCCAATTCCTGCAATTACCAAGCAAATCGCATGAGCGATTTTTCTATTAGTATGCTTGGCCAGTACTGGAAGCAGAAATGCAAAAAGAGCAGCTATACCATTATAAACTGCAAAGCATACGCCTACCCAATTAGCTCCTTCATTGTATAAAGGAGAACTAGTGTCGGTAGTGCCATAGATATTTTTAGTTACAGCAGAGGTGGTATAAATCCACATAGAGAAAAGTGCAAACCAAGAAAAAAATTGAACGATAGCCAATTGTTTCATAGTTAGTGGCAAGGCGTTTAAATCAGCAATGACTTCAACAAAAGCATTGCTCTTGTTTTTTTGTTGCATCTTATGGGCCAATAAGTAGAGTAAGCCTGTAATACCTATCCCCACTCCAAATATATACAATTCTTTATCCCATCCCATTTGCGCAATAAGGGCTGTGAAAGCTATGCCAATTAGCAAAAAAATGGTGCCTTGAGTCATCTTTATTTGAGGCAAAGTTGACACCTGACTTTCCCGAGCTGAAAAATCAGTTTCAAAATCAGCTAGTTCCTCAGGGCTATATTCAAAAGATTTAAAAACCGTCCACATTACTGCTAATAAAAAGATGGTTCCACCAATATAAAAAGACCATTTAACAGAGTCGGGAATTACCCCTTCTGCTGCTTCATTGGAAACCCCCAACCAATTGGTCAGCATCCAGGGCAACATAGAAGCAACAACAGCCCCAGTTCCGATGAAAAAACTTTGCATAGCAAACCCGGATGTTCTCTGCTCGGAAGAGAGGTTATCCCCTACAAAAGCTCTGAAAGGTTCCATTGAGACATTGATAGAAGCATCCATAATCCAAAGCATACCTGCCGCCATCCATAAAAATGGGGCATTGGGCATTATAAATAAAGATATGGTTGAAAGTAAAGCCCCAACTAAGAAGTAAGGACGCCTTCTACCTAGTTTATTCCATGTCCTATCACTATAATATCCTATTATAGGTTGAACTATTAACCCTGTGAGAGGAGCCGCCACCCACAATATGGGAATATCATCGATAGCTGCCCCTAAGGTTTCGAATATCCTGCTGACGTTAGCATTTTGCAAGGCAAATCCAAATTGAATTCCTAAAAATCCGAAACTCATGTTCCAGATTTGCCAAAAAGTAAGTTTTGGTTTTGTTTTTCGCATATCGAGGAATTTATTCCACCCCGAATTGTGCCTTTGTTGGTCTAGAATCCAGGGCAATAACTTTAATCATAGGAGGCACTTTATTAAAGCGCGAAGTACCGACCCACCCCATTGCATCAGTCTCCTTATTGATAGATTGAATTTCAAATTCCATATCATCCATATCATGATCGGAATCTAAATATACCAAAGGTTTTTTATATTCAGGGTTGTTGTATACCAAATAAGTACCACCACAAGTTTCCTGTTCCCAAACCCCAGTGGTATAAGTCCCATCTGGGTTAAAAACAAACCATCTACCCTTATTCGATTTTTGCAATTCAGGGTATTCTGGTAAAACATAAAACTCAAAAACCCAATGTTTGCCATTTACCATAGATATGGCTTCAAAAGTAGTTGGGGGTAAGGAAGGGATAGAAGACCCCCCTTCACAATTTAATTCTACAGTTTTGTCTTCAGCCGACTGGCAAGAAGAAAGCCAAAACATGGCAGTAAAAAAACCTAAAAGAAGTACTTTATTCATAAGATTTTCAATTTTGAAACAAAATTAATTTATTTTGAAACTAGGGTGGGAATTTCTGATAAAAAGGATATCATTTTTTGCTGATGGTCCACCCCACAGCAATAAGTTGTAGCTCCATTAGTCAATATATAATAAGGTGCTTGAATATTGTGATTATACCAACTGACTTGTTCGAAGGAATTCTCGGACAATGAAACTTCAGGTGCTTTACATTCTACCAAAATAAATGGTTGTAAATCAAAATCATATACCAAAATATCGAACCTTTTTTTTGTATAGCTTCCTTTAACTCCTCTCTCCACTGCCATCCTTGACAAGGAAAAACCAGGAAATTCAGTCAAATATTTGATTAAGGCTTGTCTCACCATTTCCTCAGGCTGAAGCGCTACCCATTTCTTTCTGATTCCGTCGAAAACTTCTCTTTTACCGAAGGTGTTAGTCCTTAATTTTAACTGCTCTACCTTTTGTAATAGGGGCAGTTGAATCGACTTAGGGATGATGGTTGGTTTGATAGACAAGACAGATGGAGTTTTTTGTTTGATTGGTTATTTTAAAACGTTCATCGATTCGATAACCTACTACCCAAATGATATGACCGTCCCCATTAACCAACAATGGAACTTCTTTTTTGGCATAAACAGGTATCTTTTCATTATTAAAGAATTTTTTCAATTTTTGTTTACCTCCCCCCATTCCTATCGGATAAAAATAATCCCCTTCCCTCCAAGAACGCAATACAAGTGGAAATTGTAATTTATCCAAATCAAAAAATTCCAAATTCTTATTGTTATTTTTTGAAATTGGGTCTGAGGAACGCTCAATAATCCCCTTTATGAAAACCAAGGGTTCATTCAAATCATGCCAAAATACCTCCTTTTCTCCTGGAAGGTTGTGCAGAATAACCAAACTTTCTTTTAGAAGATACAAATGATAGGAGTTTGACATCCATTTTTGTCCGTAAGCTGACAAAGGATGAGAAAGGATTTCGTTGACTTGAAAGGTATTGAATCCTAGGGGAACCAATGCATCAACTAGTAAAGCAAATGGTGAAGGGCTTTCCGACAATTTTTGTCTGTTCCAATGAAGTACCATATCACTCTCTAGCGGTTCAGTGACATATTTTGACCATTCCTGAATGGCCCAATACTGCATTTTTGCGGCTCCATGAAGTTGTTTTAAAGTCCGCTCCAAGGTTCCCGACCAATTTTCATTCAATTGTTTGAA
>JBEAPR010000141.1:0-11798 GCA_041164265.1 Bacteroidota bacterium | reverse complement strand
TTCACTCCTGAAATACTGTACCAAACTTGCCTATTTTTCTTAATTCCAACGTAACTTAATCTTCTGCTGCCATCATTCCTTCAATATAATATGCTCCCTTAGTAACGAAAGTTTGATTTTCTAAAATAGAATCTCCAACTATTTCAATTCTTCCATCATCCAGCAGGCCTGTCTCCACTTTTATTTTTTCATACTGATTTCCCTTCACTAAAAATACAAAATATTCTCCAGCGCTCTCTACTACTGCAGTTTCAGGTAGCGTCCAAGCCTCCTTCTCCTCCGTTTGAATCACTACATTCATAAAGGTACCCGGTGCAACAAGGATTGGTTCATGGTGAAAATGACCGTGGATTTTGGATGTATTAGATTCACTATCTATGGCCTGACCCACCAAATAGACCTCGCCCTCATAAAATGAATCTCGGCCAGCCATAAAGGCTTTAAAATGTTGCCCCTTTTGAATTACTGGCAGGTCTTGTGAAAAAATATCGATTTCTAAATGAATATGATCTACATCTATTATCTTGAATAATAAATCATTTGGACCAATTAATTTTCCAAGATTCACATTTACTTCATTCAAATATCCTGTAATCGGGGCTACTATGTTCAACCTGGCTGAAATAGTTTCGCTTTCCAACAACTTCTTGGTATTCAAACCCAACAATAATAATTCCTTTTCCAAACCTTCTAATTTGACTTTCCCTATTTTATAAGCTGCATAGGCAGTATCGTAAGCCTTCTCAGAGCCTGCCTTTTTTTCAAATAGAGATGATTGACGCTCCCACTCTTTTTTTAATTGTTGAAATTGAAAGTGCGCTGTTAAAAAATTCTCCTGAACCGCAATGATATCTGGATGAGAAACTGTAGCTAAGACCTGTCCTTTTTTTACCAAATCCCCGGGAAGAAAATGAGATGGTTGAACAAATCCCGCTGTTGGGCAGTAAACTGACGCCAAACTAGTAGGGGGTACATCTATCATACCAGTAGACTGTACATAAGCTCCTATCGTTTTCATTTCCATTTTTCCAGTTTCAATACCCGCCAAAGCCAGTTGATCAGAATTTAGTAATCCATTCTTGGGCTCCTCTAAAACTATTAATTCTTGTTCTTCTGGTCTATTTTTACATGCATATAAAGCCCAGATTGAAAGCATGATTAAAACTATATTTTTCATTTTATTTTAATTATTGGATGTAATACTCAAGATTAATAACGGCCTGATTGTAATCATTAATCATTTGATAATATTCTCTTTTGGCTTGAAATACACTTTCCAAACTAAGAACAAACTTAAAAAAGTCAATAGCTCCGTCTGTCAATTGAATATTGGCTAATTCTTCTAATAAACGGGCATTGTTAAGCAGTTGAGTTCCATTTTCATTTACCCTTTTTCTATAGAGTTCCGCTTGTACTTCAGCGCGTTTCAGCGCAGTATTGATTAATTTGGACTGCAAGTCAGCTTCAATTCTACTTGAAGCTACCTGAATGATAGCTCGATCTATCTTTGCTTTTGGCTCTTTCCTCCAAAGTGGAACACTTGCCCCAATGGTAAGGCCTTGAAGTGAAAAATCAGGTCGAATACTTTGGTTAAAATAGCCTAAAGTCCACTGGGGTTGAAGAGCTGCTTTGGCCACCTCTACCTGATTTTCAGCAAATTGAGTTTGAAGAATAAAAGGCTGAATCAAACCCTCATTGTTATAGATTCCCTCTGGAAAAGGCAACACCTCTAATAATCCAGTTTGCCGAATCCCTTCAGAATTACTCAATAACGCCACAGCTGATAATTGGGCTAAAGAATTTTCCGCTTGAGCTCGAGCATTGGCCAATTGTCTGCCAGCAATATTTACATTATTCTCTACCAATACCAATTCTAATTGATCTATGGCTCCAGCTTCCCATGTTACCTTCGCTTTTTCATATAGATCTTCGAGAACCTTTACCCGTTTTTCCTCTAATTCCATCAGATACTGATCATATTGCCATTGATACCAAGCTGATTTGACTTCCCTGCGAATAGATTTGAGTAATAAATTTTTTTGGGCCACTGTGACAGCCTTTAATGATATTTCTCCATTTCTTACCGCCTTATCCTCTGCCCTATTTCCAAGATTTTGACGAAAAGTAAATTTATAATCAAAAAGCGCTGTATTCGTTTGACCCACCTCAGCTTCCGTCTCCAATCCGGGTAATTTCCTCCAATGGTCAATTCCCAATTGAATTTGGTCTAAATTCAAATTCATTTGTTGAATCCTAGGATGACTACTTTCAAGGTTTTGAAGAATATCCTCTAAAGTGGTAGTTGATTGACTCCAGATTGGTAATCCGAATAAAATAAACAGGATTATTAGGGGTATACTCTTTAGTTGATTCACTCCCACAAATTTTCGATTGACCAAATAATATAGTGCTGGCATGATTACCAGAGTCAGCAACGTGGCTGTGATTAATCCCCCAATAACCACTGTAGCGAGAGGTTTCTGAACTTCGGCTCCATTGGAAGTGCTCAATGCCATAGGAAGAAAACCCAAGGCGGCTACAATGGCCGTCATTAATACAGGGCGCAGTCTAGAAAGACTACCTGTGGTAATTATTTTGACCAAATCCGTCATTCCATCCTCATATCTTAATTTATTAAAATGGCTGATCATTACAATACCATTAAGTACGGCTACGCCAAAAAGAGCTATAAATCCCACTCCAGCCGAAATGCTAAATGGCATTCCTCTCACTAAAAGCGCTATGATTCCCCCTATTGCAGAAAGTGGTACTGCTGTAAAAATGAGTAGGGCATATTTAATTTTACCGAAGGTGAAATACAATAATATAAAAATCAGGAACAGGGCTGCAGGTACTGCAATACTTAATCGCTTTTGAGCAGCTTCCAAATTCTCAAATTCACCCCCATATTGAATCGAATACCCTGCTGGTAGTTTTAATTCCCGGTCTAAAGTTTCTTGGATTTCAGCTACCAAACTAGCTATATCTCGGTTGCGAACATTGACACCGATATTAATTCTTCGCTTGGCATCTTCCCGGGAAATTTGCATGGGTCCTTCTACATCATCTAATGTGGCCACCTCCGATAATGGAAGGCTCCTACCGTCGGGCAAATGAATAAAAAGTTGTTTCAAGTTTAGCTGGTCACGATATACACCTGCCAGTCTAACTACTAAATCAAACTTCCTTTCGTTTTCAAAGACTACCCCTGCTGTCTCTCCAGCATAAGCGGTTTTAACTAATGTATTGATCTCTTCAATAGAGGCGCCGTATTGAGCTAATCGATCTCGGTCATAATTGATTCGAAGCTGGGTTAAGCCTTCCGTTTGTTCGACTTTAACATCCCCGGCCCCTTCAATTTTTTCGATAATAGTAGCTGTTTGATCGCCCAAATTTTTAAGTATTTCCGTATTCTCTCCGAAAATCTTAATCGCAATATCAGTCTTGGCTCCAGTCATCAATTCGTTAAAGCGTAACTGTATCGGTTGGGTAAATTCAAAGGAAACCCCCGCTATTACGGCTAGCTTTTCCTTCATTTTTTCAACCAATTCCTCCCGGTTACTGGCGCTGGTCCACTCTTCCTTAGGTTTAAGAATGATCATAATATCCGCATCCTCAATGGCCATTGGGTCAGTGGGTACTTCTGCAGTGCCTATTTTAGAAACAACATGATTGATTTCGGGAAAATGCTCAAGCAATACCCGCTCCGCCTTCGTTGAGGAAGCGATGCTCTCCTTCAAGGAACTACCCGGTTGAATGGTCATCTGCATCGCCAAATCCCCTTCTTCCAGTGTAGGTATGAATTCAGATCCCATAGAGCTAAAAAGTAAACCCGCAATCACTAAGCCTGCAGAGGCAATGGTTACCATCACCTTGGGAAATTTGAGGGCTACATTCAAAATAGGAAGATATATTCCTTTTAGTGCATTCATCAACTTATCAGATAAGGTTAAATCCGCCTTAATATGCTTATTTAAAAATAAGGCTGCCACTGCAGGAACATAAGTCAAGGAAAGAATCAAGGCTCCTAAAACAGCAAAACTGAAGGTCATTGCCATAGGTCTAAACATCTTTCCTTCAATTCCAGTCAAGGTTATAATAGGGACAAAAACCACTAGAATGATTAATACCCCGAAAACGGCACTTCTGAATAATTTGGCAGATGATGAGGTAATAATACCGTCCATTTCCTGTTGGGTTAGTTTTTTGCCGATGTGGACGGTAAATAAAGTATGTAATACGCCTTCCACAATAATTACCGCACCATCTACTACAATTCCAAAATCGATGGCTCCCAGTGACATGAGGTTTGCTGAAACGTTAAATAGGTTCATCATGATGAGCGCAAATAACATAGCTAGTGGAATTACCGAGGCTACGATTAATCCCGCTCTAAAATTGCCCAAAAGCAAGATCAAAACTAAGATTACAATAATGCCACCTTCCAAAAGATTATACTCAACCGTTCTGATGGTCTTACCGACTAAAGTAGAGCGGTCTAAATACGGATAAATACTTACTCCCGTAGGAAGAGATTTCTTAATTTCTTCAATCTGCTCATGCACATTGGCAATAGCTTGAGAAGAATTGGCTCCTTTCAACATTAAAGCTATTCCTCCCACAGCTTCTCCCTTTCCATCCATAGTCATGGCTCCAAATCTTTTAGGACTTCCAATTCCTACGGTTCCAATATTTTTTATCAAAATAGGGGCTTTATCCTTAACCGCGACGACAATTTTTTCAATATCTTCCATAGATTTGACCATCCCCTCAGTTCTTATATAATAGGCGTTGGTATTTTTTTCGATATAACTTCCCCCACTATTTTGGTTATTTTTTGCCAGAGCATCAAAAACTTCTGATACTGAAATATCAAAACTTTCCAGTAGAATAGGGTCTAATGCCACCTCGTATTGCTTGAGGTATCCTCCGAAACTACTTACCTCTATGATCCCCGGAGTTCCAGCCAGTTGCCGTTTGACAATCCAATCTTGGATAGTCCTTAAAGCAGTAGCATCATAAGTCTTCTGATAACCAGGTTCCACGGTCAATACATATTGATATATCTCCCCTAAACCGGTGGTAATGGGCATCATCTCAGGGATACCAAGAGCAGTGGGAATATCTGCCTCAGCCATCGAAATTTGTTCTTTTACAAATTGACGGGCTTCTAATATTGGAACGTTATCTTCAAATACTACAGTAACTACAGAGAGCCCAAATCTGGAAATAGATCGAATTTCTATCACATTGGGAATATTTGCCATCGCAACCTCCACTGGATAGGTAATGAATTGCTCTACTTCTTGAGGGGCCAAATTATTAGATACAGTTACTATCTGTACTTGATTATTGGTAATATCAGGTACTGCATCAATAGGCAATTGTTGAAGGGAATAAATCCCTCCTGCAATCAACCCTATCAATCCCAATATTATTATGAGTTTTTGCCGAACGGCAAAATGAATTATATTTTCTATCATTTAGCTTGATTTTAATTTGAAAAAATGTAATCAAGCTATTGACGGGGGTTTGAAGATAGAAAAATCGAACCCTTCAGCAGTACTGTTTAAAAAAGAAAACTTAGCTTTTTCTTTAAAAGGTTCATTTGGATGGTACCCTGATTGATGGTTTGACCAAAAAGACCATATTAGTAAATGTCCTCCTAATGAGTGCATAGGAAGCTGGCCATGATTCTCTTCTTTGTGGTTATCCAAATGATTGTCTGCATTAAAATAATGCAACGCTATAAAATCTAAAAAATCAAAATCAGTTTGCGGAGCCCTTTGCAAATGCTCTGAAAAATGTCGGAGTACAAAACCAATTTTTGTCAACTGTGAAAAATCACTATTAGGAACCAATCCACCTAGAGCGAAAAAAATAGATAATGTAAATGCAAATATTTTCAAAATGTTAACTTCACTTATCCTCTCAATATAAACATATTCTGAAGGATTGAAAATTCGAACCCATTAAATTTAAGGTTTAGATTTAAGTCCGTGCATATTTTGCCCTACAAAGTCTTGCGGAAAGGATTCTACACCTGGAAACCCCAATTTGATGTCCCGTCCCTCATAAGGAATATAAGCAGTTCCAAAAATATAATCCCAAATGGCCAAACTCAAACCAAAATTAATCCCGTTGGGATGGCTTTCTGGCATATCATGTGCATGATGCCAAATATGCATCTCAGGACTATTAAATATTTTCTTCATGAAAGGTCCTAATATAAAGCTTCCAAAAAGCACACTAATTACTAGCGTTATTGTTATCGTTGTAATTGTAGTATCTGGTAAAATGGTAATTTCAAAGGCACCAGTTGCAATAACTATACCCAATAAAAGTCCTAAAATACCCCCAGTAACTTTGCCAGGGACTTTAATATTCGAGTGGTTATAATGGCCTACAGCTAAGGTGAATATATGAATAATGAAAAAGTCATAGAGGCCTATACCCAATAGAGCTAAGGGGAGGTATTCTATGGTGCGGTAAACTACATTTTCCATCCAATGGTATCGCAAATGTGCAGCGAATCCCATTTGTTCTACTGAATGGTGGACTTTATGAAATTCCCATAATTTGGGGTGTGCATGTAGTAACCGATGAACCCACCATTGAACGAAATCTCTGACGAAAAATCCTACCAATAAAATGGTCCACATCGGTGCTCCGTTGAGCGGATTAGAAGCTTGTAAATTAAAATTAGTCAACCAAAAAATTCCGTCATTAAATAGATTGACGATTACATTGGACGCAGCATTATAAACTACTAAAGAAAAAAGAAAGAAGTTAAAAAACATATAAAAAAAGTCCATCCAGAAATCTTTTCTGAATTTGGGTTGATCTTTCCTCCACGGGGTTAATAGTTCCAGAGAAAAAAAGAATCCTGAAACCAATAACAACCAATAAAAGTAATTATGCCAATTTGGATGAGATATTTCATTCCATAAATAGTTTGCATATCCCCAATATCCATTGACAAATGCATCCCAGTATTTCATATTTGAATTATTTTAATTAATTTTTAAAATATACCACTCAATTGCATCTACATCAATAGCGGCTCTCCTTCCAGTTTCTTCAGGGGCGTAGTGGGTAGCTAAATAATCTAAAATAATGGGCTCCGCCTCCCCAAGATCCCAAAGGCCTTGGGTAGTTTGCATCCATCTAATCATTTTCTCCCAACCTTCTTTAGTTGCTCTATTCTGGGCGACTAATTGTCCAGAATGACATGCAGTACAATTCCTTTTAACCATTTCCCAACCTTCGGCAACTATTAAACCAGAAGGGAGGTGAATTCCATCTGCAATTTCAGGTGGGGTATCTTTTTCCGAAGGAGTAGCACTTGAAATTGTTTTAGGATTAGGGGTCAACCAATTATTGATGGTAGTCCCAAAAAATAAATAGCCGAACACGATTAATATCATGACGAAAGCAGCAGTCAACGATCGCTGGGTCAACTTAAGGATTTTAAGCCAAGCCTCTTGAAATTGCTCCTGATCTTTTTCCGATAAAGGTCTATCGCTTTTTATTTTCATTATGCGGTTATTTTCACTGCAATCCGATGGCAAGCATTATTGAGGTAACCTTTGGGATTCCAATTTGGCATTACCATGGGTTGCGCATTGCCCTCAGCATCTGTAGCTTTCACCCAAACCTCATAATATCCTGATGATGGGAAAGTGATCTGGGCATTAAAGTCCTGCCAAGCAAATTTATTGAGCGGAGGATTTAAATTACATTCCTCCCAAGTACTCCCGTAATCTATAGAATACTGAACAGCTTTAACTACTTCCACTCCGCCCCAGGCATGTCCCCTAATTGGAAGCTTATTGCTCACTGGAATAGTCGCACCTGATCTAGGATAAGTTATTAAGGACTTCACCGGCATCGATTCAATAATACACATTTCCTCATTGGGTACTTTTGTTCCAGGCGCAACAGGTTTGCAGGGAACCCGATAGGATGGGGCTTCCATTTTTGGTCCATCGTGAATTTGATCCCTAATTGATATTTTGTACAACCATTTTCCAGATGTGGAAGCGGGATAGCCTCCTATAACCAATCTTAGTGGATAGCCGTTAAGAGCGGGCAAAGGTTGGCCGTTCATTTCCCAAGCAATTAGACATTCAGGTTCTAATGCTTTTTCGATAGGAACTCCTCTTGAAATTGGAATTTTACTAGCATCCCCACTAATATGAGTATCCCTTCCATAGTAGCCTATGTAAACTGCATTCGATTTAATACCAACTTTCTGGAGTACATCTCTCAAACGAACTCCTGTCCATTTTGCGCATCCTACTGCACCTACCCCCCATTGATTGCCAGATGCAGGTGGATTAAATTCCTTCCTTCCATTCCCTCCGCATTCCAAAGTAATAGCCAGAGTAACGACCTCAAATTCTGATTTCAATTCCTTTATACTCCAGGATTGCTTTTGCTTCGCCCCTTCTCCGTCTATTTCTAAAGTCCAATTTGCAACCGCTGATGCACTTACCTCAGGAGGAATCCCATTATTTCGAACAAAAAATAAGTCATTAGGCGTGAAGGAATGGTCCAATAAATGTGCCGGAGTTTCTGCATTAACCGGCCTTTCATTCAAAACAATCAAATCCAGATGTTTACCAGGTAATTTAGGCATCGCTATGGGACCTTTAAACCAATGACGGTTACTAGCTCCCGAGACCATTATTCCTCCCATCATTCCCAATGTCAATACCCCTCCTTTTTTGATAAACTTTCTCCTGGATTGTAATTGTTCTCTACGCATATTTTTGGGTTTAATGTGGTAACTTATCCTTTACAACTCCGTAAGTATAGGTTCCTAAAACAGCACTTAATATAATTAAGGCAAACATCCAGTAACCATGACCCAATAGGATATACATCGGTCCTGGACAGCTCCCTACTAGAGCCCAACCCAAACCAAAAATAGTACCTGCAATGATGTGCCTAGGAAGGTTAAAATTCATTGGGGTGTAACTAACTGCAGTATCGCGAAGTGTTTTTAAGTTAGATTTTTTCATTAAAAACATCGCTATAGCTCCAATTACCACCGCTGTTCCGATGATGCCAAACATGTGGAAACTTTCAAATCGAAACATTTCGTATATTCTAAACCAAGAAATGGCTTCAGATTTGGTCATAATTATTCCAAAAAGTATGCCTACGGCAAAAAATGCTATTAACCTGGGTAATTTTTCTGTAGTCTGATTCATCTCGATAGTGTTTTAAAGGGTAAAGAATATAGGCATCAACAAATGGGTCATAATGAGTCCACCAATAAAAAACCCAATTACAGTAATCAAAGAAGAAATTTGAAGGTGAGAAAGCCCTGAAATGGCATGACCTGAAGTACATCCATCTCCATACCTGCTTCCAAATCCAACTAAAAATCCTCCAAGAATAGCGAAAATAACCCCTTTTAGGTTTCCAAAATTATACATATCTGTTGGGACAAAACCTAACCCCTTTTCATCTGAAGCAGGATAATCAAAACCCAATCCCTTAAGACTTTGAATGGTAGCATCTGCAATAGCAACCGGCTCCGGACTTTTCAATAAAGTAAATCCAATAGTCCCCCCTACAATACCACCTAAAACAAAAATCATTCGCCAATACTCATCCTTTAAATTGATATTGAAAAAAGTATTCTTTTTCCCAGCTCCTGAAATGGAACAAATATTTTTGAATGACATGGATACCCCAAAACTTCTTCCCATCCAGGTTAATAGAATCAATACTAATGCAATCATAGCTCCGGAAAAGGCCCAATGCCATGGTTGACTTATGATTTCAATAATGTTCATGTTGCGTAAATTTTTGGTATTTCTAATTAATTTTGTGTGTACTGATTGATCACATCAGTCAATTGATGAGCAGATTGCATACCCGATTGCCGCCATTTAATTTCCCCCTTCTGAAATAAAACAAAAGTTGGAACTCCTTGTATTTGCATTTTAGCAGATAATTGTGGGTTTTTATCTACGTCAATTTTGACAATAGAAGCTTTTCCTCCAATTTCAGCGGCTACATCTTTTAGGATGGGTGCCATAGCCTTACAAGGTCCGCACCACTCTGCTGAAAAATCGACTAATACGGGTTTTTCCCCATTGATTAACTCATTAAATGACATTTTCTTGGTCATGATATTTGCATTTGAATTTTTTTAATACAATTAAACAACTCAAATATCCTTTTGAAAAAACAAATATACTGTGATGTTTGTCACTCAAGAAAGCAACCTTTTGTTTAAATTTTTATTATATATGATGAATATATCATTTATTTTTTTGAATAAAAAAACGAAAAAACCAAAATATTTTGACTTTTCAACCTCTTCCCAATTCTATTCAATTTATTAGCAACCGACTTGTAGAAAAAGATACTTTCTCATCAGCAGAAGTCAGAACTATTGTTTTAGAAGCCCAGGTTACAGCCAAAGATTTATTGCCATGGGCTGATTTTGATCATTCACTAGCTGATAGTTACGGTCGCCAATTGGTTTTTCAAGGTCCGCATTTTGAAATTATGGTCATGTCTTGGGCGCCTGGAGATTTTTCAGGAATTCACGATCACGGATTTACCTCTTGGGGTGCCGTTCAGGTGTTTGGTGCAGCAGAACATGCCACTTTCAGAGTAGAGGGAGAAGAATTGATTACTTTAGCAAGATGGAAAATGGATAGTGGAGATGTTATTGGTGTTAATCATCAACTGATTCACCAAATGGGTAACCCCACTAAAAATGAAAATTTTCTCAGTTTACACGTCTACGGAACTCCTGAAAATCAAGAAAATATCACAGGGGATGCCCGGGTATTTGCTCTGGAACACCCAGTCATTCAAAGGGTAGATGGTGGGGTTTTTTTCGCTTTACCTGAGGAGGATGTTAAACGGACTGAAAAATCTCCAAAACCTGATTTTACAACTTACATAAGATATATGGTAGAGCTTGGAAAGCGAATGTCAAGAATGAGGCATTCTAATTTTGAATCTACGAGAAAAAAGATTTTTGACCTAGCACATCATTCTACATTACTTGAAAAACTCTATGAAATAGTTGACGAAAAGGGCCATATAAGAAATTCCATTCAATGGAAAATCTTAGTAAGAGAACTAAAAGCAGTAGCAGCTTTTCAAGAGGACAATAGGGTTTACTCCTCTGAATCTGATCCATTCAACAAATACGCGGAAGTATATGATGCCTTAATAGGTCAACCTTGTTTGACTTCTTTCATTGCTCAATATTTAAAATATTTTTTTGAACAGCATTCTATAGAAACAGTGCTTTCTATAGGAAGTGGGACTGGTCTGTCCGAATCGTTTATAATAGAGAATTTAGGCGTAAAAAAGGAAAATCTCTTGGGTATTGATATTTCCGAATCTATGGTGAGTGTAGCACAGAATCGCATTCATGCTATTCATGCAGATCTTCTCCAATGGAACTCCAACCAACAATTTGACCTGGCCTACAGTGGATTGAATGTTTTCCATTACATGCCTTATCAGGAAATGGAAAATGCGGTAAACAAAACAGCTGAGTTGGTCAAAAATGGAGGCTGGTTTATCGGAGATTTTATCACTCCTGATCACATACGATGGTATCCCAACCTTATGGTTTCAGGAGATTCAAAAGTAATTTCACTAAGAACTCCATCTTTGATTGAAGAGCATGGCCGCATGTTTCAAGAAAGTGAAATCATCAATATTAGTTTCCAAGGAGATGAAATGGATGTTCACTATGCTGGCACACATAAAAGGTTTTTGCCGCCTTTGCATAGAATTAGAAAATATTTTGA
>JBEAPR010000140.1:0-6690 GCA_041164265.1 Bacteroidota bacterium | reverse complement strand
CGAGCTGCTTCGGCGCAGCCGTGATGATCGCCGTGCAAACAAAAAGTATCTGCCTGGAGCTTTATCCGTTGGCTCATTTCAACAGCTACTTCATCACGGAACCAAAAATCTTGCAGTTGCTGGAGAATTTCCTCTTGAGATGCTAATACAGCACCTTTTTTATTTCGGGAAACGAGTCGACCGGTGGAGTCGTACCTCCGATCTAAAAACACTTCAGCTAATGGTTGAATATTATACTGTTTACACAACTGAAAAATTAAGCTATTGGAAGGACAGAATAAATACTTAAAATCAAACTCGGAGAGCGTTTCCAATAACCAGTGACTTACCCTTTCGTTTTCATAACCTTCATGATATAAAGCTCCATGTGCTTTAACGTGATACCACGGGATATTTAGTTTGGCGATAACTTCTTCAAATTGTTTTAGTTGGTTGAAAACAGCATTTTTAAACAGCTCTCTAGACATTATCATAGGTTTTCTGCCAAAATGCTCGCGATCTGGATAAGATGGGTGAGCTCCTACGTTCACCTTAAATTCACTAGCTAATAAAGCCGTTTCTACCATAGTCTTCTCCTCCCCCGCATGTCCACCACAGGCTAAATTACAACATTGAATCCATGGCATAATCGCTGCATCTACCCCTATCCCCTCACCCATATCACAATTAATCAATAATTGCTTCATATTGGAATTTATTAAAACAAGACTTTACTTAGCGTGCGGATACTTAAAATGACCGTTGTAAGCAATAAGAAAAAACTCACCAAATTCAGGATTTTACCATTTCGATATATACCTAAAACTTGTTTACTAGCTGAAAGCCACCACAGTAAAGCGGCCATAATAGGTAATAAAATGCCATTAGCTAATTGGGCAAACTGTATAATAACAATCGGGCTGAAAGATAGCGTGGTAGAGGCCAAGCCAATCAATAGAATAATCATCCAACTCGCTCTAAATTTTTTACTATCCATCCCTCCTTTCCAACCAAAACAGGATTGAATGACAATAGCTGCTGCATAAGGTGCTGTAATGGAAGAGGTGATGCCTGCGGCAAAAAGGCCTATACCAGTGAAAAAAGTTGCTGCATTTCCAAATAAAGGTTGAAGTCCATAGGCCAAATCCATAGGACGGGTTAACTCATTACCAGGAATGCTCGCTCCGGTTACTAAAATAGCCATAGATACTAATCCACCTAGCCCAATAGCAACCATGGTGTCTGTCCTTACTTCAGGCAGCTGGGAAGCATGCTTCCATTTTTGCTTTGCCAAACTAGCGTGCAAAAACAAATTATAAGGGACTACTGTAGTGCCAATCAGCGCGAGAATCATTAAAATATTACTCTCCTCAATCCTGGGTTGAATGAATCCATTAAGAATAGCCCCATAATCAGGTTGAGTTATAATCGCAGTTGCTACAAAAGATAGACTCATAAAAATCACTAAGCCCAGTAAAGTCTTTTCCAATAATTTATGATTTCCCAAATACAAAATAAAAAATGCAATTACTCCAGCTACAATCGGCCAAAGCCATTGCTGTTTGGATCCACTTATAATTTCTAATCCCATTACCGCTCCATTAATATTACCCGCTTCATAAGCAGCATTTCCCAGAACAATAGCTAGCAAAACCAAACTAATGGTTGCAAACTTGAGAACGGGATGAGTAATACGCTCTTTTAGGACCTCCGCTAAGTCTTTTTGTCGGACCACCCCTATTCTTGCTGCCATTTCTTGCAATAAGATGGTAATCCCTACTGAAAGTAATAATGCCCAAAGTAGAGAGAAATCAAATCTCACTCCTGCTTGGGCGCAAACGGTAACGGTTCCTGGCCCAACGAATGCTGCAGTGACCAAGGTAGCAGGTCCCATTTGGTTCAACCATTTTTTCATAGCATCAAACTACAAAATATTCCTCAAGTATTATGGTGGGTGGTTAATTATTAGCCCTTTCTTTAGTTGAACTCAATAATACATCTAACTCCTCAGGATTCAGTTCCCGCAATTGTCCCAACGGTAGATGACCTAATTCTAAATGCATAATTCTAATTCGTTTGAGTGAAACTACTCTATAACCCAAGTACTCACACATTCTTCGAATTTGTCTATTAAGACCTTGAGTTAAAGTTATAGAGAAGACCTTATTATTAATTTTTTTTAAAGTACATGGTTCTGTAATAGTTCCTAAGATTGGAATTCCCCTTTCCATTTTTTGGATGAAGTCACGTGTGACCTCTTGATTAACCTTTACTACATATTCCTTTTCGTGCCCGTGTTCTACCCTCAATATTTCATTGACAATATCTCCATCATTGGTTAAAAGAATCAGTCCTGTTGATGGTTTGTCCAACCGTCCAATCGGAAAAATTCTTTGAGGGAATCCAATAAAATCAATGATGTTATCAGGATCCGATAAATCAGTGGTACAAGTAATTCCAGGTGGTTTATTAAACATCAAATAGATGGGCTTGAGCCGATGGACAATATTTTGCCCATCCAATAACACACGGTCACCTTCTACTACCCGATTTCCTTTTTTGGCTAGCACCCCATTAAGCATTACTCTTCCTGCCTCAATCCATTTATCAGCTTCTCTCCTTGAACAGGAGCAATTTTCACTTAGGTATTTATTCAAACTTTTAGAGGAAGTGTTCAAATAAGTCTCTTTATTTGGCAATTATTGAATATCTGTAAAAATAGCCTATATTATAACTAAAATTGAAAATGAGAAAATTTTGTTTGGTTTTGCTTGGTATTACCTGTAACCTTTATTTGATTCATTCTAACACTATTACAGATACCCTACCTCCATTATTTTCTTTGAAAATAGATTCTAACCATATGGGTTTGACGTATGAAAGTGATGGAGATTGGCTAATTAAAACCTCGCAAGAAGGTCTTTGGAAAATTGGAACTGGTTGGGAAAATGGTTGGGTTAAAGATTGGACCTATGGCCAACCCGATTCCATTTATTATTCAAATGGATGGACCATACTTGAAGGAACAATTCCTCTCAAAAATGGCGTATGGAACATTAAAGATGCCTGGCAACAAAAAGGGGAATTAGTTATTGGAAAACGAAGATTTGAATGGATGGGAACCGAAGCAATAGATTCTTTTACTCTGTCCATCAATTTTACCACCAATGGGATAATAAAAGATATTTTGATGCCTGGAATACTTTATAATGGTAATCCTGCAGGACATTCCAATAAGCCAGATTGCGTTCCTCATTTTAATGCAGCTACAGAAGACTTTGCCATTTTTGAAGAACATAGGTTCCCGATGCCATTTACTTGGATAACCACTTCTAAAGATACCAGTGCTTCGTTAGCTTTAATTACTCAACCCTCTCAAATTCCTAATTCCCGAAATCCAGATCACTGGTGGTCGATGGGAGCGTTCTCCAATGGAAAAACTTCTGAATTGGCTTTACTATCGGGTCCTATAGGATATAATGGCCAGAAAAGTGTTGCCAAAGCTTTACAATGTGAACAGCTGGCTTATGATAATACCTATTTCAAAGCTTACCCTGGAATGGTAATCGAAAAGACCTTTTACCTAAAAAGTTACCCAACTACACCAAAAGAAGAAACAACACTAGAGCAAGTTATTGATGAAGTACTTGAAATTTTTCAACCTTATTCAACGCTTGGTCTACCTTCATTTGAAGAAATTATTCAATCTAAAATTCAATTTGCCTTAAACAGATGGATTAGTGATTCTATTTATGCAGGTTTTAATATGTATCCACATGATTTGAGAAAAGAAATCGTAATGGGATGGGCTGGACAAGCTGAAGCTCCTGGATATGGCTTACAATTTTTTGCAAAAAATGATCCCTCCATAGTGGAAAAAGTTCAGAAAGCTATGGACTTTTTAAGTAGTTCTAAGGTCGAAGAAGATGGATTTGGCGTACGGTATTCTTCAGTTACCGGAACTTGGACTAATAAGGATCCAGTTTCCATGGGGCAGGCTATGAATTCTTTTGCAATGGCTATTGAAAAGGCTTTGGATAACCCGACTTTTCAAACAGAAAAATGGGCTATTTTCTTAAACAATGCTGCAGTTTGGTGTGCATCCGAAATACTAAAGAAAGATTGGGAACCTAGATCTACAGCTGAAGCCTTTTTTATTGCGCCATTAATCAAAAGCAGTGCATTGTTTGACGAGAATAAATTCTTCAAAGCAGCCATCAAAGTAGCTGATTACTATTATAATGAATATTATTTAAAACAAATTCCCTATTGGGGAGGCACTCTTGATGCTTCTGGAGAAGATAAAGAGGGAGCTTGGGCTGCCTTTCAAGGATTTTTAGCGGCTTATGAAGCTACTAAGGACAAAAAATACTTATTAGCAGCTACCCATGCGGGTTATACTTGTTTAAGCTATGCAGTAGTATGGGACATTCCCATGCCCCCCGGAAGACTTGAGGCCAATAATTTTAAAGCGAGGGGATGGACCGTGGTTTCTCCACAAAATCAACACTTAGACGTGTATGGAGTATTAATTGCTCCTTCTATTTACAAATTAGGTGTATTACTAGACAAACCTAAGCTAAAAGAATTTTCAAAGGTCATGTATTTATCATGTGGGCAAATGATTTCACCGGAAGGAATTCATGGGGAACAAATTCAACATACCAATTTTGCACAGAGAGGAAATATGTCAGATGTATATCGATTGCGGGGAGGTTATGCAGAGGATTGGACGGTTTTCTGGATTACTGCTCATTTTATAACCGCAGCTGCCGAATTTGCCTCCATGGATGTTAATCTATCTTCCTTTAATTAAGATGATCCCATCTTTTAAAGCTTGGTTTTACACATATTCATCTTTCCTAAAAAAATACCTGTATAAATTTTCCAATCTTAGTAGCATGTATCTAATTATTTCTAAGTACCATCTGTCAAGAAAACTTTTACCAAATACATTATTATAATATATGCTCTTTTCTAACGCTCCAGGTTTAAAGAAGCATCATTTTATAGTGAATTCTTAAAAGTTAAAAATTAATCTTTAATGCCTCCAAATCACCATTAGCCAACATCATCTCCTCTCCATTTAACCAATTTTTACCGGCTTGAGGTTCCATAAGTAAGGGCATCCGCTTTTTGGTATTGTGTATTTCGGCCATCAGTTCGTTAGCTGCTCCCGTAATGATGGTAAAAGAAAAAATAATCTGATTAGATTCTTTAGCTTGCCACTTACTCCAAAGTCCTGCAAAGCAAAATATTTTTCGTTCAGGCAATTGAAGAAGGTACTTTTGCTTTTGCTTTCCCTTAGCATCCAACCACTGCCATTCAAAAAAACCATCTGCGATGACCAAGCAACGCTGATGGACAATTTGCCTAAAAGAGGGCTTCTCTTTTAATGTTTCCACCCTCGCATTTAAGGTATGGTTCTGGATTTTAAAATCTTTAGCCCAAAATGGCAATAATCCCCATTGAAAAAATTGAACTTGACTAATCCAATCATGAGTAATGATTGGAGCATCTAAATGCTGAAATCCATTAAAAAGTGTAGGAATTTCATCTAGCTCTGCTGGAGAATTTACTTCAAAAGACTCTTCTATTTGCTGAACTGTTTTCTCCAATTTATAGTGATAGCACATTTTTTTTGTTACCTTCCATTAAACTTTAATACCTATTTAAATATACTAAAAATGAAAAAGGTTATTTTACTTTTCATTCTGGAATTATTTGGATTCCTTTTCATCCAAGCACAACCTTTTAAAACCGGTACTCCAGAAGAAGGAGGCTTTTCTGCACCAAGATTAGACAGGATTGACCAATTGTTAACAGCAGCTATTGAAGATGAAGCCATTCCGGGAGCGGTTTCGTTAATCGTTCGCAATGGACAAATCGTTCAATTCAAGGCTTACGGTTATAGCGATAAGGCTATTGGCAAAAAAATGGAAAAAGACAACATTTTTAGGATCGCTTCTCAAAGCAAAGCCATCACTAGTTTGGCAGTAATGATGCTCTGGGAAGAGGGAAAATTCCAATTAGATGATCCGATTTCCAAATACATTCCCGAATTCCAAAAACCCCAAGTGATTACCTCTTTCGATTCTGCAGATTCTTCTTATACCGCTCAACCTGCAGTGCGTGAAATTACCGTAAGACATCTATTAACTCACACCTCAGGTATAGATTATGCAGGTATCGGAAGTAGAGAATTCAAAGCCATTTATGCAAAAACTGGTATTCCAAGTGGCATAGGTAATGACGATTATATTTTGGGGGAAAGAATGAAAATTTTGGGTCAATTACCCCTGAAACATGAGCCTGGGGAAAAATTTACCTACAGTTTGAGTATTGATGTCTTAGGCTATTTAGTAGAGGTTTGGTCAGAAATGACCTTTGATGAATTCCTTTCAGAAAAAATTTTCAAACCTCTTGGCATGGATGACACCTATTTTTATCTTCCTCCATCTAAACACAATAGATTGGTCCCTCTGTACTCCGGAGCAAATAAACAATTGACTAAAATGTCGGGGCAAGTATTCGATGGAGTGAATCCTGATTATCCAACTTTATCGGGCTCCTACTTTTCTGGGGGAGCAGGATTGTCTTCAACAATCGAAGATTATGCCAAATTCCTACAACTATTTCTGAATAAGGGCACTTTTAATGGGCATCGGTTATTGAGTAGAAAAACAGTTGAATTAATGTTAACGAATCAGA
>JBEAPR010000139.1:0-10995 GCA_041164265.1 Bacteroidota bacterium | reverse complement strand
CCGGATGCCCTATCGGAATTTGAATATTTGCGTTCATTAAAAGAGATCGCTAATAAAAATAGACTATTCACAAATTTTCTAGGCCAAGGTTATTACGGAACGATAACCCCATCTGTTATTTTGAGAAATATTTTTCAGAATCCTGGATGGTATACCCAATACACTCCTTATCAGGCGGAAATTGCACAAGGAAGATTAGAAGCATTGCTTAATTTTCAAACTATGGTGAGCGACATTACTGGTCTTCCTATTGCCAATGCTTCTCTTCTAGATGAAGCAACTGCAGTTGCTGAATCTATGAGTTTGTTCTATGCCATTAAAAATAAAAAATCCAAAGGGCATTCTTTCAACAAGATTTTGGTGGATGATAAAATATTTCCACAGACCTTATCCGTCCTGCATACTAGAGCACAGCCACTTGGAATTCATGTAATACAGGAAGCTATTAATTCCGAAATTTTAGATGACGAAACCTTTGCTATTTTCATCCAATATCCAAATAGTTTCGGAGCAATAGAAGATTATCGAGCCCTTACCCAAGCATGTGCTGAAAGAGGCATATACGTCATCGTTGCAGCAGACCTACTAGCTTTGACTTTATTAACTCCTCCTGGGGAATGGGGTGCTGATGCAGTTGTGGGAAATACACAAAGACTAGGAGTCCCAATGGGATACGGGGGGCCTCATGCTGCATTTTTTGCTACTAAAGAGGATTTTAAAAGACAAATTCCTGGAAGAATCATTGGAGTAAGTGTAGATAAAAATGGCAACCGAGCTTTGAGAATGGCTCTTCAGACAAGAGAGCAACATATTAGAAGAGAGAAAGCTACCTCAAACATTTGTACCGCACAGGCCTTATTGGCTATTATGGCAGGTATGTATGCAGCATGGCATGGACCTGAAGGTCTAAAAAATATTGCATTAGAAATCCATGAAAAAACAGTTAAAGTCTTCCATGGTATTCGTCAGTTAGGCATTAAATTATTCAGTCCCCACTTCTTTGATACCATTGGAATTCCTATTCCGAATGAGGAGCAAGATAAACTTAGAAAACTAGCTGAGGGTGCTTTAATCAATCTAAACTACCAAGATAATTGTGTGCTAATTTCTATAGATGAAACGACCAATGAACAAGATATCTCCAAACTATTAGAGGTTTTGGAAGCCTTCTACAATAAAAAGGTGGGCGCACTAGATTTTGAAAAACATACCCATCTTCCAGAAGCACTCCTTAGAACTTCGAATTTCCTTCAACATGAGGTCTTTCAACAATTTCACACGGAGACCAAAATGATGAGGTATATCAAAAGATTGGAGCACAAAGATTTATCTTTAACTCATTCTATGATTCCATTGGGGTCTTGTACTATGAAACTCAATGCCGCGACTGAACTCATCCCTGTGAGTTGGCCAGAATTTTCCAATCTCCATCCATTTTGTCCAACAGATCAGGCCTTAGGTTATGCTGAGATTTTTAAAGATCTTGAAAAGTGGTTGAGCGAAATTACCGGTTTTTACGCTTGTTCCCTTCAACCTAATTCTGGAGCACAGGGAGAATATGCTGGTTTGCTGACCATCATGAGATATCATCAAGCAAATGGAGATCACCATAGGAATATTACCTTAATCCCTTCATCAGCACATGGAACAAACCCAGCTAGTGCAGTAATGGCAGGATCTCAGGTTGTAGTTGTACAGTGTAACGAAATGGGGGATATCGATTTGGAAGATTTGAAGCAAAAAGCCGAACTTCACAGTGAGCATTTGGCCGCTTTAATGATTACCTACCCTTCCACTCATGGAGTTTTTGAAGAATCTATTAAAGAGATTTGTCAGATCATTCATCAAAATGGCGGTCTTGTTTATATGGATGGCGCCAATATGAATGCACAAGTTGGATTGACCAGTCCAGGAGCCATTGAAGCCGATGTATGCCATTTGAACCTGCACAAAACTTTTGCTATTCCTCATGGAGGGGGTGGACCAGGAATGGGTCCTATCTGTGTTAACGAAAAACTTGCCCCATATCTTCCAGGTAATCCTTTAGATAACACCACCAAGCAAGGAGCAGTTTCAGCAGCTCCTTATGGAAGTGCAAGTATTTTATTGATTTCCTATGGATATATCCGATTGTTAGGAAAAACTGGACTAAAAGAAGCTACTCAGTATGCCATTCTTAATGCCAATTATATCAAGTCTAAATTAGAAAAAGAGTTTGCCATCCTTTACAGTGGAAAAAATGGAAGATCTGCGCATGAATTAATTGTGGATCTCAGACCCTTCAAAGCCATCGCCTCAGCCGAAGATGTTGCCAAAAGACTGATCGATTATGGATTCCATGCTCCCACCCTTTCTTTCCCAGTTGCAGGGACCATTATGATTGAACCAACAGAAAGTGAAAGCAAAGATGAATTAGATAGATTTTGCGAGGCGATGTTGGCTATAAAGAAAGAAATTGATGAAATTGCTTCAGGTCAATATCCTGCTGATCAAAATGTTTTAGTCAATGCACCTCATACGCTTGCAGAGATTTCTTCAGATGATTGGAAATACCCCTATAGTAGAGAAAAAGCAGCTTATCCGCTGCCTTACCTGAGAGCAGGATATAAATTTTGGACTGAAACTGCCAGAATTGATAATGCATTTGGCGATAGAAATCTTATTTGTACTTGTTTACCTCTTGAGGCCTATGAACAATAAGCTTCATGAATAAAAGATTTTTTACTTTTCCCGTAAGGGTAAAATAATATATATGATGTTAGTCGTCACTGGAGCCGCTGGTTTTATCGGTAGCTGTCAACTTTCTTATTTAGCTGAACGTTTTCCACAAGCCGATCTCATAGCCGTAGATGAGCTAGCTACTGGTGCCAAAGCACCTAATCTCAAGGGCAAGAATGTAGCACACTTTGTTCATAGATTGGTTTTCCATGAATGGTTAGAAACTCATGCTGGGGAAGTTCAAGCAGTATTTCACTTAGGAGCACGAACAGATACAACGGAGAAAGACCGTCATATTTTTGATGAACTTAATTTCGGATACAGCCAAAAACTTTGGAAAATCTGTACTAGGCATCAGATTCCTTTTCTCTATGCCTCTAGTGCAGCTACTTACGGAGGAGGTGAACATGGTTATTCAGACGATCATCATTTGGTTCAAAAACTCCAACCACTCAATCCCTATGGAGAATCCAAAAATGATTTTGATAAATGGGTGCTTTCGCAAAAAAAGACTCCTCCTCAATGGGCTGGATTCAAATTCTTTAATGTATTTGGCCCCAATGAATTCCATAAAGGAAGAATGGCTTCTGTGATTTTCCATACTTTCAATCAAATTAGGGAACATGGTAAAATGAAGCTTTTTAAGTCTCATAGACCTGAAATCCAGCATGGCCATCAAGCCCGGGATTTTGTCTATATCCTCGATGTGTTGAAGATGATTAATTGGATTCATCAGGAAAAACCAGCGAATGGACTTTATAACATTGGTTCTGGGAGTCCTAATACTTTTTTGGATTTGGTCCATTTTACCTTTGACGCTTTAGAGATACCTCCTCAAATTGAGTTTATCGACACCCCAGAGGACATCAGGGATAGTTATCAATATTATACTTGTGCAGATATGAGCAAATTAAAAGGGGAGGGATTTACGGAAGCTCCCTATTCATTTAAAGATGCTATTCACGAATACGTTAAACGATATTTGGTCCCTCACCAATATTATTGATTCAGCATATCCACTAGTTGTTTGACCAAACCATGGCTCGTCCCAGATGAATATCTAATAGCCCTTTGATTGGTTGAATTAAAAGCTGAAAAATGCAAATATCCATTTTCATCTTCTACTCCATGAATGGCAATAGGACTGCTTTTAAGTTTTTTCAAAACGCCCCTTTCAATATTAGTTATTCTACTGGTAGTGGAATGATGAATAGAAGCTAACCATTTTCTAGTCGTCAATTGGTCCTTTTGAACCACATAAGCCCATACTCCCGATCCTGGCAAAGGAATCAATTCCCTGGACTGAAAAGTAAAAATAATTTGGTCCTCATTAAATAATTGATTAAGTCCAATTTCAAAATGGGGCAATAGGCCATAATCCGCTATCTCTAGAGTTGAGGTCTCAAAATCGCTTCTAATACCTTTTAACTGTTTAATGTATATTTCATAAGGACTGAATACATTGAAACCAGCAGGAATGGAGGATAGCTTCTGGTTGCCATTTTGGGAACCTAAGTTTACCAAGCAAATTTTAGTATTTAATCTCTTGGAAAGAGCCCCTATGATGAGTCGGTCATCTAGTTCAACAGGTAACTGCCACAAAGGAAATATTACAGTATCCACTTCCCCCTCTAAAAGCGCATTTTTCCAATCATAAGGATTTAAATCAATAGAAGAAAAAGACATTTCTTCCAAAATTATATTTGGGGTTAAAGACGAAATACATCCAATGCGAATCTCCTCGGAATTCAAAACCGTATTTTTTTTTAAGATTAACGATTTAGTTATAACGATTTTAACAAATAAACGTTTATTTATTAATCATTAATTACCAATCATGCAGATAACTGCCGGAGCATTAGCTGAAATGCTGTCTGGAAGCATTGAGGGAGATGCATCCACACTAATATATAAGCCATCAAAAATAGAAGAAGGCCAAGACGGGAGTATTTGTTTCTTTCACAATGAAAAGTATGAATCCTACTTATACAGCTCCAAAGCATCTGCAATTTTGGTTTCCAAAAGCTTTGTCCCAAAAAAGCCTATTACAGCGACATTGATTAAAGTAGAAGACGTTTACAGCTCAGTAGCTGTATTACTAGAAAAATTTGGAGACCTCATACAAGAAAAAAAAGAACCTACCTTATCCCCAAAAGCTATTATTGATCCAAATGCGGTATTGGGAGATTCGATTTCCATAGGTCATTTTTCAATTGTAGAGCCTGGGGCTGAAATTGGTGAAAGTGGTGTGGTTGAAAGTCATGTATATATTGGTAAAAATGTAAAAATAGGGGCAAGATGTCATATAAAAAATGGTGTAAGAATCCTCGATCATTGTGTTTTAGGAGATGATTGCACTATACATCCTAATGCAGTAATAGGTAGTGATGGATTTGGTTTTGCTCCTCAACAAGATGGAAGCTACAAGAAAGTATCGCAAATTGGAATTGTGGAAATTGGGAATCAGGTTGAAATTGGAGCAGGAACTACTATTGACAGAGCAACCATTGGATCAACTATAATAGAAGATGGGGTCAAATTAGATAATTTGATTCAAATTGCGCATAATGTCAGAATTGGAAAAAATACCGTAATAGCTGCTCAAACTGGAATAGCAGGTAGTACCAAAATTGGAGAAAATTGCAAAATTGGAGGGCAAGTTGGTATTTCTGGACATATTGAAATTGCAGATGGTACACAAATTCAAGCAAAGAGTGGAATAACTTCCTCTGTCAAGAAACCCAATACTTTTCTATTTGGATACCCTGCTATTAATTACAAAGACTACATCCGTTCCTATGCAGTTTTTAAAAAGCTTCCACAGCTATACAAACAAATTAAGGGTTAGAAACCTTATCTTTGGCAAAAATTTCTAAAGTATTCATGAATTACCAGTCCACTATAGGGAAAGAAGTTTCTATATCTGGTGTAGGACTTCATACAGGAAAAGAGGTAACGTTGACGTTTAAGCCAGCACCTATTAATCATGGTTATAAGTTTAAAAGAACAGATTTACCTCAGACTCCTGTGGTCTCAGCAGATGTTTCTAAAGTTGTTACAACCAATAGAGGCACTACTATTCAGGATGGAGAAGCTTCCATAAGCACGATCGAACATGCTTTAGCAGCTTTGGCAGGATTGCAAATAGATAATGTCCTAATTGAAATTGACGGCCCTGAAGTACCGATTATGGATGGAAGTAGCCAACCTTTTGTAGAAGCTATTCATCATGTGGGAATTACTGCACAAGAGGAAGAAAGAGAATATTTTATCGTTGAGAATCCTATCTCTTATAAAGACCCTGAAAGTGGTGCTGAAATAACTGTACTGCCTTCAGATGAGTTGCAGATAACAGCACTTATTGACTTTAACAGTACATTTTTAGGCCAACAATATGCTGAATTAAAAAATATGCAGCATTTCACTGGAGATATTGCCCCCTGCAGAACATTTGTTTTTTTGCACGAAATAGAACATCTCTTTGACCAAAATTTAATTAAGGGGGGGGATTTCGATAACGCTGTAGTGATTGCAGATAGACCCATAAAAAGGGAAGAACTAGATCAATTAGCAATCAAATTAAATAAGCCGAAAATATCAGTAGATAAGGATGGAATTTTAAATACCGTACAACTTTATTTCAAAAATGAACCTGCACGGCATAAAATCTTGGATATTATTGGTGATTTGGCCTTACTGGGAAAGCCGATTAAGGGGAAAATTATAGCCTCCAAACCAGGCCACAAAATCAATATCGAATTGACCAAAATATTGAAAGAACATTTAAAGGAACAAACTAAGCTAAAGGGAGTTCCAATTTACAATTCTTCTGAACCTCCAGTTTTGGATGCTAACCAAGTAGCCGCCTACCTACCTCATCGCTATCCTTTTCTTTTAGTGGATAAAGTGATAGCCATGGATAAGCAACAGGTGGTAGGTGTTAAAAATGTTTCTTTTAATGAACCTTTTTTTCAAGGCCACTTCCCCAACAATCCTATAATGCCTGGCGTTTTACAAATTGAAGCCCTAGCCCAAGTTGGAGGTATTCTAGCCATGCACATCGTTGGAGATCCTGGAGATTGGGACACTTATTTTCTGAAAATTGACAATGCCAAATTCAAACAAAAAGTAATTCCAGGAGATACCCTTTTACTAAAAATGGAATTATTGGCCCCCATTAGAAGAGGTATTTGTCAAATGAAAGGAACTACCTATGTGGGGAATAAAATAGTATCAGAAGCTGAATTAACAGCTCAAATTGTTAAGAGAACAAAGAATGAATAATCTAAACCAAATCCATCCAAAAGCAGAAATTGGGAAAAATGTCCATATTAGTCCTTTTTGCTTCATAGATGATAATGTGCAAATTGGAGATGATACTTGGATAGGACCTAATGTCACTGTCTTTTCCGGAGCGAGAATTGGTAAGAATTGTAAAATATACCCAGGTGCTGTAATATCAGGTGTGCCACAAGATTTAAAATTTAGAGGAGAGGAAACTTCAGCTGAAATTGGTGACAATACCACCATTAGAGAATACGTAACAGTCAATAGGGGAACTAGTTATGCCAATAAAACCGTAGTTGGAGAAAATTGCCTCTTGATGGCCTATGTCCATGTAGCTCACGATTGTATATTAGGCAATAATATCATACTTGCTAATAATGTAAATCTTGCAGGGCACGTGGAGATAGACGATTTCGCCATTCTTGAAGGTATGGTAGCTGTTCAACAATTCGTCCATATTGGTATGCATAGTTTTATAGCTGGTGGTTCATTGGTACGTAAAAATATTCCTCCATTTGTTAAGGCAGCTAGAGAACCGCTTTCTTATGTAGGTGTAAATTCTGTAGGAATGAGAAGAAAATCTTTCTCAGAAACTAAAATTAGAGAAATTCAAGAGTTGTACAGATATCTATATGTTCGGGGATACAAGCTATCTAAAGCAATCGAAATTATTGAAACCTCCATACCTGAATCAGAGGAAAAAGATATTGTGCTCAGTTTTATTCGGAGTTATGGTGAAAATGGTCTAATGAGAGGTTTACGTGAGCTCAATGGTACTGTTTAAATGAATATTGTCTTAGATAAAGTTGGAAAGAGATACGGATTTGAATGGATTTTCAAAAATTTATCATTCCAATTTGACTTCCCGCAAAATTATGCTATTACTGGCCCAAATGGTTCTGGTAAATCTACACTGCTTAAAATAATCTGCGGTCAATCTAGCCCATCTCTAGGCAATGTTTACTTCTCACAGGCTGAATCTCCCATTGAAAATCACAAGGTCTACCAACTATTTACCATAGCTGCCCCTTATATAGATTTAATTGAGTTATTTACCCTCAAAGAGGCCCTGGCTTTCCACAAGAAATTTATTCCCATTATCCAAAATTTGGATATTAATGATCTAATTGAGATTCTCGGAATGGAACAATCAGCCAGTAAACCTATTCAACATTTTTCTTCGGGTATGAAGCAAAGAGTCAAACTATTGCTGGCATTGTGCTCAAATAGACCCGTTACTCTCCTAGATGAACCCAGTACCAATCTAGATGAGCAAGGTATTCAATGGTACGAAAATCTAGTTGCTAAATTTGGTAAAAACAAACTCCTAATCATTGCAAGTAATGTTGAAAATGATTTAAAAAATTGCCAAGAGTTAATTAACCTTAAGGATTTTAAAACCATCAAATAAAAGCTCTTGGGTATTATCGATCCAAATGTGCTTTAAACATTTGACTGGTTTTCTTTGGATCAGCCTTACCCTTGGTCTTCTTCATGACTTCTCCCATAAAAAAACCGATTAAACCCTTTTTACCATTTTTGTAGGCCTTCACTTTATCTGGGTAGGATGCTAACAATTTAATGACCAAGTCTTCCAATAAATTTTCATCAGATTCTTGTATTAAATTTAACTCTTTAGCTAATGATTCAGGAGAAATACTATCGTGAGCTTTTTCTATAAGTTCTGGGAATAAAAATTGATAAGCTGCTGAGTTACTAACCGTACCCGCTTGAATTAATTCGAGAAAATCAGCAATAGTTTGACCGCTTAAGGGAAAATTGGATATGTTGATTTTACTCTCATTACAATATGGAATAATCTTATTTATCAAAAGTTTGGAAAGGCCTTTAAGATCCCCAATATCTGAAACCAACGATAGGTAATAATGGGCTACCTCTGGATCTTCACTGATTAGGTTAGCATCATACTCAGATAGATGATATTCTTGAATCAGTTGATTTCTCATCTGTTCTGGCAATAGGGGCATATTAGCTTTAATATCATCCAAAAAATCATCTGAAATCAAAATATCACACAAATCCGGATCAGGAAAATATCGATAATCATTAGCATCTTCCTTCTCTCTTATTGGAGTGGTAATTCCTGATTGGGGATCAAAATGAAGGGTTTGCCTAACTACGGATTCTCCGTTTTCCATTAACTGAACTTGCCTATTAAATTCATATTCAATCGCTTTTTTTGCATATCTCATTGAATTTAAATTCTTGATTTCACATCTTTCACCAAGTTGATGGGCACCCTTTTTACGAACGCTAACATTACAATCACAACGCATTGAACCCTGTTCCATATTTCCATCCGAAACTCCTAGATAGCGAACCATTCTTCTCATATCAACCATGAAAGTCTCCACTTCCTCAGCAGATCTAAAATCTGGTTCCGTAACAATTTCTAATAAAGGAACGCCCGCTCTATTTAGATCAATTACAGAAAATGCACCCTCGTCTGAATGCATTGATTTGCCAGCATCCTCCTCCATATGAATGTGATGCAATCTGATGGCACCTAACTGTCCACCGATACAGATGGGTTCAGCGTCCTGAGTGATTTGATATCCCTTGGGTAAATCAGCATAGAAATAGTTCTTTCTGTCAAATCTATTGACTCTGTTGATTTTACAACCAAGGGCTAAGCCTAATTCTACGGCAAACTTAATTTGTTTTTCATTTACTCTAGGTAATGTGCCTGGATGCCCCAAAGATATTGGGCTCACTTGAGTATTAGGAGGACTACCAAATTCAGTACTATCAGAACAAAAAGCTTTACTTTTGGTCGCTAATTGAACATGCACCTCTAAGCCTATAACAACTTCATAATTTTCAGCTACCATAACAATAAGCGAGAGTAGTGTCTCTTAATCTAAAGACTGGTTGGTCTGGGCGGCGGCTTTGACCAATTCTTGATATTCCTCAGGAGTAAGTCCATCCATAACATAGTGAACAGGATTTACTTTTTTACCATTCTCTTCAATCTCATAGTGACAGTGAGGAGCAGTAGATGTTCCTGTAGTTCCAACTAAACCTATCTGTTGGCCTCTTAATACTTGATCACCAGGTTTGACATCTATCCTAAACATGTGTGCATATCGACTTTTGAAACCAAAACCGTGGTCAATTACTACACATTTACCAAAACCAGATTTCTTATTTTCTACACTTACAACTTTACCGTTACCCGTAGCTTGAATTGGAGTACCCTGAGGAGCAGTAAAATCTATACCATAGTGAAATTTAGGTACCTTAAAAATTGGATGTATTCTATTTCCAAATCCTGAAAGCAATCTTAATTCCATAGGTAAATTATCAGACCTTACTGGTTTGATAGAAGGAACTGATGCTAAAAAATCCTCTCGTTCTTTAGCCAAACTAACTACCTCCTCTAAAGATTTTTCTTGTAATTGTAACTGTCTTTTTAGTTTGTCTACCCTAGTCTTTACATCAACCATTAAAGAACCTGAATTGGCAAATTCTCTATATTCTCCATATTTGTCCGATCCACCAGTTCCACCTTCCCATACATTTGGATCTATAGGATCCTGACCAAAAATCAATCTGTAAGCATAAGCGTCCTTTTCATAAATGTCCCTTAAGTCTTGATCCATTTTTTGCAAATCAGCTATTAGGTTTTCATATTCAAAACCCATTTGATTGATTTCTTGCATTAAAGCAACTTCTTTGGGAGATGGGAAATATCTGTTGAAAAACAACATTACAAGATACCCGCTAAACAATAAAGCACAGGTAATTCCAAAAATTCGGAGGAAAATGGAACTCAACGACTCTTTGACACGCTCATATCTTAACGTATGAACGTTGTAAACAAACTTTTCTTTTCTCATTGTATGTTAATCTAAATCAATCCTAAATTTAGAATTACTTAATTAATCCTAAATAAAGCTTCACCACATTGATTCTAGTAGTAAACCTTTCAAAGCTTCGTAAAATTAACATCCTAATCTCAAAAAACAA
>JBEAPR010000138.1:0-4037 GCA_041164265.1 Bacteroidota bacterium | reverse complement strand
GGTAAAATGATGCGATTGTTTTCAGGAGAAGAAATCCAATTTTTTGACTTTATGGGTTTGGGGTCTACCATTTCTTTGGGATTGGCCACATTTGCTGAGGTAATATGCGCGCTTTTGATTACGGTAGGTTGGTATACCAGATGGGCAGCCTTGCCCTTGATTTTTACGATGGGAGTGGTGGTTTTAGTGGTGGATTATGGAGAACCCTTTCGCGAATTTGAAAAGGCGTTTATGTTTTTAGCCTATTTCATCTCGGTATTATTAACCGGTCCTGGTAAGTTTTCACTAGATCACCAAATTAGAAAAACTACTTCCTTCTAATGAGGGTATCATGGGTATGGGGTTTGGTCTTATTATTAATTGGATGTCAAGAACCGACGGCTCCATCATTAGGCTATCATAAAATATCAGGTACCACTATGGGGACCTATTACACCATTACCTGGAGTGATGGCCCACCAATAGCTTGGAAAGACTCTATAGATAATTTGTTGTTTGCCTTCAATGAGGAAGTCTCCACCTATATAGCCAGTTCGACCATCGGCCGTTTTAACCAGAGTGCAACAGGTATTTTAATAGATACTTCAATCAATCGGGATTTTTGGGAAAATTTCCAATTATCCATTAAACTAGTAGAAAAGACCAAAGGGGCTTTCGATCCAACGGTGATGCCTTTAGTTAATTATTGGGGGTTTGGCTATACAGAAAAAAAGGCAGTTTCCCAGGTGGATAGTCAACGGGTAAACTCTTTGCTTCCACTCATAGGAATGGACAATTTGCATCTAGAATATCTAGGTAATGGGAATTTGTACCAATTGAATAAAAATCATCCGGATGTACAATTGGATTTTAGCGCTATTGCTAAGGGATTTGGAGTAGATCGAATAGCTGAATGGTTAGAAAAGAAAGGGGTAAAAAACTATTTAGTGGATATAGGAGGAGAAATGAGGAGTTATGGAAGCAATCCGAAAGGAGGTGACTGGGTCATTGGAATTAATGAACCCCTGGAGGGGGGAGCTGCTGATGCAGTTTTTCAAACTTTAAAGTTGAGCGGCAAATCCGTTGCTACTTCTGGAAATTATCGCAATTTCTACGAGTTGGATGGAAGTAAATACAGCCATACCATTTCACCTTGGACAGGGTATCCGCAGCAATTACCCATATTAAGTGTAACGGTAGTAGCTTCAGATTGCGCCACTGCGGATGCGCTTGCGACGGCATGTATGGTTTTAGGTCATGAAGAGGGATTGGCATTGATAGAAAAAATAGCCGATATTGAGGCTTATTTTATATATAATAATGGAAAGGACGAGTTATCGGTGGTGATGACGAGTGGGTTCCAAACATTTTTGAACGATTAAAAGGGTAGGGTATGGACATTCAATTGAAGAAAGATTTATGTTTTTTTGATTTAGAAGCTACAGGTCTCAATGTAGTGACGGACCGCATCATTCAAATAGCCATTATTAAGTATTCAAAAAGCAGCCCTACGCCCAAAGAATACAGTCAGGTGATTAACCCCGGTATTCCGATTTCGGAGGAAGCTTATCAAGTGCACGGAATTTCCAATAAGGACGTTGCCAACAAACCCACTTTTCAACAAGTAGCACAACAAATTTGGGACTTTATTGGAGATGCAGATATGGCTGGTTACAATTCTAATAGATTTGATTTGCCTATGCTCATGGAAGAGTTTGGAAGAGTGGGGATGGATTTTTCCCTTAAAAATAGAAAAGCAATAGATGTTCAAAAGATTTTCTATAAAATGGAGCCCAGAACCCTAACCGCTGCTTTAAAATTTTATTGTAACGAAGAAATGGAAAACGCCCATGATGCTTTGGTCGATGTTCGAGCAACAGTTAAAGTATTTGAAGGACAACTCAATAAATATGAGGATACCCTTTCCAGGGACCTTCAAGCAGTTCACGAATTCATCAACGACAAGGATATGTTGGATGCTACACAAAGATTAAAGTACGATGCCAATGGCCAGGTGGTTTTTAATTTTGGAAAATATCAAGGCAAACCAGTTTTGGAGGTATTCGAAAAGGACAAGAATTATTACAATTGGATCATGACCAAAGAGTTTTCCATACAAGTCAAGCAAATTCTAAAGGAATTGGTCAACCATGGCAAATAGATTAGGATGGTGGATTTTCTTATTGCTCATTTCTTATAGTTGCTACGAAGAACAGGAAGGGTGTCTAAATGTATTAAGCTCCAATTTTGATGTTTCTGCGGACGTGGAATGCGATGATTGTTGCAATTTTCCATCCTTGAATCTGAACATAACCTATCCCATTCCTGCTTTAGATTCTGTATTGCAGGACGTCAATGGAAACGATTTTGTAGTAGAAAAACTCAGTTTTTATTTGTCCAATATCCAATTATTAGATGATTCAGGCGAAGGTTTTACCCTTCGGGAAAAAATAACTTATGAGGTGGAAACTGATGATGGATTAGTGCAGGAAAAAGAAGTTTCCAATAATTTTTTATTGGCCAATGCGGTATTACCTAAAACATTTAGGTTGGGGACTTTCGAAGCAAGTGGGCCTTATGCTGAACTAACAATGGAATTAAATATTCCAGATTCCTTGGGTCAAGCTTTAGAGGGGTCTTTTGATTTTAACCATCCTTTATCGCCTTCCAATGGACTGTTGAACGAAGGGATATATTACACTGGTAAGTTTACCCTTTTACAAACTACCCCCGATAGTACTCGGCATGAGTATTTTATGGTTTTGCCTTCGGAAACTTCCCTTCGATTCCCCATTTCATTTTTTCCCGATAAGGGAGCCAATATTCAAATCCATTTAGGTCTTGATTTTTCCATATGGTGGTCGGGATTAGACTTCAACACATTGGATGCTGCACAGGTTGCTACACGCTTTAATAGTCAATTTATCGAAGCTTTCCAACTGCTTAATATAGAGTAAGTCTAAATCTTTTTGGAATAATTATTTGTTTTATTCTAAAAAATCCCATGAGATACTTCACCCTTTTTGTTCTAACTCTATTGCTTTGGAACTGTTCAGAGGAGGCTTCAATTGAAAAAGCAGATATCACCTTAACTTTTAAAGGTGTTTATGAAGGAACGCCATTAACCATGCTTTCCGATGCGTATGCCTATGAAGATGGAATGAACCTCAAATTTCAATTGATTCAGTATTATCTTTCAGATTTGATATTATCCCAGAAAAATACCCTTGATGCAACACATAAATTAGTGGAGATTGCCTCTATTAATTTTGGGGAAATGTACACTGAGAATTTGGCTTTGGAAGGTTTACAAATTACGATTCCAGATGTTCCGGTGGGTAATTATGATGAATTGCAATATGGGTTAGGGGTTGCACCAGATCTAAATGCAACAAGCCCTGCTGATTATGAGATTGGGCACCCTCTTTCTGATAACTACTGGTCGTGGGCCATGGGGTATGTTTTTTTTAAAATAGAGGGCAATGCGGACTTCGAAGGTCAAGGTGATTTTGCTGAAAAATTAACCTTTCATATTGGCACGAACGAGATGTACAGATCGGTATCCGCCAATGGCAATTTTGATCATTCAGTGGATCAACCATTAGAATTGACTTTTGAATTAGATGTCCATCAATTATTGGTTGACGAAGGAGGTCAATATTTGAATTTTAGGGAAACACCTATAGACCATACCAACGATAGGGCATTAGGTAATAAGTTGGCAGATAATTTAGTTAAAGCTATTCAAATCATTAGATATCAGTGATTAAAGTAGGAGTCATAGGGCTGATTTTATTGGGTTGGTTAAGCACTTGGAACTTATCACCTTTACCTAAACAACCACCTGATTTGGAAGCACTCGGCGCTGCTTTGTTCTTTGATCCTGTGCTTTCTATAGATGAATCGATATCCTGTTCATCGTGCCATCAACCCCCTTTGGCTTTTACAGATGGGCATAAGGTAGCTATTGGTGTGGATGGTCGTCAGGGTACTCGGAACACCATGACCTTAAACAATTTGGAAGCCATTCAAACTGGATATTTTTGGGATGGTCGGGT
>JBEAPR010000137.1:0-25666 GCA_041164265.1 Bacteroidota bacterium | reverse complement strand
TGGATTCTCGGCAGTGAAATAATGATTGAAAAGGATTTCTTACTAAATAATGGAAGTTTAGATTCAGATGATTATAGTATAACCATAAATGGTAAAATAATTATTAATGGGCAGGGTGTAGCAGATTTTGGAAATTCTGTTGTCACCAAAAATGGGGCCCTTAATACGTCCATTTTAAATACAAACGAAAGAAAAATATTAGCATCAGATGCTACTTTTTTAATAGAAGGAGGGGACTTTGTAATTAGAAACTCTTTTAATACTTCAGTACCGTCCACTAATGATTTAGATTTTGGAAATCTTATTTTTTTCGGATTTGGAAATATTATCTTACTAGAAAATGGTTTTAACGTCGGTTTTGATTCTGGAGGAAGCCTAACCTTTCAACAGGGAGGACAAATTAGCATACAACGATTTGATAGAAACACCAATCTTCTTGTTCAACCTACCATTCTTGAATTAGCAGGGGGGTATAACCTTACCTTAGAGGCAGGGATGAGTCTTTCTCCATCAGCGCTTATTTCAACTGGAGTAGATTGTTCAGAAATATCCATTATACAATCAAGTGTATCTGGACAAGCAGCATTTATAAATCTAACTCAAGATGTTAGCTTCTTTGGATTTAAGGATATAAAAAACTTATTTAATAATTCTATAACTGCTAATGAATCTTTCGATTTGGGTGGAAACGACAGGATTATTTTTAACGAAATTAAGGGAAGAAAGAAATATTGGGTAGGTGGTAATGGAGATTGGTATGATAATAATTATTGGTCCTTTGTGCCAAATGGTCCTGGAGGAGTGTGTCCGCCTACACCACTAGATACGGTTATTTTTACTGATTTTTCATTTGGAGGTAATAATTTAAACGTTTCCAATAATCAGGGAAAGAATATTTTCTTTCATGATTTGGAAGACGAATCCTCAATTGGAAATCTTATTTCTTTAGACATATTTAATTTTGCTTATGCCTATGGATCAGTAAGATTAAACGAGGAGGTTAACTTTCAAATTGAAAGATTGTTTTTTCGTTCCAATGACATGAATGAGGTAATTTACCTTGCTGAAAGTCCTCCTAAATCAGTAAAAGATATTTATTTTAATGCTTCCGGATCATGGAGCGCTTTAAGCAATATAGATGTACGGGACATCTATATATACGATGGAAACTTAGATTTTGGATCTGCCACAGTCAATGCCGAAAGACTTTATATTCGCGGTTCTACAGAAAAAAACATAGAATTAGGAAATTCGAATTTTTACCTTTCTAGCCTAGGAGATAATTGGTCTGTCAGGGCAGACAATACTACAATTACTTCAAAAGCAGGATCTAAAATTTTCTTAAATGGAGGGACTACAATGGTAAATTTCGTTCTTTCTGAAGGAAATAATTTTCTTTCATACAATGATGTTTTCTTTAAGACAACTCCAGTTTCGTTTTCTAGTTTTTCAAATTTAGACTCAGATCCTAGTACTTCATCTGCTTCTAATTTTGTAACTTTTAATAAAGTTTTTTTTGAAACTGATGGAAAAATTATGGGTGATCATGTGATTGATTCACTTTATTTTACTTCTGGAAAAAATTATTTGCTGGAAAATGGGTCCACTCAGGAAATTAAAGAATACTGGTTTTTGACTGGATCTGATTGTGAAGGCCTTACTAGTCTAGCCTCTGATATGACTGGGAGTAATGCTTTGGTCAATATTCAGAGTAGCACTAGCGTGATTTCCGATTATGTTCAAATGCAAGATATTCAAATTACCCGATCAGGAAACACAAATATTCTTGTTGAAGCAGGTAGTAACAGTATCGATCTAGGAAATAATATAGGTTGGGATTTTGGATTGAATTCCAATGGTTCGAATGGTTTCTTAGGTCCAGATCAATATTTATGTGATAATCAAACTATCGTTATAGCTAACCCGAAATCTGGTATAGCCTACAAATGGTACGAACTTACAGGTAGCAATTCGCCTATTATTCTGACAGGGGAAACCCAAAAAACACTTTCTGTGACAACTGCAGGCAGGTTTATAGGTGAAGTTGAAATTCTATCAGGTTGTTTTGCACAAGACACCATCGAAATCCGATCCACCGATTTTTTGGATAGTATTGATCTGGGTATGGATTTGACCCTGTGTGAAGGGGAGAGTCAAACTTTCAATATTAACATCCCCAACTACACGGTGGATTTTGTTTGGAATGATAATCCGTCTAACAACCTTCAAAATTTTACAGTCTCCAAGCCTGGACAACTAAAAGTAGAAGGGACTTTTGAGGGGTGTATCCGTTCGGATTCCATCGATATTACCATAGATTCTGTCGTGACACCCACTTTGCCTTCAACCATTTCCCTCTGCTTTGGGGAAGTTATCAATCTCCCTTTTGACGTCAGTCCATACACCTTAGTAGAATGGGAAGATCCCAGTGGAATATTGTCAGTTATTACTGCCAATGAATTGATCATAAATCAAGGAGGTACCTACAACCTAAAAGTGTACAACAATAACTGCTTCAAAACCACTTCAGTTGTTGTGACTGCGCAACCAGAACTTGTGGTAAACTTAGGTGGTAATAAAATCCTTTGCCAAGGTGAATCGCTTGAATTGGATGCAGGTAATTTTGGAGCTTCTTTTAATTGGTCAGGTCCAATTTCTGCCACTTCCCAAAAAATTCAACCCGGTGTGTCAGGTAATTATAAAGTTGAGGTGACCCTCAATGGCTGTGCTGTTAGTGATTCAGTAGAGGTATTGTTTAACCCCAAACCCATTGTTGCTTTAGATCCAGGTTATGTATTCTGTGAAGGGGCTGCAGTTACCATTCAAGCAGATAACCCCTTAATCAGTTCAGGTGCCAATTTGACCTGGTCAGATGGTAGCAATGGTAACTCCATATCAGTAAATTCAGCTGGAAAAGTTATACTGATAGCAGACTTGAATGGTTGTATAGCCAAAGATTCTACTATGGTCACCATGCAAACATTACCCATTATTAATTTAAGTGACCAGACCCTATGCGAAGGGGAATCCATATTGCTCGATGCCACCCAAGGGAATTCCGGGACAACTTATGAATGGATAGATTTAAATAATATGTCCCTTGGTACTATTTCAACAGATCCAACCCTTTTGGTTCAAAATGCTGGGCAATACCAAATTACAGCAGATATTATGGGTTGCCAAAACTCTGCAGTAGCGAATATTCAATTTACAGCTTCCCCGGTTTTTGACCTTGGGAAAGATACTGTATTATGTAGCGGTGATCCCCCTATTAGCTTTGATTTTAGCAATGTGAATGGAGACAGCTATCTCTGGTCTACTAATAATACCACAGCCTTAACCCAAATCTCTTCGACTGGCCTCTACTGGTTAGAAATTCAAAAAGGCAGTTGTATTGTTCGAGATTCTATTCAAGTAGTTAACCAAGCCAAACCCACACTTAATTTAAGTGACCAGACCCTATGCGCTGGGGATACATTTGCCCTCGATGCTGGTCAATCCAATCCCCTAACCACTTATGAATGGATTGATGCGAACAATGGAAATCTTCTAGGAACTGATCCCATTTATGTGGTGAGAGGAGCGGGTACTTACCAAATTACAGCATCCATATTAGGTTGTTCTTCGACTCAACAGGTAGTTGCCACTTATAACCCTATACCAACCAATTTGAATTTGGGACCAGATACGGTGTTGTGTGAAGGTCAATCTCTTACCTTTGATCAAAGCAACATTAATGCGGATGCCTATCAGTGGTCCAATGGTGATATTACTCCACAGATCATTGTTCAACCATCACTTTCCACTAATTATACTTTAACCATTACTGTTAATGGCTGTAAAGCCAGCGATGCCATTCAAGTGGACGTCCAACCTTTTCCCATACTTAACTTGGGCAATGATACAACCATGTGCGATGGTGAATTGCTGGTTTTGGATGCTACCCAACCCTATCCTAATACCAATTACGATTGGCAAGATATATCTGGAGGATTACCTAACGCTTTAGGCTCCAATCCTACACTTAATGTGGATCAAAGTGGCCAGTTTGAAATAACTGCATCGGTGAATGGTTGTTCGAGTTCTGCCGATGTGGATGTTACTTTTAATCCTTATCCTAAACTAGAACTTGGTAATGATACTACGCTATGTGATGGAGAATCCATCATAGTGGGTACATCTATTTTGCCGACGGCCACTTATCTGTGGCTAGATGACAATTCCACCTTACCAACGAGGACATTGAATCAAACAGGAAACTATATACTACAAGTTACAGACAACAACTGTGCTACTACCGACAGTATTGAAGTTGAAGTGATTCAATTTACCCCAAATTTTCTAGGAGCTAATCAAAACAATTTATGTGATGGAGAGCAGATTGACCTTAAGGTAAAAGATACTTTTCCGGGAATAACCTATTTATGGAATGATGGCAGTACTTCTTCTTTTTTACAAGTAACCCAATCTGGAGAATATTGGGTAGAAATCAATGTGGATAGGTGTTTTATCAGGGATTCTATTGTATTTGAATTTAATCCTCTTCCCATTTTCGATTTGGGTCTGGATCAGCGTTTGTGTGAGGACGAAACCATTAATTTAACAATAACTGCCGGCAGCAGTACATTCAACTGGAGTGATGGTACATCACAAGCCACTAATACTATTAGGTATCCTGGAGGTTTAATCTGGGCGGAAGCTCAAAATTTGTATTGCAGTTTTAGGGATTCCATTTTCGTTGATTATGATGAATATCCTCTTATTGATTTAGGACCCGACACCACCATCTGTGATGATCGATCTGTAATTTTATCTGCTGGAGCAAATGCTGAAAAATTTGCTTGGAGTACGGGAAGCACTGCTTCCAGCGTAGAGGTTGATAAATCCGGAATATATGCGCTAACCGCTACAAATGGGGTATGCGAGATTACAGATGATGTGGAAGTCATTAGTAGAGAGTGCTATTATTTTAACGTCTTCGTACCTAATGCTTTTTCACCTAATAACGATGGAGTCAATGATAATATAGTTCCCTATTTTCCTCTAGGGGTTAGCATTCAAGAATTTAGTATGTCAATATTGGATAGATGGGGCAATATCTTATTTCAGACCAATGACATCAACACTACTTGGGATGGGTATTGGAATGGACAATTAATGCCAGGAGGAGTGTATATTTATTATTTAGAAGTATCTTATGTAGATGATCTCGGGCCTGGTACTGCCCGAAGAAATGGAGATTTTATTTTAATTAAATAACGAAAACCAATGAGAAACAGAACAATGGGTTTAGTAGGATTGATGTTCCTATTGACCTTTTCCACGACTCAAGCTCAAAAAAATACGGGCGATTTAGGAATTGAAAAGGAAGCTTTCACTTCGTTAAAATGGAGGAATATTGGTCCTTTTAGGGGTGGTCGTTCCAACGCAGTTGTGGGACTTCCCAATAACGATCAAGTCTATTTTGCAGGTTATACTGGAGGCGGAATTTGGAAAACTTCCGATGCTGGAATTACTTGGAAAAATATTTCTGATGGTTTTTTTGCTACCAGTTCGGTAGGGGATATAGCTATTGCCAAGTCTGATCCCAATGTCATTTATGTGGGTATGGGAGAGCATGCAGTTAGAGGGGTAATGACAAGTTACGGAGATGGAGTGTATAAATCTTTAGATGGGGGGCAAACCTGGAAGCATATAGGATTACCTCATTCTAGGCATATTTCAGATATAGCCATTCATCCTAGTGACCCCAATATAGTATGGGTAGCTGTTCAAGGTGCTTTACACGGACCATCTAAAGATAGGGGTATCTATAAATCAAATGATGGTGGGGAAACTTGGAATCAGGTTTTGTACGTCGATGAAAATTCTGGCGCTTCTAGTTTGAGTTTGGATTCCTCTAACCCTAGGATTTTATATGCTTCAATGTGGGACCATAGAAGATTCCCATGGAAGGTTCAGAGTGGCGGCTCGGGTTCTGGAATATACAAGTCAACAGATGGAGGACTCAGTTGGACACAGCTAAAAGGAGGTTTGCCTGTTAATATAGGTAAATCCGGTATTTCTGTTTCACCCGCTGATCCACAGAGAGTATATGCAATTGTTGAAACAGAGAAGGAAAAATCTGGTTTGTATAGATCTGACAATGGTGGACAAACTTGGAAACTTTTTAGTAATAATCAAGATATAAGTTCAAGATCTTGGTATTACATGGAGGTTTTCGCTGATCCTGTAAATATTGATAAGGTAGTCGTTTTGAATGCTCCAATGATGCAATCTATTGATGGAGGTAAGACTTTCACTAGGGTAGGGGTTAGACATGGGGACACCCATGACCTTTGGATTAATCCCAATAATCCAGATAATATGATTTTAGGTGACGATGGAGGAGCAGAAATCACATTTAATAACGGTAGAAGTTGGTCTTTAGAAAATAATCAACCTACCGCTCAATTTTACCGCGTCAATACCGATCAGACTTTCCCTTACAAGGTCTATGGGGGCCAACAAGATAATTCTTCAGTTGTGATTGCTTCTAGAACCAATGGAATAGGTATAACCGAGAGCGATTGGACTAGTGGACCAGGTTGTGAAAGTGCATTTATTGCTTTTGATCCCAAAAACCCAGTTACTCTTTTTGGGGGCTGTTACCAAGGCATTATAGAAGCATTGGATACACGGACCAATGAGGGAAAAGATATCAGGGCTTATCCTTCTCTTAATTTGGCAAACTACCCAAAAGATTTAAAATATCGATTCAACTGGAACGCACCAATTGTAGCTTCTCCCCATGATCCTACTGTATTATACCACGGCGGAAATATTCTTTTAAAAAGTGTGGATGGAGGAATAAGCTGGGAAGAAATCAGCCCGGATTTAACACGTAATGATACTACTAAGCAATTAGAGGGTGGTGGTCCATTTACCAATGAAGGAGCTGGGGGAGAAAATTATAATACCTTAAGCTATGTTATAGAATCCTCTTTGGAGCCAGGGGTTATTTATACTGGTAGCGATTGTGGATTGGTTTACCTCACGAGGGATAATGGGACAAATTGGGAGAATATTACGCCCAAAGATTTACCAGAATCGCTTATTCACTCTATTGAAGTTAGCCCACATGACCCAGGCACTGCTTACATTACTGCCACTAGGTATAAATTTAACGACATGCATTCCTATACTTACAAAACAGAAAATTATGGGAAATCATGGAAAGAAATTAATCTGGGCATAAGTAATGATAATTTTTTGAAAGTCATTAGGGAAGATTTAAAAGTTCCTGGTCTTTTATACGGAGGTAGTGAACATGGTTTTTATGTTTCCTTTAATGGGGGAACGCTTTGGGAACAGCTACAACTCAATTTGCCGATTGTTCCTATTACAGATCTTAAAATTAACGATAACGATTTAGTTGCCGCTACGGCTGGAAGAGCATTCTGGATTTTTGATGATTTAGCCCCTTTTCAAGGAATGGCGTTGAAAAATAAATCTTTGGACCTTGCTCTATTTGTGCCCAAACCTACCGTGCGTTTTAGCTCTTATAGACCATCGTGGAGAGATATCCCTCCTGGTGTAGGGGCTAATCCTATGAATGGAGTGCTATTAAATTGGTATTTAAGTGATACTTTATCAGTAGATGAAATACTAAAACTTGAGATCCTCAATGAATCTGGTGCCGTGATTCGGGTTTATTCCAATAAAAAAGATACAGAACACCAAGCTTATCCCGGCGGACCTTCTGCTCCTGTGGTGATTCCTTCGGAAAAAGGTATCAATCGCTTTGCATGGGATTTTAGAACAGATCCATTGAGTGGTGTTAACGGGGTTTATGTTTACGGCAGTTATGCTGGAGGGCAAGTTGCGCCAGGAAATTATAAAGCAAGATTAACTTTAGGAGAACGTTCTGTAGAACAGGATATTCAACTATTACCAGATCCAAGAGTAACTATCCCTGAGGTGGATTGGAAAGAACAACAGCAAATGCTAATGGAAATTACCAATCAAATTGAGGACATTCATCAAACTGTTGAAAAAGTAGGTCAACTCAAACTCCGCATCCAATTTTACAAAGGGCAATTAGAGGATAAAAAGGGTATGGAAAAATTGGTCAATGCCGGTGATGATTTATTGGATAAATTAAATAGTTGGGAGGCCAATATTATTGAGAAAAGAACAAAAAATGGACAAGACGTTATCAATTGGCCCAGTCAGTTGAACGTTGAGTTTTTCAATTTAAAAGGTGGGGTTGATGGTCATTTTCCAAAGGTTACGGAGGGCGTCAAACAAAGATTTAAGGATTTGTCAGATAGGTGGGAGCGAGAAAAAATAGCTTTAGACTCCATAATGAATCAAGAAGTCAACGCCTTTAACCAATTGTTTGATGAGTTAAACATCCGAGCTTTAATGATTGATTAAATCACTTCTACAAATTACCAATAACCTATGTTTCGTCTAATCATATCCATTCTTTTTGTAATCTCTACTTCTTTGCTTTTTGCACAAGATCATGCATTCACGCAAGACCTAAAATATCGTTTAATTGGTCCCTTTAGAGCCAGCAGAACCGTTGGAGCAGTAGGTGTTGTAGATCAACCAAATGTGTTTTTTGTAGGGGTTAATAACGGAGGGGTATGGAAGACAGATGATTATGGGCGGACATGGAATCCAATTTTCGATGGACTGGAAACGGGTTCTGTAGGAGATATTGCAGTTTACCAAAAAAATCCAAGTATCTTATACGTAGGATCAGGAGAGGGACTTCACCGACCTGATTTAGGTGTGGGTGATGGTATTTTTAAAAGTACAGATGGGGGGCAAACTTGGGATTTTAAGGGATTGTCTGATGTCCAACAAATAGCAAGAGTTATTATTCATCCAGACGATCCTGATATAGTATATGTAGCTGCACTTGGTCATCCTTATGGACCTAATGAAACTAGAGGGGTTTATAAAACTGTTGATGGGGGAGAGACATGGGATAAAGTATTGTACGTAGACACAAAAACAGGTGCCACACAAGTGGAATTTGATCCTTCTAATCCCAATGTAGTATTTGCATCATTATGGGACCATAGAGAAGGCCCCTGGGAAAATGCTTCTTTTTCAGGTCCTAATAGTGGACTTTATAAAAGTGTGGATGGTGGAACCACATGGGTTCCATTAGTGGAGGGCCTACCTGAATCATCAGATGGATTAGGCAGAATCGGAATCGGAATTGCACCATCCAATTCGAAAATTATCTACGCTACAGTGGATGCCAAAATTGGTGGTGGTATTTATAAAAGTGAGAATGGGGGCACTTCTTGGAAACTTATCAACACTGATTATCGGCTATGGGGAAGAGGAGGTGATTTTGCAGAAATAAGGGTTCACCCTCAGCAGCCTAATACGCTATTTGTAGGGAATATTGCTTCCTATCGTTCAGATGACGGTGGATTAACGTGGACTTCGATAAAAGGAGCACCTGGGGGTGATGATTACCATAGGATTTGGATTAATCCAACAAACCCTTCCATTATGATATTTGCCGCCGACCAAGGAGCAACAATTACAGTAAATGGGGGAAAAACATGGTCCTCTTGGTACAATCAACCCACTGCACAAATTTATCATGTAACTGCTGATCATCAATTTCCCTACTGGATTTATGGAGGGCAGCAGGAAAGTGGTGCCATTGGCACCTCAAGTAGGGGGGCAGGTGGCCAGATATCTTTTCGAGATTGGATTGGGGTGGGTGCTGATGAATACGCATATATTGCTCCTGACCCTAAAAATCCTGACATTATTTATGGAGGTAGAGTGGTACGATTTAATAAAAAAACTGGTCAGACCCAATATGTGGGGCCAGAAGTATTGCGTTCCGGGGATTATAGAATTCTGAGGACCATGCCTTTGATGTGGCATCCCTTAGATAATGAGCTATTATTTTTTGCCACTAATGTTTTATGGGCTACTCGTAATGGGGGAGATTCTTGGGTTCAGATCAGTCCAGATTTAAGCCGTCCTCATCCTAGTCCTTCTACTTCCATTGCTGATTATATTTCAGAGGACTATCAGGTCGATAGAAGAGGGGTAATTTATGCGCTTTCTCCCTCTAGTATTAATGCAGAGGTCATTTGGGCAGGTACAGATGACGGTTGGGTCCACATTACCACTGATGGAGGGAAAACCTGGAGTAATGTAACCCCTCCTGATTTGGAATCCTGGGATAAAATTTCTCAAATAGATGCGGGACATTTCGATGAAAATGTAGCTTATATAGCGGTCAATAGTATTCGTAAAGATGACATGAGTCCCAGAATATACAGAACTGATGATAAAGGAAAAACTTGGAATAAGATCATCTCTGGTTTGGCCAGTAGTGGTCCCGTTAATGTAGTCCGAGAAGACCCCGTTCAAGAAGGCCTTTTATTTGCCGGAACAGAGCGAACGGTGTACTACTCGCCTAATAATGGTAAGCGTTGGTATCCTTTGAAAAATAATTTGCCCGCTTCTTCCATTCGAGATTTAATTATTCATGAAGGTGATTTGATAGTGGGTACTCACGGTCGTTCTATTTGGGTTTTAGACAATATCAATCCTTTAAGAAGTATAGCAGAGCAAGGCAATATATTTGACCCCTTTCTGGTTCCGTTACCAGTAGCGTTCAGAGTAAGGGACAATCACTTTTTGGATACACCCCTTCCACCGGAGGAGCCTGCTGGTGAAAATCCACCCAGTGGCGCTTTTATTGATTATTTTTTGCCGAAGGCGGCACAACAAATCGCAATTAAAATTTACGATTCAGAGGAGCATTTGGTTCGAACCTATGATAGTGAAACGTTTTTACAACCATTGAATCCAGATGATTTGGCGCATCCATATTATTGGGTTAAAAATGATGAAAAGCCTAGTACAGAGGCAGGTCACCACCGCTTTATTTGGGATTTGAAATGGACGAGACCCAAAGGGGCAAAAAGTAGTTTACCCATTTCAGCAGTCATTAATAGGACCTCTCCCGAACCTAGTGGACCATACGTTGCACCTGGAACATATAAAGTAGTACTCGAGGTTGATGGTGTGAGCTACTCACAAATATTGGAAGTGCTTCCCGACCCTAGGGTGGAAGCATCGGAATCGGACTTGGAATTGCAGTATATGGCTTCTATGCGGTGTTATGAGCAATACCATTTGTTGGAATCATTAAAGGAAAAGATAAATCAATCTGCTCGTACGCAAGAAGAAAAGATATCAATTATCGGTAGAGGCGAACCTGGTGCTCAAGATTTTATTTATGGAAGTATTTATCAACTAAAGGAGGCTGATCTCCAAATAGTCTCATTGCAAAATCAATATTTATTTGTCCTGTCAATTTTGCAATCTGCAGATGTTAAACCTACCCTTAGTGCACTTGATGCGATTAATCAATTGGATAGTTTGACAGAAAAATTACAACAAAAAATAAATTAATTCAATGACTTAGACACTTGTCTTTGTTTGCCAAAATAAATATCATTCTTTTGTCCATCGCTATTCCAATCTACTTGGCCTCTCATTAAGAGCATACCTTTTTGGAGTCTTACGGAGTATTTTAGCGTATCTTCTGGTAGGGTAATGGTTAGAGTATCTTGATTCAAAAACCATGAACCTTTTTTTGTATCTAGAATAGAATTATCTAATCCTATGAAAACTTGTCGATAGGTTTGGTCCGGATAAAAGTAGGATTGAGTTGGGCGAATTTGTAAAATATTTTGCCAATCGTCTTCCTCGACAATGAATAAATAGGAACTATCGTTTTTGACTTCTACTTTTATTTCTACATTCTCCCAAATCCCTTGCAAATTAGATGCTTGAATAGGACCAGCAGAAGTTTTAATAGATTTATTATCTGATTCACAACTCAATACAAATATGAGCAGGCCTAATACAATCTTAGATTTCATTTATTTTTTTGACAAAAGTAAATAGAATTCATTTGAATCAGTTCTTAAATTTTGCACAATTGTTTTTGTATTATTGTGGTAAACCCTATGTTCAAATGAAACTTTCCAAACAAGCGACCATTCTTTTAATTGTCCTAAATTGGGCTTGTGACGACCAACCTAATCAAGAAGAAATAACTAATTCCCTTCAAAATGGGATTATCACAGCAGAGATCATTCATGCTGCAGGGGAATATCCACAGCTATTTTTCAACCTTGAAAACCAAAAGTATGAACAAAGAGAAAACAATACTGGGTTGCCCGCCCCTTTTAATATTGGCAGAATAAAATATTTTCAGGAAACAGCTGGAAGAAACATTTATATCTTAATTCTGGGTGCTGCAATACCTAGAACTACTCAAATGGATATTAAAACCATTGGAATGATTCGATTTTTAAATGAGGTGGAATTGCCTTTAATAGTTGGTGTGCCATACAATGTTAATACAATTGCTCCTCCAATCTCAGATTTTCAGACGCTTTTATTTGAAAATGACCCCAGCAAGAGATTAATTGAACAGTGGATGACCTATCATAAGTTTCCATTTCCTTTCACTTCATTTTTTTGGGAAGATGAAAAAGCAACCAAGGACTGGCTAGCTAGGCATCAAATTTTTAATCAATAGGAGTAGCTACCCTTATTTTGCCACTTCCCTCTTCTATAGTTGGATAATTAGCAAGAGATACAATTGGAATACCTTGGATTTCTGTTGAAGTTTCCAAAGGTTGCAGTTGGTAGGTGGTTTGAGAGTAAAAAAAAGTCATGGTCAGGGCGAAAAACAAAGAAGCTGCAATAGACAACCAAAGATGTCTTTTCGAGTTTCGATTTCTTTGTTTTTGAAATCTGTTCCATAATTCATCGGAAGGGGGAACTTCCAAATGGTGGGCCAATGCTTTAAATTTCTCCTCCATGAGTATTTGAAATTTTAACAATCATTTCACTTAATTTTTTCCTAGCTAGTATTAACTGGGATTTAGAGGTGTTAATACTTATTCCCAATAAATCGGCAATTTCTCGGTGTTTGTATCCCTCTATGACATAGAGGTTAAACACGGTCTTATAACCATTTGGCAATTGATCTAATAAGATGAGTAAATCATTAGCTGTTAATTGGTCATAAGCGTTGGGTTTCAAACTCGGTAATTGAAGGTCATCTGGTATTTCTGTCAGCCAATTTTTTTTAGATCGCAAATGCATCAACGATTCATTAACAGATATTTTTCTTACCCAAGCTTGAAAATCGCCTTCAAATTTATATTGATTTAACCGCTCAAATACTTTTTGTAAGACTACCAAGGCCACATCTTCCGCATCGTGATAATTTGAAATAAATCTCCGACATACTCCCAGTATATATCCAGCATATTTCTCGTAAAGCAACCGTTCCGCATGAGCTTCTCCGAGGATCACCCTCTTAATTAACGCCTCATCGTTTGCTATTTTCAAGTATTTGATTTTCATCTTGTTTTAATGATGTAAAAAAAACCATTTATGGTGTACAGTCCATGAATTTATATAAGAAAAACAAGTAAGTTAATTATTTTTGTGCCTGTTTTATGAAATAGAATCTAATGATAGAAAACATAGGCATTCCCTTGGATGAGTTGGTTCGAAAATATGGATTGCCGCTGTATGTTTATGACAGCGAGACTATAAAGAGGCAATTAAATCGACTTAATAAAGCCTTTAAGGTTAAAAATCTACAAATTAATTATGCTTGTAAGGCATTAAATAATCTTAGCATTCTCAAATTAATGAAACAATGGAATACGGGATTAGATACCGTTTCTATTGAAGAGGTTAACTTGGGCTTAAAGGCTGGTTTTCCGCCGTCAGATATCATGTTTACTCCAAACTGTGTAAGTCTTTCTGAAATTGAGGCGGCGATGAGACTAGGGGTGAGAATAAATATAGATAACCTTTCCATTCTTGAACAATTTGGTCAAGCTCACAAAGATTATCCTATTTGTGTTCGAATTAACCCGCACATAATGGCGGGTGGAAATCTAAAGACTTCTGTAGGCCATATTGACTCCAAATTTGGAATTTCAATACATCAGGTTCCTCTACTACATCGATTAATTGAATCAACCGGTCTCAAAGTCGAAGGGCTTCACATGCATACAGGATCGGATATTCTAGATACTGATGTTTTTTTAGCTGGTGCAGAATTATTATTGGAATTAGCAGCTAGTTTTCCCGATTTGTCTTTTATCGATTTTGGAAGTGGATTCAAAGTTCCTTATAAGGAAGGAGATATTGAATCCGATATTGAAGAACTAGGGAATAAAATTTCTAAGAGATTTAATTTATTCTGTAAAAATTATGGAAGGGATTTGATGTTGGTCTTTGAACCTGGAAAATTTCTCGTGAGTCAAGCTGGTTCATTTTTAGCAAAAGTTAATGTGATAAAGCAAACTACCTCTTCTGTTTTTGCCGGGGTGGATACTGGATTGAATCATTTAATTAGACCTATGTTTTACGATGCTTACCACCATATTACTAATGCCTCTAATCCCAAGGGTAAGAAAAGATTTTATACGGTGGTAGGGTATATTTGTGAAACGGATACTTTTGGAATCAACAGGCCTATTTCAGAAATTTCAGAGGGGGATATTTTGTGTTTCCACAATGCCGGAGCCTATTGTTTCACCATGGCTTCTAATTACAATTCTCGATTAAGGCCGGCTGAGGTTTTGATTTATGAAGGAAAAGATTATTTAATTCGAAAGCGAGAGACTTTTGAAGATTTAATGAACAACCAAGTTGTTCCAGATTTTTTAAATCAGTAATTCACTATGGAACTTTCAAGCAGATATAATCCCAAAAACGTTGAATCAAAGTGGTATGCCCATTGGTTGGACCAAGATTACTTTAGTTCAAAACCAGATGATAGGGAGCCTTTTACGATAGTTATTCCTCCTCCTAACGTTACTGGGGTATTGCACATGGGTCACATGCTTAACAATACCATCCAGGATATTTTAATTCGAAAAGCTCGTTTGGATGGAAAAAATGCTTGTTGGGTTCCAGGTACAGACCACGCCTCTATTGCTACAGAAGCGAAAGTAGTACAGATGTTAAGAGCGCGTGGAATAAAAAAATCCGACATCTCCCGGGATGAGTTTATGAAATATGCTTTTGAATGGAAAGAAAATTATGGGGGAATTATTTTAGATCAATTGAAAAAATTAGGTGCTTCATGTGATTGGAACCGTACCAGATTTACGATGGAAGACAGCCTTTACAAGGCAACTATTGCGGCTTTTGTCGATTTATACAAAAAGGGAAAAATATATAGAGGTAAGAGAATAACAAATTGGGATCCAGAAGCGAAAACAGTCCTTTCTAATGAGGAAGTGGTTTATAAAGATGAATCTTCTCGCTTATTTCATCTAAAATATTTTCTGCAAGACCAACCCACTGAATATGTAGTAATTGCTACTCAAAGACCTGAAACTATTATGGCGGATGCTGCGGTAGCAGTTCATCCAGATGATGATAGATATCGACACCTTATCGGGAAAAAGGTATTAATTCCCCTAATTAATAAAGCCATTGATGTGATAGCCGATTCCTATGTAGATATGGAGTTTGGTACTGGCGCACTCAAAATTACCCCTGCTCATGATACCAATGATTACGAAATCGGAATCAGACATCAGCTACCTATTTTGGATATTTTGACTGAGGATGGTAGAATTAATGAAGATGGGCAGATTTTAGTAGGAGAAGATAGATTTGTAGCTAGAAAAAAGATAGGTAAATTATTAGAAGAAGCTGGTCATCTAGACAAGATAGAGGATTATGTAACTAGTATCGGACGTTCTGAAAGGACTACTGCAGTAGTTGAACCAAGGTTGACCCTTCAATGGTTTTTATCAATGAAAGATTTTGCCAATACTGCTTTAGCAGCAGTAAAAAATGGAGAGGTCAAATTTTTTCCGGAAAACATGTGGAATATGTATAATAGTTGGCTAAGGGAGGAAAATGTCCGAGATTGGTGCATTAGCCGACAATTGTGGTGGGGCCAGCGTATTCCTGCATGGTATGTAAAAGATGATGATCAAAATCCAATTGTTGCTACAACCAAAGAAGAGGCTTTGGAATTGGCGAGAAAACAAACGGGTAATGAAAATCTGACATCTGAGGATTTACGACAAGAAGATGATGTGGTAGATACTTGGTTTTCTTCTTGGCTATGGCCTATCAGTGTTTTTGATGGTTTTGAAAATCAAGAGGAGCTGAAATATTACTATCCCACTAATGTACTAGTTACAGGTTGGGATATAATGTTTTTCTGGGTAGCTAGAATGATTATGGCAGGATACGAATGGTCTCCCAGCCTACTAGGTGAAAAAATAGCTCAAGAAAGGGGTATCCAACCTTTTAGAGAAGTTTACTTTACTGGAATGGTTAGGGACAATAAAAAGCGTAAAATGAGTAAATCATTGGGTAATTCACCTGATGCGCTCGCTTTAATTGATAACTATGGTGCAGATGGGGTTCGTTTCGGAATGCTGTCTAGTACTGTCGCTGGTAATGATATCGTTTTTGATGCACCCTTTGATCCCAATACCGGACAGGTCTTAAATCAAAGTAAATTATGCGAACAAGGCAGAAACTTTTGTAATAAAATGTGGAATGCCCTTCGTTTAATTCAAGGATGGGAGTCCAATCAGAGTGACCAAAGCACTGCTCCAGAGCCCATCGCGATAACCGCTAATCTATGGATGACCGATCGGATAAAAGTCCTGACTGCTGATTTAGATAGTTATTTTAAAGAATATAGATTGTCTGATGCCATAATGGGTTTATATAAAGTGATATGGGATGATTTCTGTTCCTGGTATTTGGAAATGATTAAGCCGGTTTCGGAAGGAAAGCTTTCATGGGAAACCATTCAAAATACTAAGGATCATTTTAGCTCCTTAATGACTTTATTGCATCCCTTTATGCCTTTTGTTACCGAAGAAATTTGGCATCATTTAAAGCCTAGGAAATCTGGAGAAGACTGTGTTGTCAGCTCTTATCCTCATGTTGAGCATATTACCTCCCAATTAATCAACCAAGTAGAAGTTTGCAAGGAATTGGTTAGTAAAATAAGGGAAATTCGAAGTTCAAATGGAGTAGGCATGAAAATTCCTCTTTTATTGGTTGGAGAACCCAATGGGGAGCTTTCGCATATTTTAGAGCGTCAGGGCTTACAAGATTTGGTTGTTAAAATGGCTAATTTAGAAGGAATTGATTGGACAAAAGAAGAGCCAGGTAATGCAGTTTCTTTTCTAATCGGCACTAACAAATTAAACCTTATTCTAGAGAAAGAAATCGATATTGAAGAGGAAAGAGTTCGGATTGAAAAGGAAATAGCTTATTACCAAGGATTTTTAAAAGGAGTGAACAGCAAATTGAATAATGAAAGGTTTGTAAATAATGCTCCAGAAAATGTGGTAGCCTTAGAACGAAAAAAATTGGAGGATGGAAACTCTAAACTGAAGAGCTTACAAGAAGCTCTTCAGCAATTGAGTTAAACTATATCTTAATGTTGTATAATTATTTTTCTAGTTGCAATTCCTTCGTTGGTAGTTAACCTGACAAAGTAATTTCCTGCAGGTAGTTGGTTTACATCAAACTGAGTTTGGCCACTTCTAGTATTCAAAAATGGTTGATTAGCAACTACTTTGCCATCTACATTAATCAATTCTAAAACTGCGTATTCTGGATCAAAGCTAAGACTGAAGTTAGTAGTAAAAGAAGTTACTGCAGGATTAGGGAATACATTAAACTCATCGTTTAATAAATTAAGTGTTTTTACTGCAGTTGAATTCATCGGAGCAATCCTCATTCTAACCAAAAGGGTATTTCCATTAGAAAACCCACCCAAATACCATGTTTCGCCGTCTTTTACAACAGTGGAAATACCATAAGGGTAGGATAATTCACTAGCGGAGGCATACATATTGGGAGTGTATTGGACCATTAATAGGTATTCTTTACCACCAGTTAGTTCAACACCAGGTTCTTCTCCTCCATCCAAGCTAAATAAAGGAATGGTAACTGGAAGGAAATTTTCTTCGTCAGTATATGTAAATGTACCAAAACCTAAGATTTCCGTATCCGCAGTAGTGAAGGCTGAGGTGTCCTCATCTTCGTTAATTTCATAAAGCAATAAAGAAACCGCTTCACCTAAGTGATCTTGACCACCGTTATTACTCGCAACTGAGATGATGGCTTCGGTAGCTAAATAACCATCATTTGGCACATAATAGTAACAGCCTCCTTCCCAGAATTCAGCCGATTCGCCTAAACCAGATAGAGCAGTAATAATAGCATTATCATCTTTCGAAAATAAATTTTCTGTAATAATGTACCCCTGCTCTATAATATTATTATTAGGAATATTATCGGTAGAGTCTTGTGTAACAGCATATACAATATTGAAACTTCCTTCCACTTCAGGAAGATATTTATCGTCGGCAATTAATAAAACAGATTCTTGTGCAGCTAAATCTGAAATAGCTTCTTCATAACTAAAAATGACATCTTGGTTTTCATCTTCAATAGTGATGGTTGCTACAATGCCTGATTGGGTAGCAATACCAGCATTGGTAATTACAACAGCTGGAAAAATGGTGTCAGATTGAGAAACAGGCGTGGCATAATTAGGCGCAACATTGTGCTGTGACAATCTTAAATCATGTTGGTTGCCTGGATTCACCGTAGTTAAAACTACATCGTCTATTTGCCAAGCATAAGCGCATCCAAAATCATTAGAGTTGGGGGCAACAGAATTATCTGACAAGAACTGAAAGGCAAAATATAAAGTCGAGTTGCTATTGATAAATTCAGTCAAATCCGCTATGACCTTGTGTGGGTTTAAACCTTCATCCCCCTCTAGGATGCCACTAAATTGATTGTTTTCTATATCTGGAAAAATTTCAATGGTCTCCCAGCTGTCAAAATTTTCTAGTGCACTACCCAATCTAATTTGTGGGCGGTCGTAAAAATTCCTGTAGAAAGTTTCAAAGGAAAGGTATAACTCGGTTACACCAGTTATATCTATTTCAGGAGAAATTAACCAAGCATCTTGACCTACACCAATATTACAGTTTTTGTCAGAATCAAAAATCATCCAGCCATTTTCAGCTGATGTGGAACTAATAGGATCAATAGGATAATCCCCATCGGGCCCTGAGGTAGTATATTGCCAGTTGGATGTGGAATCATCATTACCCAATACTTTTCGGAGCGTCCATTCGGAAGGAAGTCCTCCATCAAAATCTTCTGAAAGTAATATACCTTGACTATAGGTTAAATTCAGACTTGAGCTGACAAAGAACAAGACGAGAAGGTTAGTAATTATTCGCATTGCATAGGTATTTTTAAGCATTGTAATGTACTACAATTATTATAATTTGATTTAATTTTTGAGATACTCCTTTTGTAATGATTCCAAATTTACAGCTATTACTCCTGGTATTTCACAAACTTGCCCTCCAGCAATATTGGCTAACTTAACCATTTCACGCACTTCTATTCTAGCAGCTAAAGCTAAAGCTAAAACACTAACCACCGTATCGCCAGCTCCACAGACATCTGCAATCATTCTTTTTTTTGCTGGCTCAATAAAACTGGCTTGATGATCATTTGCAAAAATTCCATCAGCTGATAGGGTAATAACGGTTAGGTCGTTTTTTAGTTTATCTCTTATATAAGCTGCCCCTTTTGAAAGAAGCTCTAGAGAGGTATCTAAGGGGAAATTTACCCGCTCTTTGATTTCTTTTAGATTAGGTTTAAACAAGGTAACGCCTTTATAAGTCCAAAAATTATCAGCCTTGGGGTCAACAATGGTTGGAATGCTCAATCTATTAGCTATTTGAATCGTTTTTTCAATTAAATCAGGCACTAATAATCCTTTATTGTAGTCTTGAAATAAGATACATTCCACCTGATTGTTTTGCAAAAATAGTTGGATGTTTAAAAATATATGATCTATTTCTTTCGCTTGAATAGGTACAGTTGTCTCATCATCAATCCTCAACAATTGTTGACTCCCTGCCATAACTCTACTTTTGATAGTACTTTTTCTACCCCTTACGGGAAAAATATAATCAGTAATCAATGCTTGTTGATCCATTAATTGTTTTAATCTAAGTCCTGTTTCATCTTCTCCCACTATACTAAATAAAATGGGAATTCCGCCTAGTGATTGTATGTTAAGCGCTACGTTGGAAGCACCGCCTAGTCGATCTTCCTGACTATCCAAATTTAGAACTGGAACTGGTGCCTCAGGTGAAATTCGATGTACCCCACCCATTAAATAGCGATCAATCATTACATCCCCCAAAATCAATATTTTCTTATCCTTCCATAATGTTAAGGGATTTGCTCTATTCATATGCTGTAAATTACCTTTGCTTTATTAAATAATGAATCAATTTGGCAGTTGCTCCTTTACCTTCTTGAATATAATTATGAACAGCTTTTTGAGCTTTCTCATACCTTCCTTTTTGGGATAATTTAACGAAAATACGGTTAAAGGTTAATTCATTTTTTACCTCAAAAGCTCCTTTAGTTGCTATGAGCGTTTGGGCTTCGATAAACTTATGGTGGTTGGGGCCAAAAATAATTGGAATGCTAAAAGCCGCAGGTTCCAAAATATTATGGATGCTTTTTCCAAAACCACCACCAATAAAAGCAATTGTCCCTACCTGATATAATCCTGACAATATCCCAATAGTATCTATCAAAAGTATATCCGAGGGAGAAGAATTAATGCCCTGAGTATAAGTAGTGAGATAATAGTGCTTAAATTGATCTTTGATTTTTTGGATGTGCTGAGGCGTGACTTGGTGAGGTGCTAAAATCAAACACCATTCTTTCAAGTTTACTTTTTCTATCCAGTGAAGTAAAATTTTTTCTTCTGGAGGCCATGAGCTACCTGCAATTAAAACTTTCCTTTTTCCAATAAATTCAAGAATTCGTTGATCTGGTTGAACTTGATTAGCGATTGCTATGACGCGGTCAATTCTAGTATCCCCTAAAACAGTAGTTTTTAAATATCCAATCTTTTGTAAAAGGTCTTTTGACTTAGCATTTTGCACGAATATTTCGGTAAATAAAAATGGAATTTGTCGAAAGAAACCACCATACCATTTAAAAAATATTTGATTAGGCCGAAAAACGGCTGCCACCAAAAATGTTGGGATATGATATTTATTTAGGGTATGCAAGAACTGATACCAAAATTCATATTTAATAAAGATGGCCCATTGTGGTTTTACTGTGGAAACAAAATATTCCGCATTAGATGGGGTATCCAAAGGCAAATACGTAATATAGTCAGCTTGGGAATAATCCTTCCTTATTTCATAGCCCGAGGGGGAATAAAAAGTCAATAAAACAAAATATTCTGGAAAAGATTGTTTTAAGTTTTCAACAATCGGGCGTCCTTGTTCGAATTCCCCCAAAGAGGCGCAGTGGATCCAAACTATTTTTCCTTGACGAGGGACATTTTTTTTCAAATTAAGCTTCCAATTTTTTCTACCCTGAATCCACATCTGAGCTTTGGGGTTAAAAAAGCTATATACCTTAATGGCCCACCATAAAATTTGAATGAATAAATTATAGAGGACTACCATGATTAATAACTGATGGTATCCGGATTAAAGGAATAAAAAGGTAAGATCCACGATAAATCAAAACTTATAAACGAATGCGGACTTTGCTTTGAAAAATCAGCTGGGGCTAGTTGAAAATTGTTTTTAAGTGATGTAAATGCCAGTAAGACTGATATTCCAATTTTGAAATTGAGATTATTATTGCCATCTAAATGTTGATAACCTATCCCCGGTTTTAATGCCCAGCCAGTAGATAATTGATCGTAACCTGAGAGATATGGAGCTACTATTTGGGGAACATAAGATTGAGGATCTTCTTGAATTCTATATTGGTATTGGGTCCAGCCCATACCTAATAAAAAAGTGAATCCCTTTTGTTGAATGGATTTCCCAAATGAAATTCCTGAATACCAACCTCTCCATCCTAATTGAATGTCAGCTATAGCTTGATTATTACCATAAATATGTCCTTCTGGAGATCTTAGATTCTCTAGAACATCCGTTTGAACTGAAGCTCCAAACATATAATTCAAATCAAGTCCAGTGAAATATCCTTTTGACATATAATAATTTAGCGCAATTGATGGAACTCCCCCATAGTTAAACGGAAGTTTGCCTTCTGGTACTACCAACCCGTAACCTACATGTAGCAGGGTGGACTTTTTGGAGATAAAGTCTTGTGTCCAAGAAAAGGTTGTAGGAAAAATTAAAACTATAAAATGTAAATATGCTTTCATAGCAGTGGCAAAGGTATTGCTATATTTGTATTGTAAATAATAAAATTATGAAAAGAGTATTAATTACTGGAGCTGCAGGATTTTTAGGATCTCATTTTTCCGATAGGATGTTGGCTGAAGGCTACCATGTGATAGGAATGGATAATTTATTGACGGGGGATTTAAATAATATTGCTCATTTGTTTCCTTCTAAAGACTTCGAATTTCACCATCACGATATTTCAAAATTTGTCCATGTTTCAGGCCATCTTGATTATATTCTTCATTTTGCCTCACCTGCCAGTCCGATTGATTATTTGAAAATGCCCATTCAAACCTTGAAGGTAGGTGCTTTGGGAACGCATAACTTATTGGGATTAGCTAAGGTTAAAAATGCTAGAATACTAGTAGCTTCCACTTCTGAAGTTTACGGTGACCCCTTAGAACATCCTCAAAAGGAATCTTACTGGGGAAATGTAAATCCAGTTGGACCGAGAGGAGTCTATGATGAAGCGAAGAGGTTTTTAGAGGCCATTACAATGGCTTATCATAATTTTCATCAGGTAGATACAAGAATTGTAAGAATATTTAACACTTTTGGGCCTAGAATGCGGGTTAATGATGGCCGGGTACTTCCCGCTTTTTTTTCACAAGCTATTAGAGGGGAGGGTTTGACTGTATTTGGCGATGGTTCTCAAACCAGGTCTTTTTGTTATGTGGACGACCTTATTGAAGGCATTTTTAGGTTACTGATGAGTGATTGCACAGAGCCAGTCAATATTGGCAACCCTGATGAAATTACAATTTTAGAATTTGCTGAAGAAATATTGTCACTAGTTGGCAACCCAAAAGCTTTCATTGATTATCGTCCACTTCCAGAGGACGATCCAAAAGTAAGGCAACCGGATATTACTAGAGCAAAGGAAATTTTGGGATGGGAACCAAAGGTACCACGGGCAGAAGGTTTGGTTAAAACCTTTGAATACTTTAAAAGCGTTGTAAAATAGAAATGATGCTAGAAAAAACTATAATAGTAACTGGTGGAGCTGGGTTTATAGGATCTCATTTGGTTACCTTATTGGTAAAAAAGTATCCTCATTATCGAATTGTGAATTTGGATAAGTTAACCTATGCTGGAAATTTAGAAAATTTAAAGGAGGTCGAGTCAGCAGAAAATTATGTGTTTGAAAGGGCTGACATCACAGATGCTGCTCAGGTTAAAATAATTATGGAGACTTATCAACCAGATGGTATTTTCCATTTGGCTGCCGAATCTCACGTAGATCGATCTATCGAGAATCCTTTAGCGTTTATTCAAACCAATGTATTGGGAACTTTAGTTTTGCTCAATGCAGCTAGACAATTATGGGGTGATCAATTAGAGGGAAAGAGGTTTTTTCATGTCTCCACTGATGAAGTATATGGAACACTTGGAGACACTGGCCTTTTTACCGAAGGTACACCTTATGATCCTAGATCTCCTTATTCTGCTTCTAAAGCAAGTTCCGATCATTTGGTAAGGGCATATTACCATACGTATGGATTGCCGATTTTAATATCCAACTGTTCTAACAACTATGGCCCTTTTCAATTTCCTGAAAAATTGATTCCACTAGTAATTAATAATATACAAAATGCCAAGCCATTACCTATATATGGTGACGGAAAATATACAAGAGATTGGTTATGGGTGGGGGATCATGTAGGGGCTTTAGACCTGATTTATCACGAGGGTGCAGTCGGTGAGACTTATAATATCGGAGGGAATAATGAATGGAAAAATATTGAATTGGTTGGTCACCTTTGTGACATTATGGATCAACTATTAAATAAACCTTCCGGTAGTTCAAAACAATTAATCACTTTTGTCAAGGATAGACCAGGTCATGACCGAAGGTATGCCATCGATGCCTCCAAACTAGCCAGAGAATTGAGTTGGAAACCTGCTGTGGAACCTTTAGACGGGTTAAGAATGACTGCTCAATGGTATCTCAGCCATCAGGATTGGTTAAAAAACGTAACCTCCGGTGCCTACCTCAATTATTACCAGACTATGTATGGAAATAGGTAAGTAGGTTTAAAAATATTTGAAATTGTGTTGGTTTTCGATACTTTTCAAACTAGCTATAATTAGTTTGATAACATTTTCAACATCTGCAATATGGGCCATTTCTACTGTTGTATGCATATACCTTAAAGGAAGTGAAATTAGTGCAGAGGGGACCCCTTTATTGGAATAGGCGAAGGCATCTGTGTCCGTTCCAGTACTTCTTGAAGCAGCTTCCCTTTGAAAGGGAATATTCTCCCTATCCGCTGCCTCTTGAATTAATTTAAGCAGGGTATTGTGAACCGCAGGGGCATAGGTAAGGGAGGGCCCATTGCCGCATTTGGTATCTCCATGTATTTTAGCGTTAACTAGGGGTGTTCCAGTGTCGTGAGTAACATCAGTAACTATAGCTACATCTGGACTAATATTTCTAGCAATCATCTCTGCCCCTCTTAGGCCTACTTCTTCTTGGACGGCATTGACGATATATAGAGAATATGGTAATTCAGTACTGGACTCAGATAGCTTACGAGCAACTTCTGCAATACAAAATCCCCCCATTCGGTTATCTAGTGCACGGCCACAATAAAATTTATTATTGAGTTTGATGACCTCATCTTCAAATGTAATAACACATCCAACATGGATTCCCATATTAGTTACCTCTTCCTTGTCCTTTGCGCCTACATCAATAAAAATATTTTCCATCTTGGGAACTAGCTTTGCAGCATCTTCCCCCCTTCTGGTATGTATAGCAGGCCATCCAAAAACCCCTTTAACAATCCCTTGGTCAGTGTAAATATTAACCCTTTTGGATGGGGCTATTAAATGATCAGACCCCCCATTTCGTACCACATAAATGAAACCATCATCAGAAATATAATTGACAAACCAGCTGATTTCATCAGCATGCGCCTCAATAACTACTTTAAAATTTTTACCCGGATTTACTACGCCATAAGCCGTCCCATAATGATCTAAATGCCATTCATTTACATAAGGCTTTAGGTAGTCTAACCAAATCTTTTGTCCACTGCTTTCATATCCGGTTGGAGAACTATTATTTAGGTACTGCAGTAAAAATTTTTCAGCATGTAAATCGATAAAAGACATACAGTATATATTTTATTGTGGTTTCCAGGTTTCAGGCGACTGATTCCATTCTTTTAAAAGAGATAACTGGTCTTTGGTGATATATTTTTTTTCAAATGCTAAATCTAACAAAGTCGGGTAGTTACTTAAGGTTCTTAATTGAACCTGAGCAGATGAAAAGGCGTTTATAGCACGTTGAAATCCATAGGTGAAAATGGCTAGGACGG
>JBEAPR010000136.1:0-53280 GCA_041164265.1 Bacteroidota bacterium | reverse complement strand
TTTTCAATTGGCTAAGATTAGAAAAATTAAACTTGCATATAAAAAAAAGACCCTCTATATTTGCAGTCGCTTCTAAACAGGGTGATTAGCTCAGTTGGTTCAGAGCACCTGCCTTACAAGCAGGGGGTCACTGGTTCGAGTCCAGTATCGCCCACCATAAAATCCTTTAACTATGCAGTTAAAGGATTTTTTTATTGCCTCAAATAGCTTTAGATTGGCCATTTAATAAACGAACCAAACTTTAGGGAGATGTATATATTTCAGCTTCAAATAAATCAATTAAGGTTATTTCATTTTTTTTCATTGCTAGTGTTTTTTTCTGCTTGCCAAAAAGATAAAATCGAGGATCCTTTAGGCGAAAATTGTATTTCTCAACAAAATTTAGATAGTACTCGAGGAGAATGTAATGAAAGTTTGAACTTCCAACCTGTGGTTATTTTCAATATAGAAGGATCTATCATCAATATTAATTCTAATTGTATTCCAAACCACAAGGTAGGATTATTTGGAAAAGTACAAGGGGCTCTCAATCCCAATGCGATTACTCCACAAGCAGTTTCTCATAAAATCAACAGTCAACCTTCTATTGCTAGCTCGTTTACCCCATTATTAGGTAGCAATGGCCCTAATTATGCTTTTGGGATTCTTAATAACGGAATAGAATTAGATCCAGTAGCTGCTGAACCTTTTCCTCATACTAATATTATGGATCCCAACGTCAATTGGGTTTGGAATCTAGAAGCAACAAATGTTAATTTGGGATTGGATTGCAATAATGCTCATGTTCAACCTAATGGTAAATATCATTATCACGGGTTACCAACTCTTTTTCTTGATCAGTTAGCTGTAAAGACTGGTGAAATGACCCAAATTGGTAATGCTGCCGATGGCTTTCCCATATATTACAAGTATGCTTATGAAAACCCTGAAGATGCTAATTCGTCTATTATTGAGATGGAATCTAGTTATCAACTTAAGGAAGGAACCCGACCTGGAGATGGAGTTACTGCCCCATGCGGATCATATGATGGGGTATATTCTGCAGACTATGAATATGTTAATGGATTAGGCCATTTAGATGAAGCTAATGGTCGATTTGGAATAACAAAGGAATACCCTAATGGGACCTATTACTACGTAATAACTAGTACTTTTCCAATTATACCTAGATATTTTAGAGGGACACCATCTCAAGACTTTGCCATAAGGTGAAAATAAAATTAATTTGGTTTTGTTACATTCTATCTGTGGCTAAAGGATACAGCCATGATACTCATGTTGCATTTTTTGAAATTCGGGAAATTGATTCGCTAGCAATAAATATTAACGCAGATTTCCCATGGACCTTAAGAGATGCATTAATTCAATATGATTCTATCCTTTTATCGGATAGAAGAGAAGAAACTTGGGAGACATCCTTTGCAAGATATGTTTCACAGCATTTAATAATCTATGATATCAATCACCGACAATTAAGGCTATTATCAATTGAGAATTTACGAACAAGAGACAGAGGGCATTCAGTCCAGTATCAATTCCAATTTGAAAAAGGAATAATTAGGAAAATTGAAAACCGGTTGATGTTTAATATCAACCTTAATCAAACAAATTACCATAGCATATTTACTAGTGGGACTAATATAGTATTCACAACCAATTTACATGCTCCAAATTTTATTTTGGAAAATCAAAAAGCTTTGAATTTAGTTGCTATAATATGGATTTTTGGAGGTGTTTTTTTAAATTTACTACTAGTTGTAACAATACAATTAAAGAAAAAAAACAAAAACACTAGTTCAGATGCAACGAAAGTTTATACTCACAGAAAAAGATATTCCAAGTAAGTGGTACAATATTATTGCCGATATGCCCAATAAGCCTTTACCCCCTCTCCATCCGGGAACAAAAGAACCCATCGGACCTGAGGCTTTGGCTCCACTTTTTCCAATGGAATTAATCAAACAAGAGGTTTCACAAGAAAAATGGATTGATATTCCAGACGAGGTGAGGGATATTTACTCCATTTGGAGACCCACGCCACTTTACAGGGCCTATAATTTTGAAAAAATCTTGGATACTCCAGCAAAGATTTATTACAAATATGAGGGAACTAGTCCTACGGGATCCCATAAACCCAATACTGCAGTTGCACAGGCGTATTACAATAAAATGGAAGGGGTAAAGAAAATTACAACTGAAACTGGAGCTGGGCAATGGGGAAGTGCTTTAAGTTTTGCTTGTCAACATTTTGGTATTGAATGCGAGGTGTTTATGGTTAAGTTATCCTTTGAGCATAAGCCTTATAGAAAGATAATGATGAATACTTGGGGGGCAACGGTACATCCTTCTCCTTCCAATGCTACTGAAATTGGTAAAAAGATACTTGCTGAGCATCCGGACACAACAGGGTCATTAGGGATTGCAATCTCTGAAGCTGTTGAAAGAGCCGCTACTCGAGAGGATACCAAATACGCACTGGGAAGTGTATTGAATCATGTTAAATTACACCAAACAGTTATAGGGCTAGAGGCCGTAAAACAAATGGAGATGGCTGGAGATATGCCAGATATAGTAATCGCTCCATTTGGAGGAGGCTCCAATTTTTCCGGTATAGCATTCCCATTTTTAAGACTTAATTTCGATGAGGGACGGAAGATCAGGTGTATTTCTAGCGAACCTTCTTCTTGCCCAAAATTAACAAGGGGTCAATTTAGATACGATTTCGGAGACACAGCCGGAATGACTCCGTTATTGCCGATGTATACCTTAGGCCATGATTTTGTGCCAGCACCTATCCATGCAGGGGGACTTCGTTATCATGGAGCTGGAGTTATAGTCAGCCAATTGTTGCGGGATCAATTAATAGAAGCTAAGGCTCATAATAATCTTGAGGTTTTTGATGCTGGTGTAAAATTTGCAAAGGCCGAAGGTATTATTCCCGCTCCTGAAGCTACTCACGGTATAGCCACCGTTATAGCAGAAGCAGAACGATGCAAGCGAGAGGGCAAAAGCGAAGTCATCCTCTTTAATCTTTGTGGCCATGGCAATTTTGATATGAAAGCTTACCAAGATTATTTCGACGGAAAAATTATACCTCACGAGGTCACACAGGCAGAAATAGATGCATCTTTGGCTAAATTGGATACGCTTAACATTCCTTAATTCAATAAAAATGAAGATAATTTTCAAACCAATTGCATGGTTATTAGTATTAGTTATTTTTTCATTAGGATGTAATGAAAACAACGATAACTCACCCCTTCCTTCAATAGAGGGAAACTATGTTGGAACTTTGGCAAAACCTTTCCAGGGGATTCAAGAAAATGAACACCAAATTAAATTGACCGTACTAGATGCAGAAACAGTAAAAATTGAGCCTACTAATGGAGGGTCTGTTTCTCTTGAACTGAAGCTGACCGAAATAAGTATGGGGAATTATAATTTAGAACATGAATCAGACCAGAATTTTGTAGGAGGTACCATTTCAAGTACGGTAAACAGATTAGCCTATTCTTATTTTTTGGGTGGTCCCGACGACTCCAATATAGAGGTGTTTACCGGGGTAAAGCAATGATTAAAATTTTCTCCAAGCATTGATTATGGTTAATAACATAAAGCTAGCAGACCATATAAAAGCTTGAGAGAAGGATAAGTTTTTGTCTAATAAAATTCCAAATATAGCAGGTCCAAGACCTGTGCTTATGACGCTTACGGTAGTAAAGACACTTCTAACTTTACCAATAATGGACACCCCATAAATTTCTACCATAAGAACATTTTTTATCGTTGAACCCATTCCGTTGGAAAATCCTAGAAAAAAAAGGGAGGCTGGATAAGCAAAGGGATGCTTAAAAAAAATCAATCCAATTAGCCCTACTAGGTAAGGAAAAGAAAATTTTTTAAATAGACTTTTACTAGAATACTTATCTACTAGAGGCCCGGCGAAGGTTAATCCAGTTGCATTAGCTATAGCAAAAGCGGATACAGAAAGTGCAACCCACTCCGTTGACCACCCCCTTTCGTGCCCAAATTTGAGTTGAAAAAAGAATAAAGCAGTATTGATAAAACCAAAAGAGAAAATTAATGGAGACATAATCCAAAACCGCCTATCCAATAGAATATTTTGGATTTTTGTCCGCTTGGAAGAACTGGGTTGAACCACTTGACGTATACTATACGCTCTGATTCTTGAGGCACCTTTTTTAAGAAGTATTTGTGATAGAGGAATAACTAACACCAAACACAATAAGGCGGATATCTGTAGGGATGTCCTCCAGTCCACTGTGGCAATTAAAATGGCAATTAAAATGGGCATAATGGCTTCTGCAGTTGGATGACCTAATGTAGCAGTGCCAATTGCTTTTCCTCTACCCTCATGAAAATACCGAGCAACGGTTGAGACAGCGGTATGGCCCATTAAGCCTTGTCCAAACAACCTTAACCCATAGAATGCGATGACAACCAAAAATAAATATTGACTTATTGAAAGCAGCAGAAGTGAGGCTATCAACCCTGAAAGCACGAAAATAGAATAATTTTTAACTGTTGATTTGTCGAACCAACTGCCAAGCCAAGGGAGGGTTAAACCACTGGCTAAGGTTGCAAAGGCATATATGCTTCCAAAACCAGAATTGGATAATGAAAAGGCGCCAGCAATAGCTGGAACATATAAGGACAGAATGTAGGTTTGTCCAAAACCAGAAAAAAAAGAGAATAGGTAGCCAAAACCCAGTAGGGGGAAAGTCTTTTTAATAAAGGATTTAGGTAGCATATTAATTGGATCATTTGGCGCGGCAATGTAAAGGTTTATTTAGAAAAGCCATTAAATTGGATGTACTTTTACATTATTGTTAAATAATAAGGAGAGGCAATGAATTTCAACAGGTATAATGATGGTTTTTTTGCGGTGAACGGAAAAAATGGTTTTCTACCCGAAAGAGAACCGATGAAGGTGCTTCCTTCCAAATATGAAGAATTGCAAAGTATTATTGATACTATGCCCATTGTTAAGGATAACAAAGAGGCTGGATTGCTCTCGAAGGAGGGTGCTTTTGAAAAGGCAATTGATAATTTACCTAATTTGCTAGCATTAGTAAAAGAAGAAACAGACCCTTATTTGCTTCAAGCATTATTTAGGGCTTATGCATTTTTTACTTCTGCATATACTTTGGCGCCTGCTCATTTTGAATTTTTAAAAAGTGGCAAGTATGGGAAAGCTTATAATTATCTACCACCTCAGATCGCTCAACCTTTTGTGGTAGTAAGTCAAAAATTGGAAGTATTTCCTTGGATAGATTATCATTATGCCTATTCTTTGGGAAATTATCGAAAAATAGATGATAATGCGGGCATGAATTGGGATAACCTTGGCATGTGTGTGAAGTTTTCTGGAATGCCAGACGAACGAGGTTTCATAATGTTACATGTCGATATGAACCAATATTCCCCGGATTTGATTGATGGAATTTCAATGGCATTATCTTCTGAAAAGGAAGTAATTATTAATGAAGGTTTACATAAAATTTTATATGCCATTTCTGAAATAAATGAAAGAAGGAAGTTAATGTGGACCGCATCTAGATGGAAGCACTATAATGATTTCAGGGTGTTTATTATGGGTATAGCTGGAAACGAAGAGATTTTTGGGCCTGGCTTGGTATATGGGGGCGTTTCAGAAGAACACCAAAAATATAGAGGCCAAACAGGAGCCCAAGATAATATAATACCTACGTTGGATATTTTTACTGGAGTTATACAATTCTATCCTAAAAATGAATTAACGGAGTATCTTTTGGATTTACGACAATATAGGCCAAAGGTTATTCAATATTTTCTAGAAGATTTGAGAAAGGAACTTGAAAAAAACCCATTAATTGATAGGTTGAATAGAAGCCAAAACACTGAGGGTAAAATTACTTTATTGAAAATTTTAGAGGAAATATATGTGTTTAGGAATGGACATTGGCAATTTGTTCAAAAATATATAATGGCGAATACAGTATATCCTAAGGCTACGGGGGGAACTCCGATCATCTCTTGGATTCCCAATCAATTAAAGGCAGTCTTATCAACAATGAAAAGTGCATTTGAGCGATTACCGACACGTACCCCAGATTTTGACCAAACTACTTGGTTAGAAAGATTCAGAAATAAAGAAGAGCTCCTCAACCATCAGTTAAAGGTACTTCGTAGAGAAAATGCTAATCCCGATGATATATTTGCTTTAAATGAACAGTTTGGTTTGAAAGATTCCCAATAAAAATTTAAAGATTGCCTTGTCCAAAACGGTAGATGGCAGCCACTATGACCTGACCTACGGCCCCAAGTGTTTTGGTATCAATGATGTCTAGATTGTCATCCGGAGTGTGCCAATGAGCAGGAAAACCAGTATTGGAGTTAATGGGTCTGTGTATGACATCTATCATTGGAATTTTAGCAATTGTGTTGACAAAATAGTGGTCATCGGTAATAGCTCCCCCATTATTATTACTAAAATAATTTCCATATCCCATTCTTTGAGCCAATTTCCAAATTCGATTTAACAATTCTGGGGCAAAATAAGCGGAAAACTGTTCTTTAGGAAATACCGCATTTTTTGCTCCAACCATGTCTAATAGAATACCTGCTTCCGCTTGATAGTTTTTGACATGAAAATTAGAAGACCAATATTGAGATCCTAACCCCCAACTATTTTCATTGCTGTTTTCCCCATAATCTTCAAGATCGAAAAAAATGATATCTATGCCTAAATCAATGGGATTATCCTTCAACATTCTAGCAACTTCAAGCCAAATACCTACTCCACTAGCGCCATCGTCAGCACCGAGATTTGGCTCATTGGAATTAGATGTATTTACAGGTGAATCACTAAAAGGTCTAGTGTCCCAATGGGCGGCTAAAATCAACCTTTTAGGGTGTTTTGGATTAAAGCTACCTATGATATTTGTTCCATCAAGAGTGGTTCCATCAAATGCAGTAGCCGAAAAGTTTTGAAGGGTTACCTCTGCCCCGAAAGTTTCTAACTGATTTTTTAGGTAGTTAGCACACAGTTTATGAGCTTCGGATCCAGGCACCCTTGGTCCAAAGGCCACCTGTTGAGCTACAAAGTTGTAAGAAGAATCTCTGTTGAACTTTGGGATGGTTACAGGGGATTTACTAACTGTTACGGAAGCAGCGGAAGTATTTTGATCGTCAGAGCAAGAATAAAGTAAAAACAATAAGAAACTTGCAATTATATAGAATGTGGAAAACTTTTGCATGAATAATTTATTTGTTGGGGTTGAAGTGCTGCCAGCCTTGCGCTTTAATATTGTGAATATTTCCACCTTTGGTATGTAATTTGATTCCGTCTTCAGGGGGAACAATTTCTCCAATAATATTGATGTCAGGAAGGAATCTAATTTTTTCTAAATCTTTGGGGTTAACGGTAAATAGAAGTTCGTAATCTTCTCCTCCGTTGAGGGCACAAGTAATAGGGTCCAAATTAAATTTAATAGCCAAAAGTTGAGCTTCTTGGTTGATTGGTACGGCTTCCTCTTCAATAAATGCACCCACTTTAGATTGCTGACAAATGTGAAATAATTCTGAGGCAATTCCATCTGATACATCAATCATTGAAGAAGGAATGATTTGGTTTTTATTTAGTAGTTGAATCACATCCCTTCTCGCTTCTGGTTTCAGTTGTCTACCCACCACATAATTTTGACCTTCTAAATCGGGTTGCATTTCTGGATTATCTAGAAATAGTTGTTTTTCTCTTTCTAATAATTGCAAACCCAAATAAGCAGATCCAAGAGATCCACTAACGCAGATAAGGTCTCCAATTTCAGCGCCGTTGCGGTACACCAGTTGAGATAGTTTTCCATAACCCAAAGCAGTAATTGATATCATCATACCCTTATTGGTTGAAGAGGTGTCTCCTCCAATAAGGTCAACTTGGTAAAAATCACAAGCTGCTTTAATTCCCGCATATAGTTCGTCAACTGCTTCTAAAGAAAACCTATTAGAAATAGCAATAGATGCAGTTATTTGACTTGGTATACCATTCATCGCATAAATATCTGACAAATTAACTACTACTGACTTATATCCTAGATGTTTGAGGGGGGTATAAATTAAGTCAAAATGTATTCCTTCTATCAACATATCTGTTGATACCAGGAGTCCTTGGTCATTTCCTAGATCAATTACAGCGGCATCATCCCCTACACCCTTATGGGTACTTTTATGATGAAAAATGAATGAAGAAGTTAAATGATCTATTAGTCCAAATTCACCAAGTTGACCTAGGTCTGTTCTTTTCTCCATCAAGGATTATTTGTTTAAAAGTGATTGTAGTTCAGGGTTGTTCTTTGAAGATTGGCCCAAGTATTTTTTTATAACCCGACGAACATCCTTCAGTAAAAAATCTGCGTTAAACTCATTTGCTTTTCGTGCAGTGTGAATACAGGCATCCAAAATTTTTTCTTCTAGCGCTTGAGCATCTACTAGTTTAATAATCTCTTTATAATGGTTAGTAAATTCTTCAAAAACTTTGGAATCTATCTCAACAGCAGCTTCATAAATTAGCAACAACTCTTTTTCAGTGTATGAACCGCTATGGGTATTAATAAATTCATTAGCCACTTTAATTGGAGATTTATTTGCGTTGTTGAGGCTCTTTATATATGCCAAAAGAAAAGTTAAATCTCTATTGCCTTCTTCGTATTGCTTGGCGTAAAACTCGCTTCGATCGTAATTTCTAAAAGCAGATTTGCCTAATAGCAAAAAATCTCTGGCATTAAGAGCGCCAACTTTTTTTTGGACAATTTCGCCAGCAGGTGTAATAAAGAGTAAAGTGGGATATGCTGAAACTTGATATTGAGACCTTAGCTTAAGCCCTTCGCCCTTTTCCATATCTATTTTTACGTTAATGAAGTTTTTGTTGAAATAAGAACCTACTTCGCTGTCTGTAAAAACTTTGGCTGACATTAATTTACAAGGCCCACACCACTCTGCATAGGCATCCAGAAAAATAATTTTATCTTGCTTTTTTGCCAGGTCTAGTATTTTATCCCAATTGTTTTCAGTGAAATTAATGCCAGATGCGTAAATGCAAAAGGGAAGGAGGGAAAGGAAAGCAATTTTAAGCATATGAAAAGATTTATTTAAAGGTACTAATTATGATACCTTGGCACAAGGTAGGTATAACAAATTGAACTATCTAGTCGAGCAATAGAAAGCAATAAAAGTCAAAAAATGATTTCTCAAAGACAACTTTTCCTTAATCATCTTGCTCAAACTAGTGAAATGCCTTTAGGAATAGAAGTAGTAAGTGCTAGTGGTATGTATTTGCAGGCTAGGGACGGAAAAAAATATATGGATTTAATTGCTGGAATTGGTGTAAGTGCACTTGGGCATTGTCATCCCAAGGTAGTTTCTGCAATTATAGACCAATCTCAAAAATACCTTCATACCTTAGTTTACGGCGAATATGTTCTAAGCCCTCAAGTAGAATTGGCTTCCTTTATTAGCAATCTTCTCCCAGACCCCTTAGACACGGTATATTTTGTTAATAGTGGGTCAGAGGCTACGGAAGGAGCGATGAAATTGGCTAAAAGATTTACTGGCAGGCCTAATATAGTTGCGTGTAAAAATGCCTATCATGGAAGCACACAAGGAGCGGCTAGTCTAATGCACCCTAAAGATTTTACTGGACCTTTTCATCCTTTATTGCCAGGAGTAAGACATATATCTTACAATTGCGAAGTATGTCTGGATAAAATAGACGAATCTACGGCATGTGTAATTATTGAAACTGTGCAAGGAGAAGCAGGTGTAAAATTACCCAGGCCTGGATATTTGGGTAGTTTAAGAAAAAGGTGTTCGGAAGTAGGTGCTTTATTGATTTTGGATGAGATCCAATGTGGGTTTGGCAGGACAGGCACTTTTTTCGCATTTGAACAATTTGGTATTGTGCCTGATATTCTGCTATTAGCAAAAGGTATGGGGGGAGGTATGCCTATTGGGGCTTTTATTGCGTCAAATATTGTTATGCAGAGCTTAAGCAAGAATCCACCGCTTGGCCATATAACTACTTTTGGTGGTCACCCGGTAAGTTGTGCAGCTTCTTTAGCTACTGCTCAATATTTGGTCCAAGGCGACCTCATTCAAGAGGTGGAATCCAAAGCTAATTGGTTTAAAGAATTGTTGGTTCACCCGACTATTTTGGAAGTTCGAAATTGTGGATTAATGATGGCGATTGAATTGGAAGATTTTGAAATAGTTCAAAAAGTAATACATTACTGCTTAAATAATGGGGTAGTTACAGATTGGTTTTTATTTAACAACCGAAGTCTTCGAATTGCACCTCCTTTGATTATCCAAAATGAGGAAATTGAAAAAGCTTGTTCGATTATAATTAAAGGGCTTTCCTCAATCTAGCTACCGGTATATTAAGCTGTTCCCTATACTTTGCTACGGTACGCCTTGCAATATTATATCCTTTATCTGTTAATAGCTCTTTAAGTTTTTCATCAGAAAGAGGCTTTCGTTTGTCTTCGACTGCCACCAAATCATTGAGAATTTTTTTGACTTCGAGTGTGGAAACTTCTTCTCCGGAATCTGTTTGCATAGATTCAGAAAAAAATTCCTTTAGTTTTTTGGTACCGAATTCACTTTGAACAAATTTGCTGTTGACCACTCTGGAAATAGTTGATATGTCTAGACCAGTTAGGTCGGATATGTCTTTTAAAATCATTGGCTTTAGTTTTTTAGCATCACCAGTTGAAAAATACTCGTACTGGTATTGAAGTATGGCATACATGGTTCTGTACAAAGTATCTTGTCTTTGTTTGATGGCATCTATAAACCATTTTGCACTATCTATTTTTTGTTTGATAAAAACTAGCGTTTCCTTATCTTTTTTATGGGATAATCCGTTGTTCTTTTTTGCTGATTTCAACAAATCTTTATAGTGATCATTGATGTACAAATCGGGTGCATTTTTAGAATGTAGAGATAGTTCAAGAAGGCCATCCCTATTGGAAATATAAAAATCTGGGATCACATATTGGATGCTGTTTTTTGAACTATTGCCAACGAAGGCGCTTGCTGGTTTAGGATTTAATCGCAAAATTTCGTCTAATGAATTCTTTAAGTCATTTTCCGAGATTTCTAATGTTTTGATTAATCTATCATAATGTTTTTTGGTAAACGCGTCAAAATGATCAGTGAGAATGGTTTTAGCGAGTAACAGCGCCTTGGAATCAGATTGACTATTTAAGGCATGTTCCATTTGCAGCAAAAGGCATTCTTGTAAATCGCGTGCTCCTACACCTGCTGGGTCAAACTGTTGGATTAATTTTAAGATACCTTCAATTTCGCTTTCTTCTGCAATTAGATTATGAGCAAACATTAAATCATCTGTAATAGAAGGGATGTCTCGCCTTAAGTAACCATCCTCGTCTATAGAACCAATAATTTGATCCGCAATAGTAGATTGTCTTTCATCTAGAGCAGTTAAAAGGCCTAGTTGCTGTTCCAAATAATCATGGAAACTGGTTTCGACAGGAATGGGGATGGTTTTTTGATCTTCATCCTGAGAGTGAAGATGGTTTTTAGTTTTATAAGTGGTTGGATCATCTTCAATATATTCATTCATATAATCGTCCAACTCAAAACGATCTTCATTATTATCGTTGTAATCTGAATCATCCTGGTCAAAATCGGTGTTTTCAGAGGATTCTGGAAGTCCTTCTTCTAATGCAGGATTAGTCTCCAATTCCTCCTTAATTCTTTGTTCTAATTGGTCAGCAGGAACTTGCAACAATTTCATCAACTGAATTTGTTGTGGGGACAATTTCTGCAGCATTTTTTGGCTTAGTCCTTGTCTGATCATTAGTTACTTGATTAATTGAAACAAAACATGTATATAATGCATTTTGTCCTTTTAGGGTTTATTGATTTAGAAGCGTAAATTACGCTTTTATATTATAAAAATAAATAATACATCTTTTGGAAGATATTAGAAAAATAGACAAACAAGCACTGGTTTCTTTTATGAAAAGTCATCAGCAGCAAACTTTCAGGGCAAAGCAAATAGGTGAATGGTTATGGCAAAAAGGAGTTCGTAGTTTTGAAGAAATGACCAATTTGTCGAAGACACTAAGGGATTTATTGTCCCATCATTTTGTAATTAATGGGATAATGCTAGATAAAATCCAGCGTAGCGAAGATGGAACAATTAAATTTCGATTTCAATTACACGATGGGCATTTTATTGAATCGGTCTTAATTCCAGTAGAAAAAGATAAAAGATATACAATATGTGTAAGCAGTCAAGTAGGCTGCAGTCTTACCTGTAGTTTTTGCGCCACTGGCAAAATGAAAAGGATTCGAAACCTTGAAGCGGCAGAGATTTTCGATCAGGTTGTTCTTGTTAATAAAGAGTGTGAAAAGGTATTTGGAAGGCCGGTAACGAATATAGTTTATATGGGAATGGGAGAACCCTTATTGGCTTATGGTGAAGTAATGAAAAGTATTGAAATAATTACTAGTTCAGAGGGATTGGGTATGTCTCCTAGAAGAATTACCATAAGCACTGCGGGAATTGCTAAGATGATACGAAAATTAGCTGATGATAACATTCGGGTAAACTTAGCTTTATCTCTTCATGCTGCTACAGATATAAAGCGGAATAACATTATGCCGATTAATGAACATAATAATTTGGAGTCTTTAATGTCTGCGTTGGTGTATTTTTATCAGAAAACGGGTAATAGAATTAGTTATGAATATATAGCGCTGAAAAATTTCAATGATTCCCTTGAGGATGCGATGCAACTATTTAAGCTGTGTAGATATTTTCCTGTAAGGGTAAACATTATTGAGTACAATCCAATAGGAGATGGAATGTTTCAACAATCTGATATCAACACAATTGACCAATTCGCTCAATATCTAACGGACAAAAAAATTATGGTTACCGTTAGAAGGAGCAGGGGAAAAGATATTGATGCAGCTTGCGGACAACTGGCAAATAAAGGTTAAAAATCAAATTTTATACCTTGTGCAAGCGGTAAATCTTCACTGTAATTAATAGTATTGGTTTGCCTTCTCATATAGGCTTTCCAAGCATCGGAACCACTTTCACGCCCTCCACCGGTTTCTTTTTCGCCTCCAAATGCTCCGCCAATTTCTGCTCCACTTGTACCAATATTGACATTGGCAATTCCACAATCAGAGCCAGCGCAAGACAAAAACTGTTCGGATTCTTTTACGTCATTGGACATGATCGCGGAAGAAAGACCTTGAGGGACGCCATTATTAATAGCAATAGCTTCTTCTATTTTGTCGTAAGACATCAAATATAAGATCGGCGCAAAAGTTTCAGTTTGCGCTACTTTGCTGTTGGGAGAAACTTCGGCAATACAGGGTTTTACGAAATAACCTTTAGCATATTCTCCTTCTTGGAGAACGCCACCTTGAACGGCAAATTTGCCACCTTCCAGCTCTATATTTTTTAAAGTATCCATGTAATTATTGACTGCAATTTCATCAATTAATGGCCCCATATGAATGCTAGCATCCAGAGGGTTGCCTATTTTAATTTGTTTATATGCTGTAGAAAGTTTATCCCGTACTTCGTTATAGATACTTCGATGTATGATAAGTCTTCTGGTACTGGTGCATCTTTGGCCAGCTGTTCCAACGGCTCCAAAAAGTGCTCCAGTAAGTACTAGATTTAAATCTGCGGAAGGAGTAACAATGATTGCATTGTTTCCACCTAATTCCAATATGGTTTTGCCCAGTCTTTTAGCTACTTCAACGCCTACTATTTTGCCCATTCTAGTACTACCAGTTGCGGACACTAAAGGGATTCTAGCATCTTTAGTTAACCATTCTCCCACACGATAATCTCCAGTTACGATATTAGAGATGCCTTCGGGAAGGTGGTTATCTTTAATCACTTTTGCAAACAACTTTTGACAGGCCACAGAACATAAAGGCGTTTTTTCGGATGCCTTCCAAATACAAACGTCCCCGCAGGCAAAAGCGATCATAGCATTCCAAGACCAAACTGCCACTGGGAAATTAAAAGCAGAAATGATACCTATTATGCCCAACGGGTGCCATTGTTCGTACATTCTGTGAAAAGGCCTTTCAGAATGCATAGTCAATCCATAGAGTTGTCTAGATAGACCAACAGCAAAATCGCAGATATCTATCATTTCTTGAACTTCTCCCAATCCCTCCTGAAGACTTTTTCCCATTTCCAGAGAAACTAATTTTCCCAAGTCTTCCTTTACATTTCTTAGGGTATTTCCATACTGCCGTATAATTTCCCCTCTTTGTGGAGCGGGAATAAGTCTCCATTTCCCAAAAGCTTCTTGAGCATTAGTGACTACATTTTGGTATTCTGATTCGGTGGTGATACTAACTTTTCCAATAAGTGTGCCATCAATTGGGGAATAGGATTCTATAAATTGATTGGAAAGGTATTCTTTTTGACCAGTGGAAGTTCCGGCATTATTGGCCTCTAGATGTAGCGATTGTAAAAAAGATAAGTTCATTATAAGAATTTAGGCAAGTAAATTTTTTAAAAGGGTTGATATGGTTTTTCCATCGGCTTTTCCAGCAAGTTCTTTAGTAGCTGCGCCCATAACTTTTCCTAAGTCTTTGATAGAAGTAGCTCCAACTGCTTGAATTATATTCTGTAATGCAAGGGTTAATTCTTCGGGGGAGAGTTGCTCAGGCAAGTATTTCTCTATGACACCAATTTCTTCTTTTTCGGTTTGGGCCAAATCCTCTCGATTTTGTTTTTCGTATATTTCAAGAGAATCTTTTCTTTGTTTAATTAATTTTTGAAGCAGTTTTATTTCACTTTCTTCATTTAATTCTTTACCAGAGCCATCCGTCTTGGCTAATAAGATAGCAGCTTTAATAGCTCGAATTCCCCTGAGAGAAATGGCGTCTTTTGCTTTCATTGCGGCTTTAAGGTCCGCATTTATTCTTTCTTCAAGCGTCATGGTTTTCAATTTTTTGGGTCAAGGTAATGAAATCTGTTAGGCTCAATTGCTCTGGCCTTTTATTGAAATACGGATCATCCAGTGTAAAATTTTCTGGAACAATGCCCTTAAGCGTGTTTCGAATCATTTTCCTTCTTTGACCAAAGGTAGTTTTAACGATTTGCTTAAACAACTTTTCATTATAATCAATATGTAAACTATCCTTTCTAAATAGTCGAATTACACCAGATTGCACTTTTGGTGGTGGGTTAAATTCATTTTTGTCCACAGTAAATAAGTATTCTGCTGTATATTTAGCTTGAGTCAGCACACTAATAACTCCGTAGGATTTAGTACCTGGTTTAGAAGCAATTCTCTCAGCAACTTCTTTTTGAAACATTCCCACCATAATAGGGATATAAGCAGAGTATTCTAGCATTTTGAAGATGATTTGAGAGGAAATATTATATGGAAAATTTCCAATTAGACCGAATGGGGAATGGTTAAAACACTCTTCAAGGGACAACTTTAAAAAATCTTTTTCAATGATTTCCAAATGGCTTGTGGTAGGGTTTTTTTTGAGAATTGTTACCATATCTGGATCAGCTTCCACTAATTTGAGTTTTGTATTAAGGTTAATCAGATGGATAGTCAAGTTTCCAGTGCCGGGGCCAACTTCCAGAATACGCTCAACTTGTCCGTCCATTGCCTTTGCAATCTTTTCAGCAATTTGTGTGTTTTTTAGAAAGTGTTGTCCGAATGATTTTTTGGCTTTCAAAATGTTATTTTTGTGAAGGTTACACAAACATATAGATAAAAAATGGATCGAATTAAGGTAGGTATTACTATTGGAGATATAAATGGCATTGGACCAGAGGTTATTATTAAAACATTTTTAGATGATAGAATATTATCACTCTGTACGCCAATTATTTATGGAGCCTCGAAGGTAATTTCTTATCATAAGAATATCGTAGATGACGATTTTAGGTTTAATCAATTAAAATTGGGTGAAAGACCTATAGAGGGAAAAGTAAATGTGGCAAATTGCTGGCAGGAGGCAGTTACCATTAACTTGGGGACGGCCACTAAAGAAGGTGGCGTTTATGCAATTAAGGCTTTAGAGCGGGCTATACAAGATTTGAAGGATGGTCATATTGAAGCCTTAGTAACGGCTCCAATTAATAAATTTTCAATGCAACTGGCCAATTTTCCTTTTAAAGGCCATACTGAATTTCTTACGGATGCTTTTGGAATTAAGGAAAGCTTAATGTTCATGGTGCAAGATAACCTCCGGGTTGGAATGGCTACTAACCACATTCCTATCGAAGAAATTGCTGCTAATCTAGATAAACGGACTTTAACCCAAAAAATTCAAGTTATGCATGATAGTTTGGTTAAAGACTTCGGACTAGAGAGGCCAAAAATTGCGATTTTAGGATTGAATCCGCATGCGGGGGACGGCGGAGTAATAGGCGAAGAGGAAATTCAAACTTTAAAACCGGTAATTGAAGAATTAAAAGAGCAGGGACAATTAGTTATGGGTCCATTTGCTGCTGATGGCTTTTTTGGAAGTGGTGCCTATAGTAAGTTTGACGGTATAATGGCTATGTACCATGATCAAGGATTGGTGCCTTTCAAACTTTTAGCTTTTGGCAAGGGCACTAATTTTACAGCAGGACTTCCCATTGTTCGAACTTCACCAGATCATGGAACTGGATTTGATTTGGCAGGTAAAAACAAAGCAGATCCAACTTCTTTTCGACACGCTCTTTATTCGGCAATAGATTTGGCGAGAAACCGAAAGAATTACCAAGAAGACCACGCTAATCCTTTAGCAAGAAAAAATATTTTTGATAACGGTGAGGATGAAATTCTCACAGATTCGGAGGAATAAAAATTAAAAATTTGAAAAGTAAATTTTGGCTTATAGCACTAGTTTTAATAGTCTTGACCATAGACCAGAGTCTCAAGATATGGGTAAAGACTCACATGGAATATGGAGAGGAGTTTAGAATTCTAGGATTAGATTGGGCTTTAATACATTTTGTAGAAAACAATGGAATGGCTTTTGGTTTAAGTCTAGGTGGAGAGTATGGAAAATTGGTACTAAGTATATTTAGGATTATTGCGGTTGGTTTTTTAGTTTATTACCTTAACTTTCTTTTAAACGGTGGAGCTAAAAGGGGAATTTTAATTAGTTTCTCTCTTATCCTAGCTGGTGCTATAGGCAATATTATTGATAGCGCAGTATACGGCATGATTTTTAGTGAATCTACCTACCATGGGGGATTAGCTGAAATTTTTCCTGAAGCTGGGGGCTATTCATCATTTTTGCATGGCAAAGTTGTGGATATGTTTTATTTCCCAATCATCAATGGATTTTTACCAGATTGGTTGCCATTGTGGGGAGGTAAGCATATTCTGTTTTTTCAACCCGTATTTAATGTAGCTGATGCTTCCATTTCGTTAGGGGTTATTAACATGTTGTTGTTCAACAGAACTTTCTTTGCGAATCAAAAAATAGAAGAAACTGAGGAAGAAAAAAAGGAGTCTAATTGAAGGACTCCTCTTTTTTTCCAAATTGGAATTTTACGCTTCGGTTTCTAGGAAATTTCCAATTGCACCCACTGCATTACTTAGTTTTTGATAGTCAATACGGTAGTGGATGTACTTGCCATCTCTCTCTGTAATGACCAAGCCAGCACTTCTTAAAATTTTTAAATGCTGAGAAGTTATAGATTGCTCTAGATTAAGATTGTTATAAATTTTATTAACGTTAATGTTGTCATTTTCATCAATAAATTCTAATATTTTTAATCTTAAAGGGTGAGCAATAGCTCTGAGGATTTCCGAGGAAACCTGCAGTTGGTCTTGGTTCAGAGATACGTGTGCCTTTCTCATAGCTGTCTAGTTTTCAAAAGTTTTTAACATTAAAAATGTTGTTGATTTTGGGAGGCTTTACGGTACGATATTCATAAAAATCAAACAAAAATTAAATCGGTTTTTACATAGCCAGTTCTTCAGCCAGCCGTGAAATTTGTGCTAATCGGTCTTTGTCAAGTGAGTAGTGAATGAACTTTCCTTGGCGATCAGTATCTACTACGCCAGCTCTTCTTAAGATGGCTAAGTGTTGTGATGCCACGGATTGTTCCAGGCGAAGTTTGATATAGATATCAGTAACTGTCATACTTCCGAATTCTTCCAACAAATCAATAATTCTTGCTCTTAATTTGTGGTTAACTGCCCTTAATACCAAGACGGCTTTTCTAAGGTCTGCATAGTCTAGTCTGATATCATCATCTCCTCTCTTGAGGGTTATGACTTCACTTTTTTGTTTTCTCATTTTACTCGTTCGCTCTTTAAAATGTTAGTAATTTGGATTCGTAGATAGCCTTTCCAAATATCGTACCAAAAAATCTTGTAATATGATTTGCCATTTGACAAATCGATCGTCCTACTAGGTATTTGGGGCGTTAGCCCACTTTTTTATGGTTTAAATTTTGTTCTTTGCATAAGTAATATTGGGTGGTTTGAGATAAAAAGGTGAAAATTGAGCGATATTGGTGAAGTCGTTTTTTTGCAGTGCTTCAAAAGCTAGAGGTGCTAACATGACTGCACTACACCTAGCTGGGTAATGAATTAATTCCAAATCACTGTGCAACATCTCCCAAGCTTTGTCTGCCCCATTACCCGATATTATAATTGGCAGATTTTCCTTTATTAGTTTTTCGAAAAAATCTTTATTGAGAATTAAGGCCATAGGACCTTTTAGCTCTTTATTATTTTTATAAATTGATAGGTACACTTCATTTCTTCTTGCATCTATCATAGGAATGTAGAGTCCATTAGTTTCTAATTGCTGATAGGCTGAAAAGGCTATTGCATGTAGGGTGTTAATTTCTATTAAGGGACAGTTTATTGCGTAGCATATACCTTTGGCAAGAGAGGCTCCCACCCGCAACCCTGTATAGGATCCTGGACCTTTACTAACTGCTATGGCTTCTAAATCGGAGACTTTTAAATTAGACTCTTTAAAAAGTTCTTTGATTAAACCAGTTAAAATAGAGGAATGGGCGTAGGTGTCAGGAACACTACGTTCAGATAGGATAAGTTTTTGGGAGGACAAACAAACAGAGCAAACCTCCGTCGATGTCTCGATGTTAAGGATTATAGATTTCATGTTTTGTAGATAGCTCTATGCTCAAGATTTGATATAAATCAAATCCATAACACGAGTGCAATATAATAATTATTTATAATATCAATTTTTAATTTAGAATATTTTTTAACATATTATTTTTTCCAATCTGTTTGAATTTTCGCTCTTGGATAACTTAAAAAAATAAATAGCACTCATTTGGTTATTTTTGCCGTTCAAACAGAAAAGGGATTTCAATTATGCTTGATAAGTTAGAAGCCATACATGAAAGATTCCATTATTTGGAAGAAAAACTGTCAGACCCGGAGTTATTGGCGGATATGGACAAGTTCAGAAAGGTCAATAAGGAGTATAAAGATTTACAAGACTTGGTTTTAGTGTATAAAAAATATAAAGAATTATTGGGTAATATTAGTACAGCTAAAGAAATGCTTGGGGATAGAGATGCAGATTTGAAGGAAATGGCGGAAGCAGAGTTAGAAGATTTACTTCCTCAAAAAGAAAAGATGGAGGAGGAAATAAAAATTATGTTGATTCCTAAAGATCCGGAGGACAGCAAGGATGTGATTTTTGAAATTAGAGCAGGCACAGGTGGGGATGAGGCAGCAATTTTTGCTGGAGATTTGTATAGGATGTATACTAAGTTTTTTGAAGAAAAGGGATTTAAAACAGAGGTAATTTCTGTTAATGAGGGCACAGTTGGTGGGTATAGTAAGATCGTGTTAGAAGTTAATGGTGATGATGTTTATGGGGTTCTTAAATTTGAATCTGGAGCTCACAGGGTTCAAAGGGTACCTAAAACAGAATCACAGGGTAGGGTTCATACCTCGGCTGCAACAGTTGTAGTAATGCCTAAATTAGAAATGGAAGACGTTGATATTAATAAAGCAGATTTAAAAATAGATACCTTTAGATCTAGTGGTGCGGGAGGGCAACATGTTAATAAAACGGAATCTGGTGTTCGGTTTACTCATATCCCTTCAGGAATTGTGGCAGAGAGTCAAGATGGTCGAAGCCAAATAAAAAACCGTGAAATTGCTCTTCAGAGGTTATATCAAAAAATATTTGATCATCAGAAAACACAACATGATTCTGAACAAGCAGCAATAAGGCGATCTCTGGTTGGTTCGGGAGACCGCTCAGATAAAATAAGAACGTATAATTACCCGCAAAATCGGGTAACAGACCACCGAATAAACTTAACCTTATATAATCTTGACAAAATTATTGAAGGATCTTTGGATGAAGTTATAGAAGCCTTAAGGGTGGCTGAAAACTCAGAAAAAATGAAAGCGGGGAATTAATCCTCCGCCGACTCTGGTTCATTTTTTTGCTTTCTAGGTTTATCCTTACTTTCAATAGGGGTGCCTTTAATTTTATCTTTGATTTTTTGCTCAATTTCTTTAGCTACTTCTGGGTTGTCATGCAAAAATTGTTTTGCTGCTTCTCTTCCTTGTGCAATTTTTGTTCCTTCGTAGCTGTACCACGCACCACTTTTTTGAAGGATATCCAAATCTGATCCGATATCTACAATTTCTCCAGTTTTAGAGATACCCTCTCCAAACATGATATCAAATTCAGCAACTCTAAAAGGCGGGGCCAGTTTATTTTTTACAACTTTTACTTTAACATGGTTGCCCATGATATTTCCTTCTTTGTCTTTAATCCCAGAACCATTTTTTCTAATATCCAAACGCATAGAAGCGTAAAATTTTAGCGCATTTCCCCCAGTAGTAGTTTCTGGGTTACCAAACATGACTCCAATTTTCTCTCTGAGCTGATTGATGAAAATACAGCAACATCCTGTTCGGCCGATGGTTCCAGTTAATTTCCTCATGGCTTGAGACATTAATCTGGCTTGTAGTCCCATTTTGGAATCTCCCATCTCGCCTTCGATTTCGCTTTTGGGAACTAGGGCAGCAACAGAGTCCACCACTAAAATATCAATTGCTCCAGAGCGGATTAAATTTTCAGCAATCTCTAAAGCCTGTTCTCCATTGTCAGGTTGAGATATCAAAAGGTTTTCGGTATCGACCCCCAAGCCTTTAGCGTATACTCTATCGAAAGCGTGTTCTGCATCAATAAATGCTGCAATCCCACCTGATTTTTGGCATTCAGCAATGGCATGTATGGCTAAGGTAGTTTTACCAGAGGACTCTGGGCCATAAATTTCAATTACTCTTCCTTTGGGAAAACCATTTACGCCAAGAGCTAAATCCAAACTTAAAGAACCTGTTGGGATGACTTCAGCCTCTACTATTTGCTCATCACCTAAACGCATTATTATTCCTTTGCCGTAAGCTTTCTCCAGCCTATCCATGGTAAGCTGTAAGCTTTTAAGCTTACCTTCTTTTTCTTGCTGTGTCATTGAAATTGATTTTGGTTTTTAAAACAAATGTTTGATTAGACTTCAAAAATAAATAAATTGTTTTAATAAAGCAAGACTCTAGTGGAATTTAGAAGCATGTAAGATTTTTTGTGTAGTTGCCTTTTTGGGTTTGAAAAGGACTTTAGGCAAAAATGTTTTACTTTCTTTTAAAATTTTTAGTTCTGTTAATAATTGAGGATCCTCCTTAATATTTTTTTCCAAACTATTTTGGTCTAGTTCATTGTAAAGACCAAGAATTAAATCATTTAGGGTAAAAGTTTGCGTCATAGAATTTTTTTTGCTGTTAATTACTGATACTTTTTATTAACAGTTTTAGTTTCTTTTTATTGTCCGCATCTTTTAATATTCCTACCGAATAATAATTTTATTCTACCCTGTACCAAGTTTGAGTTCTATATAACCCAGTCCAGTGTTTGCCCCTTACTTTAAGTATCGCTAAATCATTGGATTCGTACCAAACAGAGCACCCATATTCGTTTCCATTTTTGGGATCGACAATAGTTCCATCTTTCCAATAGTCTTTATAGCTTTTTAGCCCCTCAATGACATTCATACCTAGTACGGGCTTATTTTTTCTCTTACCGGAACATAGGTCGCAAATAAGATCATCGTCATTTAGTAAAAGTTCGACGACTCTTCCATTGAATACGGACCCTTCTTGGTATATTTCAACGTAGGATTTTGCTTCTCCAGTTTCATCGTCTATTGTTTTCCATATTCCTAGTGGGGAATGTTGTCCATATATCCAAGTAATGCACAATTGGAAAATCAAAACTGTTAAATAGCGCTGCATTTTTTATAGTTTTAGTTTTTCAAAAATAGCACAACCCATGTCAAAATACAAAAGTGATTTTATTGGTGTTAAGGCCTCTGGAATAACTCATTTAACGGATGCTCGATATTTTGCTGCACAGGGAGTTAAATGGATGGGTTTTGATACTGTTGTACAAGGCAGTTTAGAACAAGATATTCAAAGAGTAATGGCAATTAGGGAATGGATTGATGGTGTTGATTTGATTGGAGAGTTTAAAAATCAAGGGGTTCCGGAGATTCTTTACTGGGTTAACGAAGTGGGCTTAGATGGCATTCAAATTGATAATTCTTTTCCCGAAGGGGATATTATTCAGCTTCCGAAAGGGCTTTTTATTATTGTTCAAATAACTTCCCCAATCTTTACAGATCCTCAAATACTGATTAATCAGTTTAAAGAATTTGAATCCATTGCGGATTGTTTTTTGATAGAAGTGAATCAAGAGAATATAAACCATCGAGAATTAAAGGCGCTAAGTGTGAATTATCCTATTTTATATGAGTGGAACGCCCCGTCTGAATTATTACCGAAGTTCTTTCAAGAAGTCTCCTCCTATGGACTATCATTGAGGGGAAGCAATGAGGAAAAAATAGGATTTAAATCTTTTGAGGAGTTGGATGAGATTTTTGAGGAATTAGCCATCTAATCATTACTGGAATTAGCAGTAAATCACTAAACAAAGCACTGAGCAAAGTAATACTGATTAGTAGGCCTATAGTTACACTGGGAGGGTGAATGGAGAACAGCATAATAAGAAAGCCGAAGAAAAGAATAATGGAGGTAAGGCATATAGCTTTGCCTGTTTCGATAAAAGTGACTGCCAGAGCTTCTTCGGTACTTAGGTTATTCTGAAGTGCTAATTTGTATTTACTTAAAAAGTGGATGGTATCATCTACTGCAATGCCAAAAATAACGGCGAAAACGATTGATACTCCAGCTTCCAGGTCAATTCCAAGGTAACCAAGTAAGGCACCGGCAATCAGAAGAGGAAATAGGTTAGGAACTAGAGAAATGAGTAACATTTTCCAGTTTTTAAAAAGTATAGCCATTAGTATCCCTACGATTAATACCGCTAATCCTAGCCCTTCTATTAGGTTTTGGCGAACATATTCCGAGTTTTTATCAATTATCAGACCTGTACCAGTTTGCCTAAAACTCGCCACATTAGGATTGGTGTGGGTATTAATCCAGACCTGAATGGAATCCGATATGGTTTTAATTTCGTCTGCTCCAATATCCTTAATCCGGGCACTTATTCTTGCCTTATTGCCATCTTGGTTTACCAGCACCTTGGTTTCTTGGTAAGGAAATTGGTTGGCTACTTTTTGATATTTTTCAAAATTGTTAATGTCATCTGGGAAGGTATAGTAGTTAGGCTGATTGCCATGATACATTCGATTAATACTTTTGTACACCGTTGTAATAGAATTGACCGCTTGGATTTCTTCAAATTCTCCTAATTTATTTTCGACTTTGTTTATTTCTGAGAGTACTTCATAATCCGAAGTGTTAAATGGCTCTTTAGTGGATACAGCTACTTCAAAAGGTCTAAAGCTGGTAAGGTTTTCTTCAAAAATTAGAAAGTCTTGGGTAATTTTTTTCCCCTTCGGGAAATTATTAATGATGTTGTAATTGGTGCTAATTAGAAAGATACCAATGCTACAAATTAAGATAGCGATTACCGAGCCTAATAAAATGGCTTTGGGGTTGCGAGCAGTAAAATCATTGAATTTAGTAAGCCAATTTTCCCAGAACAAGTTTCTAGAGGTGGTTTTAACGATATCTTTTTCCTCGTAAAAAGACAACCAGGCAGTAGTGAAAAATATCACAGTGATATAAGCTACCACTACTCCTATAGCTGCGTTGATACCGAAATCTCTTACAGGTGCTATTCTTGCAGTCAGTAAAGAGGCAAATCCAATAGCAGTGGTTGTTGAAGTCAGTAAGGTGGCCAGCCCAATTTCTTTGGTAGTGGTTTGAATAGCAACTTCTTTGGTCTTACCTTTCCGCAATTCAGCAATATATTTGGACATAATATGGATGACATCAGAAGTTCCAACGATAATCATCAAGACAGGATATAAAGCAGCCATGGCATTAAGTGGCCTACCTAAAGCTCCAAGTACCCCCATAAATAGTAGCATGCCTACAGCTATTGATACTAAGGAAATTAGAATTCCAATGGGCCGTCTATAGATCAACCACATTACAATAGTTACTAAAATTCCAGAGACAATAGCAGAGAAGGTAATTTCTCTTTTTTGCATATCCACCAATTCTTGTTGAAAATAAGGCCTTCCTAGGTAGTGGTATTGGTCAAATTCAAAAGGGTGGATTAACTCATTTAGCTCGGTCATTAAGGTTCTGGCCTGATCTAGCTGAATTCCATCTATTAAGCGCAGGTATACTACTAAATATTTTCCGTTTTGATCAACAAGGTTAAAAACAAAACGGGGATCATTAAGGACATTAATACTGTCAGAAGGATATTTTGCAGGATCATTGATATGAATTACGGGAATAGATGTTACAGCAAAAGGAGTTTTAATTGGGTAGCGAAGTTGGGTCAGTGAACGACTTTGGATAACATGAGGCAAATTTCGGGTTTGAATGGAGAATTCATGAAATTTATTTAGAAAAGTCGAGTCAAAAATTCCTGTTTCTTTGTGGACGGCGATCAACAAAAAGTTATCATCTGTTTCGAAGTCTTTGACAAACTCTTGGAAAAATGCTAAATCGTCGTCACCTTCAGGAAAAAACTGTTCAAAGTCGAAAGAAAATTTAAGGTTAAAAAGGAAATAAATACTAATCGTCGATAATAGAGCGAAGAGATAAAATATTCCTTTTCTATATTTAAGTGTCATTTAAACGTTTATGCAACCAATAACCAAAGTATTTCAATAATGTTGAGTAGTTATAAAGAGGATGGTTTGGAGGCTGGTTGTGATGAAGCTGGAAGAGGATGTCTAGCAGGACCTGTTGTCGCAGCAGCTGTAATTTTAAAACCTGATTTTGACCATCCCTTATTAAATGATTCAAAAAAAGTAAAAGAAAAGGACAGAAATATTCTTAGAAAAGATATAATTGAAGAGGCAATAGCTTGGGCTATTGGGTTAGTTTCCCCTGAAGAAATTGATCAAATAAACATTCTAAATGCCTCAATTAAAGCAATGCACCTTGCTTTGGATGGTTTAAAAAGAAAGCCAAATCGAATTTTGGTTGATGGGAATTTCTTTCTACCCTATCAGCATATTCCGCATCATTGTTTTGTTAAGGGTGATAGTAAATTTAAAGCTATCGCTGCGGCATCTATATTGGCCAAGACTTATCGAGATGATTTAATGGCTAATTTAGATTTAAAACATCCAGAATATCAATGGATATCCAATAAGGGGTATCCCACTGCAACTCATAGAAAAGCTATATTGAATTATGGATTTTCAAAACACCACAGAAAAACTTTTAAGGTTAAAAAGTTAGATTAAAATCAAGATAGGAAAGGGTTGTTTATTTTTTCGTAACCTATGGTTGTGGTAGGACCATGCCCTGGATAAACTGTTGTTTCATCGGGTAATTTGAATAATTTTTGTTTAATTGATTGTATTAGCGTATCGTAGTCTCCTCCTGGCAAATCAGTTCTTCCAATGCTTCCTTTAAAGAGGACATCACCGGCAATTAATGTTTTACTCGGTTCATGAAATAAGGAAATACTTCCCGGAGAATGACCGGGTGTATCGTAAACGTGTAATTTGCTATTGCCAAAAAGAACAGGAACTTTTTCATCTAAATAGCTAGAAGGTTCAGGTGATGGTTCATCGTAAGCTATACCATACATTTCAGCTATATGGGAAACAGTATTTAAAACGGGAACCTCTTTCAACGGAATTTCAAGTTTGAGGCCATAATATCCAGCTACGTAATTATTGCCTAGCACATGATCTATATGACAATGAGTATTAATTAATCTAACTGGCTTAAGTCGAAGGGTTTTTATTTTTTGAGAAAGCCATTTTTGCTCACTTTTGTTATGACAACCGGGATCAATGATTAAAGTTTCCCCTGTATCATCATAAACTAAATAGGTGTTTTCTTGAAAAGGATTGAAAATTAAAGTTTCTACTTTTAACATAATTTTTACCAACCTTTAATAAGAATTCTAGGTTTTTAGATATATTGATGTAAAGGTATGAATATATGCGATTAAATCTGCTCTTGTCCATTTTACTTATGTCTTCTTGTTGTTTGTACGGACAACAAGGCAGGATAGAGTTTGGTAAAAATAGGGTGCAGTTTCATAGAGATTTTGATGAATGGTCCAAATATGAAAGTGAGAATTTCATCGCTTATTGGTATGGTGTCGGTAGATATGTAGGCCAGGTGGCGGTCCAATTAGCTGAATACGATTTTGCCTATGTTCAGAGAATTTTGGAACACCGGATTAATGAAAAAGTCCAATTAATTGTTTACACTGATTTGACGGATTTGAAGCAGTCTAATATAGGTAGCGAGGAGACTTTCGAGACCAGCTCGGAAACGACCAAAGTAATTGGAAAAAAAATATTTGTTTACTTCAATGGGGACCACAATCACCTCAGGAAACAAATTAGAGCGGGTATTGCAACCATATACTTGGAGTCTATGCTTTATGGAGCAAGCCTGACAGAAGTTATTCAAAATGCTGTTTTATTGAGTTTGCCAGATTGGTTTAAACCAGGATTAATTAGTTATGTAGGAGAGAATTGGTCTACTTCATTAGACAATGATTTAAAGGAATTATTAAAAGAATCAAAGTATAAGAATTTTGAAAAATTTGCGAATGACTATCCCACTTTAGCAGGGCATTCTTTTTGGTATTTCATTTCAGAAGTTTTTGGGGATGCAACCGTTAGTAATCTTTTATACTTAACTCGAATAAACCGCAGTTTGGAAAGTGGTTTTGTCTATGTACTAGGTACTACTTATCAAGCAGTTTCTAATGGGTGGTATGAATTTTTTACCGAGCGTTTTGAGCGAGAAGATGCGCAACGAATAGCTCCATCGGAAGATGATTACATAAACTACAAAAACAGGAGGAATCTTCCAGTTACGCAAGTTAAAATTAGTCCAGATGGAAAAAAGCTAGCGTATATATTGAATGAAAACTCTAGAGTTAAAGTTTATCTATTAGATTTAATAACAGGTAAGTCATCAGTTGTATTCAAACAAGGGAGTAGGAATTTATTTCAAGAAACGGATTATGGCTACCCTCTTATTTCCTGGTCTCCAAGTGGGATTGAGTTATGTCTAATCACGGAGAAGAGAGATGTTATTCAGATAAAAAGGTATGATACGGGTACTCAAAAATGGACTGATGATATTGTTGCTCCGCCTATTGAACGAGTGCATAGTATGGATTATGTATCATCAAATTCTTTAGTTCTTTCTGCTACAATAGGAGGATTTACGGACTTAGTTATTTATTATTTGAACTCACGTCAATCTCAGCGTATTACCAATGATTTTTACGATGATTTGGATGTTGCGACAGTTAATTTAGGAAACAAGAGAGGGGTTGTTTTTTCCAGTAATAGAGGAGATGCGGATTTTAGTACTCAGAAATTGGATACTATTCTTCCGATAGAAAATTTTGATGTTTATTATTTTTCATTAGACCGGAGAAATGCAAAACCGCTACGATTAACCAATACCCCTTTTGCAAATGAAAGAAATCCAGTTGCAATAGATACTACTTATGTGGGGTTTTTGTCTGATGAAAGTGGAGTTTATAATCAGCGTGCGGCATATTTAGAACCTTATACTGCCTATTACAACAAAGTTTATTTCTTAAATGATGGGACTGAGATTTTATTACATGAAGATACAGTCTTGGTAGGTATTGATAGCTTATCTATTGATAGTATTGCTAGGATTCCTGAGATTAAAGAAAAGGTTATTCAAAAAACGTTTACGAATAATGTCAGAAATCAATTATTGTGGCATACTTCCTCTAGGGCCGGTGTACAAGTTGGAACGATGTTAAAAGACGGAGAGCAACTAATATTTAAGGAGCCCTTAAAGAAGGAAGAGGTTAAATTTGTTCCTTATACTTTACATATTCAAAATAAACTGAGGAGGCTCAGGCCAGATCTCATTAAAGTCATGGGTAATGAGGGGGAGGAGAAGGAGGAAGCGGAAAAGAGAGCACCTATTAGGTTTCAAACTAGGTTTAAGTTCCCGGAAGAATCCGAACCACTTGTAACCAGGAAATCTCCTTTTGAAGAAAGGATGGAACAATTGAGCAAGCGCAATATTTTTGATTTGCCCAATAATATTCACGCTTTTAGACCTGGAAGGATTACCTCTCAAAGGTTAATGTTTAGAAATGATTTCATCACCTCAAAAATGGATAACGAATTATTGTTTGAGGGTTTAGAAAGTTTCGCTGCTAATCCGGATGGATTTGGTTTTCAACCGATGGGTTTGTTAACGAAGGCTAATTTTAAAGATTTATTCGAGGATTATGAATTGGAGGTTGGAGCAAGGATACCTACAAGTTTTGATGGAGGTGAGTTTTACGGATTATTTAAAAATAAGAAAAGGCGTTTAGATAAAACGTATGCAGTATACAGGAAGATAAATAAATTTGATTTGGATAGTCCTTCCAATTATTATGAGAAGCAGGAAAAAGATGTACTTCTTGGACAATTTGGGTTAAGATATCCCTTAGATATTTTCAGAAGTTTTAGATTGACATCAACAATAAGGCGGGATAGAACTACTTGGTTAGCAACTGCGGCAGATCCACAAAGAAATTTTTACCCATTTAATGTCCCTTCAACTACTGAAGAACGAGTTGGCCTAAAAGCGGAGTATGTATTTGATAATACTTTGGATGTTTCTTTAAACATAAAGAATGGAACTCGTTATAAAGTGTATGGCGAAATCGTAAAGAGGTTCGATGTCAATACAACAGATGGTCTGAAAATAAATTTTGCAGAGGGGTTTATGACCATTTTAGGATTAGATGCCAGACATTACGAACGATTCCTTAAGCATGGAGTTTTGGCATTTCGAGCTGCTGCTGCCACCTCTTTTGGGTCTGAAAAAATGTTATACTATTTAGGAGGCACCGAAAACTGGTTGATTCCTGCAAGAAACGAAGATATTCCCACACCACAGGGGGTAAATTTTGCCTACCAGACTTTAGCTGCCAATATGCGAGGATTCAGAAATAATATAAGAAATGGGAGTTCATTTGCTTTGTTCAATGCAGAAATGCGGCTTCCTGTATTTACTTTTTTATTTCCCAATTCAACATCCTCCTTCATTAAAAATTTTCAAGCGGTAGGTTTTTTTGATGCTGGTACGGCTTGGGAAGGCAGTAATCCTTATAATTCAAATAATCCTCTTAATACAAAAACCTATCCAGATGATACTTCATTTGGAGATCCTTTGGTAGAAATTGAAGTCAATTTTTTTAGAGATCCTGTTGTGGCAGGTTATGGTTTTGGATTAAGGACAACTTTATTCGGTTATTTTATTAGGGCAGATTATGCTTGGGGAATAGAAACTAAGGTTGTTCAACCACCTAGACTTTATTTATCTTTAGGATTGGACTTTTAATTCCAATCGAGACTTTCAATCATAGTAAGAATATCCAATTTTATAAAATCGTAAATGGGAGCCATAGAATCAGGTTCCATCGCTTGATTAAAGTAGAGTGCTCCCCTCAAAAAATGTTGAGTAGAATCTGTAATATAGAATTGTAAAGGTGTTGCTGCCGGGCCATCAATAAAGAAAAGGTGTCCAGCTATTTTAGCTTTAGGATGATTAATAGGGAATTCATCAATATAATTAGCCCTTTTATTATGCCAATCAGCCATTTTGAACGCATCGGTTTTTAATTTTTCAAAACTGTTTTGCTCTGCTGCGATATCAAAATAACTACAGTGTAATCTTGCATTAAATTGAGGGTAAACTAAATCAAACCAACAGGAATTTTCAAGAGGAGATTCGAAAAAAGTAGTTTCCTTTTCTACAAAAGTGTATTCGGGTGTGAAAAATGTGAAAGGACAATCAGGTTCATTGAAGATCTGAAGAGATTTGGTTGGGAAAATAATTCTTGGGTAACCTCTAGGCTTTGGGCTATAGATTGGCGATTGGTTGCAACCTAAAAGAAAAATAGCTAATGAAATAGAAAGCAGGCTTGAGGTTGATTTTATCATAATAATTTAAGCTTTACTTTGGCAATTCTTCGATTAGTAATGTTGGCTACGGTAAACTTAAATTGATTGTAGGTGATTTCAGCATCTTTTTTGGGAAAGGAGCCGTTGATTTCGAGTAGCATGCCTGCAAGGGAGTCTGCTTCTCCTTTAATCAAGTCGAAACTATTGGTATTGATATTTAAGACCCTGCATACATCATTAAGCAAGGTTTTTCCATCAAAAATATAAGTTTGATCGTCTAGTTTAATATAATCAACTTCCACTCCATCGTCGAATTCATCTCGGATATCACCGATGACTTCCTCCATGATATCTTCTAAGGTAACAATTCCTGCACTGCCGCCATATTCATCTACAACTATTGCCATGTGAAGCCTTTCCTTTTGAAAACGCTTTAGTAAATCTGATATTTTCTTGGCTTCGGGCACATACAAAACATTAGTTCTAATTAAGGAAGTCCAGTTAAAAGCTGGACTTTCATTTAGTTTTCCAATTAAATCTTTAGCGTAAAGAATACCAATTACATTGTCAAAATCATTTTGATAGACAGGAATTCTTGAGTATCCGGAAGATTTAATTACTTCTAAGAGCTCTTCATAATTTGTTTTGTTATCAACTGCTACAACATCTACTCTCGGTTGCATGATTTGTTTGACGGAAACCTCTCCAAATTTCAGGATGCTCCTCAACAGATCAACTTCTTTACTGGAATTGATTTCATTGCTAACTGTTAGATTGATAGCTTCGTCAATATCTTCTTTACTGGTAATGCTTCCTGGAGGAGTTACCTGAAATATTCTGTTTTCAATCAAATTAGTCCAGTTAACTAGGGCAAAAATAAAAGGCCTAAACACCTGCATTAAAAAGCGAAGAGGTTTGGCCATAAATCTAGCTAATCTAACATTGTTTATTTTGGCATATACTTTTGGCATAATTTCCCCAAAAAGCAAAAGCAAACCAGTAACTCCTACCACAGTAATAAGGAAGCTGAGAGCTTTAGCTAAAACATCAGCTTGTTCCTTATTATCCACGAATAACACAGCCCAATTTAAAAAGGTAGAGGCGGGTAAAAGAATATTTAACAGTGATTCTGATAAAATAACAATGGCAATATTTATGAAATTATTGGAGATTAAGATGGTTGCCAATAATTTTCTAGGCTTGTCTTTAAGACTCAAAAAGACCTTATCTTCTTTGCGGTTTTCTTGAGCTATTTTATCATAATCATTTGCTGACAATGAAAAAAAAGCGACTTCAGCACCGGATACCAAACCAGAGCTAACTACTAAAATTAAAACAGATATAAAGCTGAGTATGAATTCAGTTGAAAGTAGAATTAATAGCAAACTTTCCGACTCACTTTCCAAAATGTCCTGAATTAATTAATAGAAATTAAAATGGTAAGTCATCATCTTCCGGTTCGCCACCACTCATTCCTTCTTTTTTAGTTAAATTCCTAAAATAAGAACCCACTACTTCTGTTGTCCGTCTTTTATTGCCTTCTTGATCTTCCCAAGATCTAGTGGTTAATTTTCCTTCAAGATAAATCATGTATCCCTTTTTTAGGGAACTTTCGGCGCGTTCAGCTAAATTTCTCCAAAGTACGACATCGTGCCACTCGGTTTGTGTCTGCCACTCCCCACTTTTATCTTTGTAGTTTTCATTAGTAGCTAGAGAAAATCTTGCGACGGTAGCGCCACTTTCCAGCTTTCTTATTTCTGGGTCTTTTCCCAAATTGCCTATTAAAATTACTTTATTTACCATTTTTAGAAACTGTCTTTAAAATTAGAGGATTGTCCTTAAAAAAGCAATGAATAACCTTTGGATATGCAAATTTAGATAAGTTTTTTGTTTTTATGAAAAACAAGTCTTCGGGTAAGTTGGCTTTATTCTCAAGATTTATGACAGTAAACGTCACTTTTAGGTCTCTATGAGTCAATTTATGCCAATAGGTGTTATTAGAACCAAACGAAGCAATTCTCCAAGAATTAGTTGCTATTAACTCTTTCGGTTGAGGAACAGGATGTGATGTTTCTATTAGATAAAATTCGTAAAGGCCTTTCCAAATATCATTTTGATTCCTTTGTTTAATAGCAATTTCATTATGGTACAGTAAAACATAGTAATTCAGAAACCGATTTTTTTTTTGAATTTTTTTACTCTTAACAGGAAGTTGAGTAATACTGTTTTTTAGAAGAGCATAACACTGATCTAAGAAAGGGCATTGAGAGCAGTTAGGGTTTTTGGGGGTACAAACAGTTGCTCCAAAGTCCATTATGGCTTGATTATAGGCTCCTGGCTCTTGGGAATTAAGTAATTCTTGTGCTGTTTTTTGGTATTCTTTTCTACCCTCAGATGAGTCTATTGGAGTCTTTATTCCAAAGATTCTGCTTAAGACGCGGTAAACATTTCCATCTACAACGGCATAAGGAAGATTATATGCAAATGAAGCAATAGCTGCTGCAGTATATGGGCCAATACCTTTTAATTTCAAGAGATTTTCATAACTGGAAGGAAAAACCCCATTCAAATGAGTTGATATATATTTAGCCGATTCGTGAAGATTTCTTGCTCTACTGTAATATCCTAAACCTTCCCAGATTTTTAGAACATTAGATTCATCGGCTTGTGCTAAATCGTGAACCGAAGGAAATGCCGTTATAAATTTTTGATAATAAGGAACTCCTTGCTCCACGCGAGTTTGTTGAAGAATTACTTCAGATAGCCAAATCTTGTAAGGGTCTTGATCAACTTTCCACGGTAAACTTCTATTGTTTTTTTTATGCCAGTTTAGGAGAGTTGATGAAAAACGGTCATCTGGCATATTTGCCTTCAATATTATCTTTAAGTTCTTTTCTTGCAAAAAATATTCTGCTTTTTACTGTCCCTAAAGGAAGGTCTAAATACTCCGCAATTTCTTGATATTTATAGCCTTGATAATGCATTAGAAAAGGAATTCTAATGGTGCCATCTAAATTTTCTATTAATCTAGTCAAATCCTTCATCAACATATTTCCTTCCGCTCCATTTGATATTTCAACACTTCCAGAATTGATATAAAAGTTATTATCAGTACTATCTGAAATAGTATTGCTTTTAGTCTTTTTGCGGTAATTATTGATAAAGATGTTTTTCATTATGGTGAAAAGCCAAGCTTTGAAATTAGTTCCAGGGCGAAATTTGTCTTTGTTCGTCATTGCACGGAAGGCCGTTTCTTGATACAAATCTTTCGCGTCTTCTGTGTTTTTAGTCAGATTGTAAGCAAAAGAATGAAGAACTCCGCTTAATTCATTGAAGCTGTTATTAAATTCTAGTTTTGACATCTTTTGTTGGCTTTGTTGTTTAACAAATCTAATAAAAAGTTAAACAAAACCCTCATTTTTAATTAAAAATAAGTAAACAAAATGCTATGGAAGCACCTAACTAATTAAATATCAGATAAATATAAAAAAATAAAAAATTATGAAGTTTCAATTATAATTGAAACCATTAGGTTAACGCTGTGATTTGGAGACAATTATATAAGCGATAAGGGTGAATACCAAATTGGGTATCCAGATGCCTAGGATAACGGGAAGGGCATATCCCGTTGCGAAAACCGTTGCAAACCTTGATAAAAAAATATAGGCTGCGCCTATTCCTACGCCTAATGCCAAGTGAAGCCCCATACCTCCTCGAACTTTTCTTCCAGCTATACTCATTCCTATGACAGTGAGGATAATGATTGTATAGGCATCAGTGGAACGTCTGTGTTTTTCGACTTCATATTTTCTGGTATTGGATACTCCTCTAGCCTTTTGATTAGCGATGTATTCATTTAGCTCTCTGGTATTCATCATGGTCTGTTGATTGAGGTAATCAATAAAATCAGCTGGAGTAAGATCAATAGTTGTATCGAGTTGGACCTTTTCTTCTTCGATTAGTTTTTCTTGGTTACCGTCAAATTTCCTGATTTCATAATCACTAATCTTCCAGTGATTGGGTGCACCCATCCATTCAGCAGATTCGGCTCGAAGCAAAAAAACAAGTTGGTTGTCTTGATACTCTTCAATATGCAAACCTTGAGCGGTAGAATCTATTTTTCGCCAATTTTTGATGTACACTTTAGTATTGGGATTAGTGAAAAGGTGAACGTTTCTAGTCATTCCCTTATCATCATTTTTATGAATATAGGTGTGTTCAATATTAAGTCTAATCTTATTTCCCTCAGGGATCAACCAATGGTTCGCCAGAAGGCTAAATGAGCCAATGATAGTAGCTCCAATGATGTAAGGTCTCATTAGTCTTTTAAAACTAATCCCAGCATTTAAAATGGAAATAATTTCAGAATTAAAAGCCAGCCTGGAAGTGAAGAAAACTACAGCGATTAAAGAAAAGAGAGGTAAAAGTAATCCATTAATATAAAGAATGAAATTAGGGTAGTAAACTAATATTATTTCTTTGATGGTGATGGGCTCTTCAATAAATTGACGGACTTTTTCACTAAAATCTATAACCACAGAGATCATGGTAAATATGAGCATCGTAAATAAAAATGTGGACAGCATTTTTATTATAATATATCTATCCAGGATCTTAAGCATGTTATGATTTATAGTCTAATGGCTAATTTTTTAATCATTTGATTTTTCCAAGCGCTATAATTATTCATTTTGATTTGTTGACGAGCTTCTTTCACCAACCATAAATAAAAACTCAGATTGTGCAGCGTAGCTATTTGAAAACCTAGAAATTCTCCACTTGTTATTAAATGGCGTAAATAGGCTTTGGAATGTAATCTACTTTCTGGACTGGTACTATTAGGATCAATAGAACTGTGTTCATTTTTCCATTTAGCATTTTTAATATTAATGATTCCTTCAGCGGTATATAAAAGACCGTGTCTAGCATTTCTTGATGGAAGAACACAATCAAACATATCGATTCCCAGAGCTATTGCTTCTAAAATATTAACTGGTGTACCTACTCCCATTAAGTATCTCGGTTTATCAAAAGGAAGGATCTGAGTGACCAAATCGGTCATGGCATACATTTCTTCTGCTGGCTCCCCCACTGAAAGTCCTCCAATAGCATTAGCAGCTAAATTTTTATTGGCGACAAATTCTGCAGATTCTTTTCTTAAATCTTTAAATGTGCTTCCTTGTACTATTGGAAACAAAGATTGTTTGTATTCATAAAGGGGAGTGGTTTGATTGACCCTTTCAACACATCGGTCAAGCCACCTATGGGTGAGATGCATTGATTTTTTGGCATATTGGTAATCGCAAGGATAGGGAGTACATTCATCGAACGCCATAATTATATCTCCTCCAATTTCCCTTTGAATATCCATGACCAATTCTGGGGAAAAAAAATGTTTACTACCATCTATATGAGATCTAAAGGTTACGCCTTCTTCTTTTATTTTTCTATTTCCACTTAAAGAGTAGACTTGGTATCCTCCGCTATCGGTAAGAATTGGTTTATTCCAATTCATAAATTTTTGAAGACCTCCTGCTTTAACAAGGACTTCGGTACTAGGACGCAAAAACAAATGATAGGTATTTCCTAGAATAATTTCAGCCCCTATAATTGACTCTAACTCATGTCCATGAATGGCTTTGACTGTGCCTGCTGTACCAACAGGCATGAAAATAGGTGTTTTTATTGTTCCATGGTCCGTTTGAATAACTCCAGATCGGGCATTACTATTTGCGTCTTTAGAATCGATATTAAAAGAGAGCATCCACCTAAATATTAAATCGTTGACTATCTAATTTCAAAGAGATAGCCATCATTATACTTAATCCCAATAAAGCAGATCCCCCCTTACTTATAAAAGGAAGAGGGATTCCTATGATGGGCATTAGTCCCATGGTCATAGCAATGTTAATAAAAACATGTATAAAAAGTATACTAGTAAAACCATATATAAATTGCCTGGAAAAATTAGACCGCTGTCTTTCTCCCAATTGTGTTAATCTATATAAAAGAATTATAAAAAGGCCAATGATACTAGTGGTTCCGAGAAACCCTTGTTCTTCTCCTATGGTGCAAAAAATAAAATCAGTGGATTGTTCTGGAATATAATTAAGATTGGTCAAAGTCCCTTGATTAAATCCCTTACCAGAAAGCCCCCCTGAGCCAATAGCCATCTTAGATTGAATTACATTGTATAGAGATCCTTTGGGATCACACCTTTCAGGTCTTAACCAAACATCAATTCGCTCTTGTTGATGGGGTTTGAGTAATTCATTAAAAGCGTAATTAGAAGCATGAGCAACCCCAGAACCTAAAGCGATAAAAAGGTAAATGGCTGTCCAGTTTAAACGCTTAAAAAATTTTTGATAGACTACATTTAATACTATTAAAACTAATGATACAATAGCTAAAATCCAGAATTCAAACCCTGCATTTATTCCTAAATAAGCTATAGTAGCCAGTAACAGTAATAATATGAAATAACGTCCTGAGTTTTTAATTTGGATTTGTATTCCCAAAAGTATAAGTATGGAAAATATAATTATTATGGTAAGTAATATGGGGGAGAAAAAAAGCCCAAATAAAAGAATTAATAGGAATCCAATTCCGGCTAAATACCATGCTGGATTGAGTCCTTCTCTGAATTGTACAATGAGAAAAGAAAAAAAAACAACTGTTGAACCGGCATCGGGTTGTAAAAGAACTAGGAATGCTGGAATGAAATAAATGAGGCTAGATAATACTATACTTTTTAGATCCTTGAGGGAAGTTTTGTAAAGACTCAAATACCCGGCTAAACCAAGTGCAGTAGTAGCTTTTGCAACCTCTGAAGGTTGAAAAGAAAATCCCCCCAAAACAAACCAAGATTGTGCTCCTTTGATGGTTGTACCAAAGAATAAAACACTTATTAAAAGGAACACTCCTATACCATATAGTGGGAATGCCAATGTTTGCCAAAACTTCCAATCAATTAGTGTTATAATGAAAAAAACGAGTAAGGATATTCCTATCCAAACTAATTGTTTACCTGCATCACTTTCCCAAAGCCCCAAGGATTGGATTTCTTCATAGGAAACAGAATAGACCATTAGCCAGCCGATAATAAGGAGGCTAATGAAAACAGAAAAAGTAGTTAAGTCCAACCGCTTTTTCGAAACCGTCATAAGTCTTTAGATTGTAATATTTCTCTTGGAGGAATATTTTTATCAATAACTAGATAAGCTCCTGGATAAACTTCCTTGAGTTTATAAATGACTTGAAGGGCTTCTAATTTGGTGGCATAGGCGCCTATTTGAAATTTAAAATAGGGATTGGTATGTTCCCATTTAGTTGGGACATTGGGGTAAAGTTCCTCAAAGTTTAGTTTAACTAGTTCTAATTGGTCTCTACTCGTTGTTGCTGCTAATTGAATTCGATATCCTTGTAGGTAGGGCTTGGACTTATTTAGGTTAATGAAGTGGTCTATCATTTTTCTTACTTCAGGCTCTTCTTTAATTGAAATGGATTGGCTTATCAAAGAATTACAACCTAAAAAAAGAAAAAAAACAATTAAGAATTTCATGACTATTAATTTCCGTGACAGTGTTTGTACTTTTTTCCACTACCACAAGGACATGGATCATTTCTTCCTACTTTCTTTTCTGCCCGTTTAATGGTTTGAGTTTTTACTCCTCCTCTTCCTGCTTTAGCTGCCACTTGTCTCACCCTTTCTTCTTCTGCCGTTCTGCTTACCCCCACTTTACTAAAATCAGTTTTTTGCTCTTTGGCTTGTTTCAATTCGTCACCTTGTCTAGGCAGCAATAAAGTGCCCTTGCTTAAATAGGCAGTAGTATCGTAATTAATTTCGTACACAAGTTTTTCAAAAAGATTATAAGCTTCCATTTTATAGACTACCAGAGGATCTTTCTGTTCAAAGGAGGCAGCTTGGGAAGATTCTTTTAATTCATCCATGGACCGCAAATGTTCTTTCCAATTATCATCTATAATAGCCAAGCTGACGGCTTGTTCAATATCTTTTTGTATGTTTTTGCCTTTGCTTTCAACCGCTAATTCAATGGATGCGCTCACTGGCAAAGGGTTGCTGCGACCGTCTGTAAAAGGAATGAGTATTCTTTTGTACATCGGTTGATTTTTATGCACCTGTTCAATTTGAGGAAGTAGAACTTTTGCCAGTTGTTCAAATTTATTTTTATAGAATTGAATAAAATGAGAGAAAAACTCTTCGTTTAATTCTACTGCATTTTTACTTTCGTATTCTTCACTGGTAATTCCAGGTTCCATTCCCAAAAGACTAATGGTTTCATTTTGGAAGGTTTTAAAATCAGTATTTCCCTTATGGTCTAGAACTATATTTTCTACGATAGCGCCAAACATGTTATTGAGGTCTACGGAAAGTCTTTCCCCGGAAAGAGCATTTGCCCTTTTTTTGTAAATGGCTTCCCGTTGAATATTCATAACGTCATCGTATTCGAGGAGTCTTTTTCTGATTCCGAAATTATTTTCCTCCACTTTTTTCTGAGCCCTTTCTATGGATTTTGTCACCATAGAATGTTGAATTACCTCCCCTTCTTTATGGCCCATTCGGTCCATAAGGCTAGCTATCCTTTCCGATTGAAAGAGGCGCATCAAATTATCTTCTAAAGAAACATAAAACTGAGAGCTTCCTGGATCTCCCTGACGCCCAGCTCTTCCCCTAAGCTGTCGGTCCACCCTTCTAGAATCATGCCTTTCTGTTCCAATAATGGCAAGTCCCCCTGCCTTTTTTACTTCTTCACTTATTTTGATATCTGTACCTCTACCAGCCATATTGGTAGCAATGGTAACGTTACCAGGTTTTCCAGCTTCGGCTACAATTTCAGCTTCCCTTTGATGTTGTTTGGCGTTTAGGACATTATGTTTAATGCCTCTTAACTGCAGCATTCTGCTTAATTTTTCAGAGACGTCAACAGAAGTAGTTCCTACTAGAACAGGCCGTCCATTTTGACTTAATTCATTGATTTCATCAATAACAGCATTGAATTTTTCTCTTGCTGTTTTAAAAACTAAATCCTCTTTATCTTCTCTAATTATGGGTTTATTCGTTGGAATAACTACAACGTCTAATTTGTATATTTCCCAAAGTTCATTGGCCTCTGTTTCAGCGGTACCAGTCATACCAGCCAATTTGTGGTACATCCTAAAGTAGTTCTGAAGCGTTACTGTGGCATAAGTTTGAGTCAGATCACCCACTTTGACATTTTCTTTGGCTTCAAGAGCTTGGTGAAGTCCATCAGAATATCTTCGGCCTTCCATCATCCTCCCAGTTTGCTCATCGACGATTTTAACCTGTCCATCCATTACCACATATTCCTGATCCTTTTCGAAGAGTGTGTACGCTTTCAGCAACTGACTCATTGCGTGAAGGCGTTTACTTTTGACAGAAAAATCTTGAGACAGTTTATTTTTGGCATTGGCTTTATCGGAGGAGCTTAGCTTTTCGTTAGCCTCAATTTCCATCATTTCTGAGGTCAAATCTGGCATTACAAAAAAATGGGGGTCGTCGTTGAAACCAGAAAGGTATTCCACACCATTTTCTGTGAGTTCGACATTTCTATTTTTTTCATCAATAGTAAATAAAAGAGGTTCATCCACTACATGCATGTTTTTGGATTGCTCCTGCATGTAGAAGTTTTCCGCTTTTTGTAAGGCTACTTTTATTCCTTCTTCACTTAAAAATTTAATTAACGGCCGGTGTTTGGGAAGTGCCCTATAAGCTCGCAGCAAGGCCATTCCTGCTTGGCCTTCTTCATATCCAGTTGCACCTTCGGTAAAAAGTTTTTTGGCATCAGCTAAATATTGAGTGGCCATTTTTCTTTGCGCTGCAATAAGTTTTTCTACAGGTGTCTTTAAGGAATTGTATTCTTGATCTTCAGCACCCTGCGCTATAGGTCCTGAAATAATCAGTGGAGTTCTAGCATCATCTATTAAAACGGAGTCCACTTCATCAACCATGGCAAAATGGTGTTTTCCTTGGACCCTTTCTTCTAGAGAACGAACCATATTGTCTCTGAGGTAATCAAACCCAAATTCGTTATTGGTTCCGTAGGTTATATCAGCATGGTAAGCATTGCGTCTTTTTTCGGAGTGAGGTTGGTATTTGTCAATACAATCTATACTTAGCAATAAGAATTCGAAAAGAGGACCAATCCATTCGGAGTCCCTTCGGGCTAAGTAATCATTAACCGTAATAACATGGACCCCTTTTCCCGAGAGGCCGTTAAGATATGCGGGTAGGGTAGCTACGAGGGTTTTGCCCTCCCCAGTTGCCATTTCAGCAATTTTGCCGTCGTGCAACACCATTCCACCAATTAGCTGAACATCGTAATGTAACATGTTCCATGTGATATCGGCACCTGCAGCTTTCCAAGTATTTTTCCAAACTGTTTTATTTCCGCTAATGGTTAAATAGTTTTTAGCGGTATTAGCAGCTAAATTTCTGTCATGATCAGTTGTAGTTACCTCTAAGGTGGCATTTTCCATAAACCTTCTAGCTGCTGACTTAACCACAGCGAATGCTTCTGGCAATATTTCTTTTAGAATAACTTCCAAGGCTTTGTCCCTATCCTCTGTTAACTGGTCTAATTCAGCAAACAAACTTTCTTTCACGGCTAAATCCCCTTCATCGACAGCTCTTTGATGAAGTTCTTCATATTCAGCGTCTATTTCGCTGAGATAATCACTTATACGACTTCTAAATTCATTCGTCTTTTGCCGGAGTTCATCGTGGGACAAATGATTGTATTCTTCAAAATATTGATTAATTTCCTCAACGATTGGTGCGTATTCTTTGACGTCTCTATCGTATTTAGAACCAAAAACTTTATTGAGAAAAGATAACATAATGGTCAAAATTAGAGGACAAAGATAAGGATATTAGAGGTATGAAAAAAGTGATTAGAACATTACTAGGCTATTGTATAAGTGTTGGATTAATAATGCAATGTAGTTCCCCAGGCTGGAATGCTAGAAAGTTTTACTTTCCATTGAAGGACTTGAAAGAGGGGTTAGTATATGTCTATGAAAACGAAGGGAATCTAGGCCCTAAGACAGTATACTGGTATTACAGGTCTATCATTAGTACAGAAGGAGTCTTTTTAACAGCTGCCTATTATGAGAATCAGTCTGCTCCAGCTCAGATAGTGACCGAAGAATTAGTAGCGAATGGAATGATGCGTCGGGAATTATTTTTACTAGAAGAAGATCAAGATGGAAGAAGTCAACGCACTCAAGCAACTATTGAAGTAGGAGACTCCTATCCTTTCTATATAGCGCAAAAAGGCAGTATATTTTTGCAACGGCAATTCTGGGAAGACCGCAACTCAGGTCACCGAATGACTTTAATTAAAAATAGAATATTTGAGGGTGATACCATTTTTGAATGGCAGGGAAAGAGTCGATCATCGCTTAATTGGAAGGTAAAGGAACTTCTTATAGATGAGGGAGACGGTGATTTGGAGTTGGCTTTTGAAGGCACAGAAATTTATTCTGAAGGAGTAGGGTTGACCTACTATTCTAAGCAGGTTTCTGAAGGAATGTTAATGGCGTATCGTTTAAAAGAACTTATCAGCATGGAAGAGTTGACTAAAAGGTTATTATTAAATTAACGGTACTGGACACATTTAATTTTTATTTAAAATAATAGGTGTAGCCTTGACTTTATCATTAAAAACAAATTATATTTGCGTTCCTTTTGTAAAGGTCGGGTGGCCGAGTGGCTAGGCAGAGGTCTGCAAAACCTTGTACGGCGGTTCGAATCCGCTCCCGACCTCCACTTTTCTTTCCCACGGAATAAATGTAACAACACAAATAGCTTTTTATTGGAACATTAATTGAGGTTAAACCTTATAATTCAATTTAATTATTTAGAATTGTTGGAACTTAGTAGGGATTTCACACATTATTGGACTTCATTATAGAATTTTATTAGAGGTGAATTTCTATACTCCACTCAATAATATTTAAATATTACGGTTAATTTTATAGAATGAAAAAAGCTTTAATAACAGGAATTACTGGACAGGATGGTGCTTACTTGGCTGAAATTTTATTAGAAAAGGGATATGAGGTACATGGATTAAAGAGAAGGGCTTCTTTATTTAATACCAGTAGGATAGACCATTTATATCAAGATCCACACGACAAAAAAATTAGGTTTCACTTACATTACGGGGATTTAACAGATTCTGCTAACATTATCAGGTTGGTTAAAGAAATTGAGCCTGATGAGATTTATAATTTAGGAGCGATGTCTCATGTTCGGGTTAGTTTTGATACCCCTGAATATACTGCCAATGTCGATGGTTTGGGTACTTTAAGAATTTTGGAAGCGGTCAGATTATTAGGTTGGGAAAAGAAGGTAAGGATATATCAAGCTTCTACTTCTGAATTATATGGATTGGTACAAGAAGTGCCTCAAAAAGAGACCACGCCGTTTTATCCAAGATCTCCATATGCAGTGGCAAAGATGTATTCCTTTTGGATTGTTAAAAATTATCGGGAAGCTTATAATATGTTTGCCGTAAACGGTATTTTATTCAACCACGAAAGTCCTCTCCGGGGGGAAACTTTTGTAACTAGAAAAATTACAAGAGCTGCAGCAAGGATTGCCTTAGGTCTTCAGGACATTGTGTATTTAGGTAATATGGATGCTAAGAGAGATTGGGGTCATGCCAAAGATTATGTGGAGGCTATGTGGTTGATGTTACAGCAAGATCACCCGGATGATTTTGTAATTGCTACCGGTAAAACTACTTCTGTAAGAGATTTTGTCCGACTTTCTTTTTTGCAATTAGGAATCGAATTACAATTTGAAGGAGAAGGAATAGAGGAAAAAGGATATATATCTGCAGTTCATCATACAGATTTTGAATTGGAGGTAGGCAAACAGGTCATTGGAATAGATCGGAGATATTTTAGGCCAACTGAAGTGGATTTGTTGATAGGCGATCCTACAAAAGCCAATAAGCAATTAGGGTGGTATCCCCAGTATGATTTAGAAGCTCTTGTAGCGGAAATGGTGGAAGCTGATTTGGAGTTTTTCCGAAAGGATCAACTTTTACAAAAGGCCGGATATAGAACCGAAAGATATTATGAATAAATCTGGCAAGGTATTCATTGCGGGTCATAATGGAATGGTAGGAGGAGCCTTGGTTAGGAAATGGTCTCGCCAAGGTCACGAACATTTGCTATTAAAATCGTCTAAGGAGCTAGATTTAAGAAATCAGCAAGCGGTAAATCTATTTTTTGAAAAAGAAAAGCCAGAATACGTTTTATTGGCTGCGGCTAAGGTTGGGGGAATTATAGCTAATAATACCTATCGAGCAGAGTTTCTTTATGACAATTTGATGATTGAAGCCAATGTGATTCATTCGGCTTATAGTAATGGGACGAAAAAGCTGTTGTATTTAGGTTCTTCCTGTATTTATCCGAAGATGGCACCTCAGCCACTCAGGGAAGAGTATTTGCTAACTGGGCAATTGGAGTCCACCAATGAACCTTATGCAATTGCTAAAATTGCTGGAATAAAGTTATGCGAAACTTACAGAGATCAATATGGGTGTAATTTTATAAGCGTAATGCCTACTAATTTGTATGGTCCTGGGGATAACTATGACTTAAAAACCAGTCATGTATTGCCAGCTTTATTGCGTAAATTTCATGAGGCCAAGGAAAAAAATTTAAAAGAAGTCGTATTGTGGGGTTCTGGTCAACCCAAAAGAGAATTCATGCATGTAGATGATTTGGCTGATGCTTGTTATTTTTTGATGGAAAATTACCATGAAAAAGAGTTCATTAATATTGGTGTGGGGAAGGATTTGACCATTTTAGAGTTAGCTTTAATGATAAAAGAAATTACAGGATTTGAAGGGCAAATTGTACATGATCTTTCAAAGCCAGATGGAACACCAAGAAAGATTATGGATGTGAGTCGTTTAACGAAAATGGGATGGAAGGCTCAAATTAGTTTGAGGGAAGGCATCCAATCTGTTTACCGCTCCCATTTTTTAGAAATACCTAAAAACTAAGAAAAATTAAATTCTGCGACTACTGGACAATGGTCAGAATGAAATGCACTTTGGAGTTGTCTTGCTGCTGTTAATTTTTCCCGTAGGGATTCTGTAATGGAGATATAATCAATTCTCCAGCCTTTATTATTGGCCCTTGCTCCTGCTCGGTATGTCCACCAACTGTATTCGGTTTTATTTGGATGGAGAAATCTGAAGCTATCTGTAAAATCTTCATTGAACCAATGAGATAGCCATTCTCGCTCTTCAGGCAGAAATCCGCTTGTTTTTTTATTTCTAACGGGGTCGTGAATATCCATCTCAGTATGAGCAATATTATAATCACCAAGAACTACAATTGGCCTATCTTCTTTAAGAACTAATTTGATCCATCGATTGAAATCATGAAGAAATTCCATTTTATATTCTTGACGAATATCTCCTGTAGTACCAGAAGGGAAATAGCAGTTTAACAAGATGAAATCATTAAAATCAGTTCGAAGAATACGCCCTTCGAGATCGTAGACGGGCATGTCGCACCCTTCAATTATTTGGGAAGGTTTCTTTTTGGAAAAAGTAGCTACACCGCTGTATCCTTTTTTTACTGCGCTATGCCAGCAAGTAAAATATCCTAATTCTTGGAGGCCTTCAATTATTTCAGGAATTTGATCGGGCTGCGCTTTGGTTTCTTGAATTCCTATGACATCTGGACGCTCTTGATCAAGCCATTCAAAAAATCCTTTTTTTACCGCAGCTCTAATTCCATTTACGTTATAAGAAATAATTTTCATAATTGATTTTCTTTGGTTTTCCATGATTTCCAACCCTGTATACTAATTAAAAGGTACAAAAAATATAGGCCAGAAGTCGGATACAACCCTTTTACAGTATATATGCCGATTGCTACTATGTCAACAATAATCCAAAGCAACCAGTTTTCTCTTTTTTTGAAAGCTAAAAGGATTTGAGCGGTCAAACTGGTTACTGTTGTAAAGGCATCTCCAAAAGGGAAATCGGCCTTTGTGTTTTGTTGCATGAACCACCCTAATCCGAGGCTACCAACGATAATAAAAATTGGCAATCCAATCCTGAGTGAAGAATTAAGGTAAGTGATAGGCAAATGGTTAGAAATAGCTTTTTTAAATGACCATTTCCACCAGCTGTAAATGTTCAATCCGATGTATGCCAAATGCAGGATGACATCAGAATAGAGGTTATTGTCAAAAAAAATCCAAGTGTAAGTAGTGACACTTAACAACCCCAGAGGCCAGGCTATTATTTTTTCCCTGGTTAGGAGAAAAACATGCAAAAGACCCGTCAGAACAGCAAAAATCTCTAAGTATAAATTTAAACCTGACATGATGCGTTAAAAATAACCAATCGGAGGTTAAGGGTAGGTTAATAATTATTAAAAGCTTCCTATCATTGTAAAGAAAATTAGCAAACATGATTATTGGAATAGGTGGTGTAAGTCGTTCAGGAAAGACTGTTTTGACCAAGCATCTATCTTCATGGTTAGAAACAAAAGGACATAAAGTCATGGTTCTTCACCAAGACGACTTGGTCGTAGATCAAAAATTAATGCCTAGAATTAAGGGGGAATTAGATTGGGAGCACCCATCCAGCATAGATTTCAATAAGATCATTTCTTTCATTCAACTTAATAGAGACCAATGGGATTATATTATAGTGGACGGGCTTTTCGCCTTTGCTAATGAGGAATTAGACCAACTATATGATAAAGGAGTTTATTTAAGTATAGATAAGAAGACCTTTATCAAACGGAAATTAGAGGATAAAAGGTGGGGAGGTGAGCCAGCTTGGTACTTAGATCATATTTGGGATTCGCATCAATTATATGGCCGTCCTGGAATCATAGATTTTCAGCTTTTACACATTGGCGGTACGGACATTGATTTTAAGACAGCGGAATTGTTTGTACAATAACCATATATTTTTGCTAAATTGACTTTATGAAATTATTAATATGCGAAGAAGAGGAAGTCTTAATTACGGCGATGACTTTTCGACTTGAAAAATTGGGTTTTGAAGTTCACAATGCTAGGGATAGATATAAAGCTGAAAAGGCTGTAGAGGTTATCAACCCAGGAATGTTGTTGATAGATTTAGATTTATCTAATGGAACGGGAAATAAGTTAGTAGATTTTGTAAGAAACAAACAAAATCTTTCTATCCCAATTCTACTGCTGACTCAACCAGAACCGGAGTTAAGTATAGTGGAAGGCTTGGAATTAGGGGCCAATGATTTTATTACAAAACCTTTTAAACCTTCGGAATTACTGCTAAGGGCTAGTTTGTTAGCAGGTCTGAATACTAATTGGGATAAACCCTAAAACAATGAAGGGGATAATTTTAGCTGGAGGTATGGGAACGAGGTTATACCCTTTGACTCTTGCAGTTAGTAAGCAGTTGATGCCAGTGTATGATAAACCTATGATTTATTATCCTTTATCCACACTTTTGTCGGCAGGAATTAAGGATATTTTGATTATTACAACTCCACATGATATGCCGCACTTTAAGCGGTTATTAGGAGATGGGAAAAGGATTGGATGTTCTTTTTCTTATGTAGAACAAAAAGAGGCTAATGGACTGGCACAAGCTTTCGTCTTAGGAGCTCCTTTTATAGGGGATGACGACGTCGCTTTGGTTTTAGGAGATAATATATTCTATGGAACAGGATTAGACCAGCTATTGATAGATAGTACCCAACCTGATGGGGGAATTATTTTTGCCTATCAAGTAATTGATCCTGAGAGGTATGGAGTAGTGGAATTTGACAGGAATTTCAAAGCCCTTTCAATAGAAGAAAAGCCAAGTCAACCTAAATCCAACTTTGCTGTTCCCGGTTTGTATTTTTATGATAATTCGGTGGTGGAAGTTGCTCAATCCTTAAAACCAAGTGCAAGGGGTGAATATGAAATTACTGATGTGAATAAACATTATTTGGAGGAGGGAAAGTTATCAGTACAAGTTATGGATAGGGGTGTTGCGTGGTTGGATACTGGAACTCATCAATCGTTGATGCAAGCGGGCCAGTTCATTCAAGTAATTGAAGAGCGACAGGGCTTAAAAATAGGTTGTATTGAGGAAATCGCATTTAAGAAAGGATACATCAATGAAGAACAGCTGGAAAAAATTGCCCAACCTTTTATTTCCAGTGGCTACGGGACCTATTTATTAAACTTGTTGAATGAATACTAGGCAGTTTTTTCAGAAGAAAGAGCTGTCAAAAGGTCTGAATAGGCAGGGGAAGCTAAAAGTGCATTGGGGTTTCCAAAAAGATAAAATCGCTCCACGGCTCTACTGATGCTCACCAGTAATTTCCGATCAGTTTGTTGATTATCCATTTTGCTGATGCTTTGGATGGTACTTATTTGAAAGGCATTGCTGATAGTAGTTGAGAAAATAATAATTTTTCGTTCGTCACCTTGAAATCGCTCTACTGTATCTATTGTAATCTGTTCTATCCATTCTTTGATAAGCAGACTTTTTATGGTCGTAATTTGTGCTTTAAATGGGCAAATGATACCGATATCAAGTGGAGAAAAGCCTTCTTTATCAATTAATTGCAGGAGTAGATTTTTAATAGATAAAGCTTCGGTCCTATTTTTTTTGAGGTTACCTCCAGTAAGGGTTGGGAACCACTCCATTCTATTTTGGGAGATTTCCAATAATTGTTTTTTAGTACCAGGTAACAATTTTTTGAGGTAATGCTTTTGAAGATGTACAGCAATTTCTTGATGCATTCGAAAATGATAAGTTAATTGACCAAAAGCATGGCTCCAATTTTTTGAAGAGGCATTTCGATATAACCTTTCGAAAAGACTGGTTCTCCAATCGTGAATACCTAATTTGTTTAGAATTGAATTTGTGACCAAAGTTGAATTTTCACTCTGAGTTACTACTGCAGGTAGTTGTTTGTGATCCCCAATGAGAATAAATTTTTTGAAAAGAACGACAATGCCTGCAAGATCAGCTTCAGTAAGTTGGGAAGCTTCATCTACCACTAAAAGATCGAAAGAAATAAATTCTTTCCATTCCATCCAGTTATTGTGAAAGGAAGACACAGTAGAAACGAATAGATGGTTATTTTTTAATAGTTTCGCCCAAGAATCAAACGGCTCTTTTTTTGTTTTTTCGATAAAATTATTGGGGTCTTTAAGATTGCGATTACCGAACCTAATAAAGGGTATTGGTTCACCTTGCCTAGGGCTATTAAATGTTTCTACAATTTTGTCCACTGCTTTATTGGTGAATGCCAATACAAAAACATTTGGAAGGTTTTTTTGAGATAAAGTTTTTCTTACAAAATGGAGGAGAAACATACTGGTTTTACCAGTTCCTGGAGGGCCTTGCAACAAGAAGTAATCCTGAGCGGTTAATGCTAGCCGTAAAATTTCATTTTGATTATCATTAAGAGTATTTACTGAGGTATAATCTATGGGCCTCCATCTAGGTTCTTTATGTCCGAGTAAAAGTTCTTTTTTTTCAGGGTTGCATTTTAAAATGTTAATAAGACCGGAACAGATGCTCCAATAATTGTTTTCGTACATATCTGGTTCTATTGCCCAGTGGTTGTATTGATCTAGATAGGAATAATCCATTTGTTGGTTATAAAGCGAAATTTCTAATTCATTATTGGAAAGAGATTTTATGTTTCCTTTTAGGATTTGATTTTTGAGTGCATCGTATCCATATTTGGTTTTAGGATAAAAAATTATCAAATCTCCCACTCTAAAGGAATGAGGTATTTCGGGAAAGTGAACGGTGATGGTTGCAGTAGTTTGCTCTACATGAGTTATTTTGAGATCGGGAATAATTTGAAAATGGTCCTTTTTAGAGATAAGATTATCCAACCAAAGAGAGGCAAAACCATTTTCTTTTTTGCCTTCTTCTTCTCCGCGACCAGTTCCTGTTTTGGCAATAATGAGTTCTCGAAGAATAAAGGAAAGTAACTCTTGAAAATAGATTCTGGTTACAGAAGCTTTGGAAAGGTATTTTTGTATTTCTTCCAAATGAGAAATCAAATACATTGGGAGGTTGATAGCAAAATTCGGATTTAGCAATTCATTTAGTGTGGAATAATCTTTTTGCGAAATGGCTAAAATTTTACTGACGATCTCGTTCCTTATTTTAAGAACTGCTGATTTTTCTTGATATTCACTGACTATATATCGATAAGGAGATAAATTGAAATCTGTTTTTTTTGAATAAAACACTGCAACATTGTTTTTTGAAACATTAGTATAGGTGCTTTCCAAAACCATATCATAGCACACTGCTTGCATTTTGTGGTTCTCTCTGGCTATGGATAAATCAGGATTTGTTGGACCTCCACTTTTTAGTTCTACAATATTTTTTCCTTCATTTTCCGTTATTTCATAAAGAAGGTCGATCCTTCCCTGAATGCCATAAATCGAGGAAAAATATGTCGGTTCTATCCATACTTTTTTGTCTTGTTGATCTTTTGCTAGTTTTTGAAGATAATCAAGATGCTCGTTTTTTATAGATTCCTTAATTCTATTTAAGCCTTGTGGACCAATCCTTAATGCAGATATAGGGTTTTTAATAATTTCATCTTGCATAGTAGTATCCAATTCAAAAAATTGTGGATTTCTTACCATCTCATCAAGAATTTGCCCGATTAGTATCCCTTTAAATGCTGGCTCTTTGGGGAGAGATTTTGTTAATTTATTTAAAAAGTAGTAATTACTATTCGCCCCATTTTGGTGGAAACAAGCACTGATTGCTGAGGCGTCCAATAGAAAATCGGGTTCAATTACAATTAAAGTTTGGGCGGTTGCCACAAACAGATTATTAGTGGATTCCAGATGAAGAAATTTAACCAAATGTCCTTTTTTCAGTACTTTTTCAAGGTAGTGTAGTTCTGGGTTTTGAATTTGTATTTTTATAGTTGTGGTTAAATCCTCAATATTATGGACACAGATAGTCGGGTGAATTCCAGAGATTATTTGATCTGTCAATGCCGTAAAATCATCTAATGTTGTTTTTGGGTTGATTTTGGATGAAAAGAAAAAAGGAGTGGGTAAATTCTCCATTGATTTTTTATCAACATCAACCATCCTTTGCAAAATAAACCAGGCATTTTCAAATGCTTCGGAATCAGCGCAATTTCTAGCCTCAAATCGTATAAACTTTCGGAATGCATCTAATTCTTTCCTTTGAGCATCATCAGACAAATAACGATTTAGAAAAAATTTAAATCGCGCATAGAAATTCTTAAAACGAATCCAATTATCGGAGGTGAGCTCATTTATAATCAGGTAAAAAATTCGGATGATTTCTTCGAATTTTTCTGCGTGAGGAGCTGAAGAAGTTTTGAGCTGTTGGAGTATCGGTGATAGGGCTTTGAGTTCTGAGGGCATTTAATTCATACTGAAGTTATATTGATTTCTTTCATTAAAATGAAAACTTGCATATAATTCTCTATCTGTCAAAAAAAGGTATTCGTCACCGCAACAATCACAGATTAAGATAATTAATTTACCATCATTTTTAAGAAAGCTAAACGCTTCTTCAAATAATTCCAATTTATCTCTATAAGCCTCTTTGACATCTTCAATATGCGCTCCGGATAAATTGTCAATTACTCCGTTTACCCATGTGACATCAGTCATACTGAGGATGCACTCAACTAAATGTTGGTGAACAGTATTAATCATTATCATTTGGATTTGCTGGTAAACAGCAAAGGGAGAGAGTTAAATATAGTTAATTTTTTCTTTGAATACCAACCCCCCAATCTGAAATTTCAAATAAATTTTTATTTGAAAGGGTAATCGCTAATAAATCAGGTAAATGGTCTGGTGTACAGGCGAAAACAGGTATTTCCATTTGAGCTAAAATTTTTGCTACTGAGTGGTCAAAAGCGGGGATTCCTTTGTCATCTAGGGCCGGTAATATTATGACGTTGACTTGTAAATGCTTTAGTAAAGCAAAGTATTTATACATTTCTTTTTCATCACCACCTTCAAAGAGATCAGAGATTAAAATAAGAGTTGTTTTTTTGGGATTTTGGATTTTGGAGTGGGCAAAAGCCAATGCATTTCCAATATCAGTTCCACCGGAAAGTTGAGCGGCGAATAGCAAACTAACGGGATCGTTAATGTAGGGAGTTAGATCAACAGCCTGAGCATCAAAGGATATTAAATGCGTTTTTAAACTTGGCAATGAAGCCAATGCGGCAGCAGTAATAGATGAAAAAACCAGGGAGTTACCCATAGATCCGCTTTGGTCTACCAATAAGACCAATTCATTCATTTTGTTGGTTTTTTTACCGAACCCAAAAATCTTTTCAGGAATGATGGCATTCAATTTTGGATTAAAGTTTTTGAGGTTTTTAAGTATGGTTTTTTGCCAGTGTATGTCATTTAGTTTTAAGTGGTTGGTTTTAGGATTCCCTATATTTAAACTTCCTTGTACTGCTTTTTGTAGTTTCCATTTTAATTTTTTTTGAATATCATATACTATTTTTTCGACTACTGTTCTTGCTGTGCGAAGTGTTTTCTCAGGCATCATATCTTTTAGGGCAATTAATTGGGAGACCAAATTTACATCGGATTCTAAGCTTTCTAGGGTCTCTGGTTCAAGCAGCATTTGTTTAACCCCTAGTATATTAAGTGCATCTTTTTGAATAATTTTTACTACCGACTTTGAGAAATGTAGTCTAATTTTTGACACCCATTTATTTATGGATAGATTGGAATCACCTAAGCCACCAGACCTTTTACCCTTATCATATAACTGTTCTAGTACCTCATCAATTTCTGAATCTGCTGAACCTGGTTGAAGTATATGCAGAGATTCAGATGAAGCTGAAGGATTTTCAGATTCAGCTCCAAGCAACAATCTCCATCGAGTTTCTTTTATAGACATAGGTTATGGTTGTGCAGGAGATTTCTTCCAAACCTTTTGAAGCCAATTAGGAATAATAAAAGCACCTACTATCAGGTATAAATAGTAGGACAGCATCCGCCAAATTGTTGAAATGATGGTAGTTGAGGTATTGGTCTGTATATAATCCGTTAAAAAACCATTGAAAAGTAATTCAATAAGACCTGCTCCACCAGGGGTTGGGCTAAATGCAATTACAAAAAACATGGACTGAAGTCTTGCATATAATTCAAATTGAACCATTGGTCGCAATGATAAATCTGGTAAAAAAGCAATCATAATACAAATCAACAGAACAAACCTGCTCATCCATGCAATTATGGTACTAAGACCTGATTTGAAGTGGAAGGATAAAGGTTTTTTTGAAAGTTCCTGAGAAGCCATTATAATATCATCCCCTAATTGTTTGATTTTATTTTTCAAATTTTGAAGTACCTTAAATTTTGATATCCAAAAAAGAAGTCTTTTCAGTTCCTGAGGATTAAAAAATAAGCCATAGAAAAAAGCAGCACTGTAAAAAGTCATTAGCAGATAAGCAAATGTGAAATAAAGTCCCCAATTACCGATTTCGTCTGGTCGTATAATAGAGCTTCCGAAAATAAGGTAAAGTATGGGAAGCGTCCCCAAGAGGAAAAAGCTATCTAAAACAATGGTATACAGCACAATAGTTGCGGTATGGGCTACACTTAGTTTTTCTTTGGATAAGATAAAAAAAGCAACTGCCGAGCCTCCTAAACTGGTTGGGGAAACCGCTGAACTAAATTCCCAAATAAAAATTAACTCAAT